>NZ_CP130610.1:1821695-2125311 GCF_030544485.1 Halomonas sp. HAL1
GCCTTGTTGCCGATAGTCATCCATTCCAATATCGCGATCTTCGGCCGTTGGGTTGCGCCAGGAAATTATAAAAACCGTATGGCCATGATCGACTAAGTACTTAACAAGCGAGTTATGGGGGGACAAATCCAGGATGTAATACTTCATGATCCATGCAGGCACAATGAGTATAGGCATCACATGTACTTCTTCTGTAGTAGGGGTGTACTGGATTAGCTCGATCAGATGATTGCGAAAGATAACCTTGCCCGGTGTAATTGCTACATTTTCTCCAACGACATACATTTCAGAACCCGCTGACCTTTTGCCGAGATAGTGGTTTTGGATATCTTCACAGTAGTGCTGCAGCCCTTGTATTAAGTTGGCTCCAGCGCTCTCAACAGTTTTTTGGAGCACCGCGGGATTAGTCAGTAAAAAATTGGAGGGCGAGAACACATCAAGCCACTGGCGGGCACCGAATTCTACTGCCTGCTCGTGATGCAGGGATAAGCCGCGTAGTCCGGTGGTGGCGTTATGCCACCACTGCTGTTGAAGAAGGAAGCCCTGATAAAGCAGATTATAGGGGAAGTAACGCCAGGCAGGGTCACGAAAACGACGATCCTGGGGCAGGGGATCAATACAAGCTGTGGCATTGGGGTCGAAGGCCGAATGGCTGGCCCAAGACAGCAAGCGTAGCTGTTTCTTCATTGCTTTTTGTACTAGATGAGCTTGAGTTCCAGGAGAAGTCTGGAGGCTTGATAGCCAGTCCAAGTAAGTCAGCATGGCCGATGTAGGAGAAATGCCGAGTGTTAGCCCTGCCAGTGATGCTCGTACCAGCCTGTCCAAATGTTGGTATTGTGTCTCATCATAAAGCATTGTTATTAACCCTAGAAACTGAGCGTTAGTTTATCTAACAATAACACTTACTTACCTTTACTGGTTCACTTTACTCGAGTGCCAAGTGACGCTGATGCCACTGTACTTTAAGCTGTCCGTATATATAACAAAAGCAATAACGAAAAATTATTGTGATATGAGTTCTATTGATAGGTTTAATATGAGTTCAAATTGGCTGCTACACAATAATTTTACTACCATTTTATAGGTGAGTTGGGGTGAAGCTGGTTTTAATTGCTCTGGATCAAGTTTTTTGCGTATTAGTGCTTTTTGATTACATGTGTCACCTTCTAAATAAAAATGTTTGCGCTATAAATATACCATGGCTTGTAATGTAGCCATTGAGAAAAAGAAGGATAAAAATGCAATTTAGCCCTTTTCTTAAGTAAAAGAAATACATAGGAGTAGTGTCATGGAAAAAGCAATCAGCAAGCCTGTAATGGCGGAAAAAGATACGGACTCACTTTCCAGTAAGCGCTCTTTAAGCCCGCTGGAAGAGTTTGATCGTATGATAGAGGGTTTCTTCGAGCGCAGCTGGATGAAGCCCTTTTTCAAGGAAGACTTAATAAAAGAACGGCTAGGTTTTTTCGGTCAACATAACCCTAAAGTTGACATCATTGATCGAGACATAGAAATCGAAGTGCGCGCTGAGATGCCAGGGGTTGACCGGAAAGAAATAGACCTGGAAATAACCGAACACGCCGTGATGTTGAAAGGCCAGCGTTCTGGAGAAACCCAGGAAAAACAGGATGAGTATTACCATTCAGAAATTTGGCAAGGTGCCTTTTCTCGGACGATTGCCTTGCCAGTAGAAGTGGATACTAAACATGCTGAAGCTAAATTTAAAGACGGCATATTGACAATCACCATGCCAAAAGCCAAACAGGCTTTACGGCGCAAGCTTGAAATCAAGTAGGTAGAGTGAGTATTTCTACGTAATAAGAAGATTTGCTTGCAAAACTGAAGGAGTACTAAGGATGCCAAAGTCAGATAGTCAAATTCAGAAAGATGTGCTTGCCGAACTCGAGTATGAACCCACTGTTCGTGCTTCGAATATTGGGGTAGAGGTTAACGACGGCATTGTGACATTAGCAGGCCATGTAGATAGTTATGCAGAGAAGTGGCATGCAGAAATGGCAGCGCAGCGAGTTAGCGGTGTTAAAGGCGTTGCCGTTGAAATGGATGTAAAATTGCCTGGGAATAACAAGCGCACTGATGCGGATATTGCTCGTGCGGTTAAAAATACGCTGGAGTGGAATATATACATTCCAAATGACCCATTAAAGGTAATGGTTGAAGACGGTTGGGTGACGCTAACCGGCGAAGTCCCCTGGGAGTATCAACGGCGTTTGGCTGCTAGTTCCATACGCTACTTGACAGGGGTTACGGGTGTGAGTAACCAAATCGTTCTCAAACCTAAGCCTACCGCTGCTGCTGTCAAGGCCGATATTGAGGCCTCACTTAAACGTAGAGCTATCCAGGATGCCAATGCGATCAAAGTCGAGGTGCACGATCACGACGTAATACTAAGTGGCAAGGCACACAGCATCGCGGAAAAAGACTTAATACACCATTCTGCATGGAGTTCGCCCGGCGTATGGAAGGTAATAGATGATATAAGGGTTTGAAGGCGATAAGTAATAAAATTTCAAAACGTAGAATGGTCATCGAATCGCTAGAAGGGTTCGATGACTCTATCTTTTGTCTGCCGTTTTTTGTTGAATTGATGTTCTCTATCACTATATCCGCTCGTTTGAGACGCTGGGTGAACCGGCCCCAGCCTACCTGCCACCGGGCGAGACACCTCCCGCCCCCTATGTGGATTTATCCCGGAGTTATTTATCGACGAGATGGCTACGTCAGAAGGATTTTGTCGTGGCGCTTGCCGTAGCCCCACTTCATAATCGACCCAGCTATCGTATGGTAGCGTCGGTGAAGGCCAAAATAATTTATTAGCTAGCAGATAGTGCCTTCAACCATAGGGCCGGGGGAATGAAGGGTGATGACCACCTTCCTATCGCCAAGATCCACCGCCTCGAACTGACCTTGGGTAATGTGCCAGCTAAGACGCTGACAGGCGCAGGCTATCGTCTGCGTTGAGAGGCCGTCATCAACTATAAGCTTTAAATTTATCATCTTGGCCGCAGAAACTGAGTGCAACACCTAAGAATTTTAGTAAGGTGTTGGATTTATGTCCTATTCAGAACTCAGCATCGAAGAACGTGCCACCATACAGGTAAGCCTCAGGCAAGGCATGAGTCTCCGCCAGATTGCTCACATGTTGAGGCGTTCTCCGTCTACCCTCAGCCGTGAAGTACGGCGCAACCAAACTCAGTCAGGTGCCTACTGTGCTCATAGTGCGCAGACGCACCGCTGCGCTCGACGCATGGTTTGTCGCCCAAAACGTAAGCTGCTGTTGGGGAGTGAACGCTTTGAGCTGGTCATTCATATGCTTCGCAACCGCTTGTCTCCAGAACAAATAGCAGGCAAGCTCAAACGCATGATGACGCCCAGTTTTGAAGATGCTTACGTCTGCCGTGAGACGGTCTACAACGCCATTTACGCCTTGCCTGTGGGCCAGCTTAAGAAAGAGTTGATTCACTGCCTGCGCCAAGGCAAATCGACCCGTAAGCCTCGCCGTGGTCAGGTCGATCGCCGTGGCCAAATACCCGACATGGTGAGCATTCACCTTCGTCCACCGGAGATAGAGAAGCGCGAAATGCCAGGCCACTGGGAGGGCGATTTAATCAAAGGTAAGAACAATGCCTCTGCCGTCGGCACGTTAGTTGAACTCAGCAGTGGCTACGTCATCCTCGCCAAATTACATGACGCCACAGCGACCTCAGCTGTTGAGGGATTTAGCGCAGCACTCAACCGAATGCCACTAGCCGCACGCAAGAGCATGACGTATGACCAAGGCCGAGAAATGGCTAAGCATGCACAGATTACCCAAGCAACGGGTGTTGCAATCTACTTTTGTGACCCTCACAGCCCATGGCAACGCGGTAGCAATGAAAACATCAATGGCTTGATACGGCAGTATTTACCGAAAGGGACGGATCTGTCGCACCACACCCAAGAGGAACTTGATGCCATTGCATTACAGCTGAATATGCGGCCTCGAAAGCGCTTTGACTTCAGGTGCCCAGTTGAAGTGCTGGGCGAAATATTGGCGAAACACCAAGAAAGCCCACCAGCCATTCATTAAGTAGCGTTGCACTCAGAGACTGCATCCACCCATTATTAATTAATGAAAAATATTTACGGCTAATGCTTTTTTATTAATTAAGTTAAGCGTAATGATGGTTTTCTTACTATTTTTATTTATAAAAATACCTTATATAAATTATGGTTTGTAAATTTTTTTATTTATTTAATGTTCATGGTGATTTTGATTTATTTAATTTACGTTAACTTTTTATTACTGGCTGAAAAGCTAACATATATCATAGTAACTGAGCTTTGTTCCGCTCTAAGATAATTTTTTGAAATCCTCCCGGCCTTGAGATGTTTTATACCCTTAGAGGGCTTTGCCAATGGTTAGCTTAGCAGTACTTAGTCCCCTGCCTCAGGATCAAATAACCTTAGCTTACTCGCAAGAGACACGTGAGTTGTATCGCTATCGTGGGTTGGCACTTTGCTTTCTGCCCTTTGATCCCCCCGTTAGCCGTTTGATGAGCGCCATTGGTATGGAGTGCGAACATAGGATTTTTAACTTGCAGGAAGTGGCAAAGCAGATGGAGTTAGTTCTTCCTTCAACTATTAGCCAGCTAAGAGAAATGTCCTTTTTAAATAAAAATAGCAGGCATTTTTTCGTGTTGGATGAAACTATGGGTAGGCAGGTTCTTCTTGACGCTGAAGAGGCGGCTGAAACGTCGCATACATTCTTTAGCAGGCTATCGGAAACCAACGCGATTCCTGAGTTACAGCAACTGTTATCTACCTTTGTAGCTCAGAAATATAGTGAGTATCACGTCGTAAAAGAGTGTCGTGAGCAATGGAAGAACGCTCTCTATGCGCTGGGTTGTGCTTCATAAGCTGTGCCTTATAAAACAGATAGCTGTTTATTTGCCACTACACTCATGGTGGGAGTGCGTGTCTATGATCATGCCAATACGGAACAAACCTGGTTTTCAAGATTATTTTGGTGATGATGCCGACTCAATGTTGAAGTTCCTTTGGGATTTTTTTCCTGCATCAATGATAATTATTCGTTTTGAAGAGCCGGGTAATTTTGTCGTCGAGGCAGTCAACCCCACTCAGCAAGCTATGTTAAGCAGCAAAAAGATATACGTGGGGGAGCATCTATCCCATATATTTCCTGAATCGTTATGTGATGAGCTCATTGCAAATTGTGGTCACTGTGTAGCAGACGGAGTGCCGGTTCGTTACGAAATGGCGGGTGGATACATTGATGGGGAATATCATCAGACCGACTGCCAGATCCTACTCAAACCTATTAGTACTCTTCAAGGAGTAATTACTCATTTGCTCTGCATCGTCAATAACCCAAACACTTACAGCCGTTCGAAGGTGGCTCATTATTCCGAACTAGAAATAGAGCGTCGGGTGATGGAGCGTACCGATGAATTGACGGCCGTTAATCAGCAATTAAGCTACTTAGCGACTCATGATTGGCTCACTGAAGCGTTTAACCGCCGTCATCTTCTTGAGTTAGCGACGACTGAGTTCAAGCGAGTTTACCGTTATGGGTTATCACTCGGCCTGTTAATGCTGGATATTGATCACTTTAAGTCAATCAACGATGAAAAGGGCCACGCCGCTGGAGATCAGGCGTTGCAAACGGTGACTCGCGCAATACGAGCGACGGTTCGTAACTGCGATTTGGTCGGGCGCTATGGCGGTGATGAATTCATCATCGTGTTGCCCGAAACCGATCTCCATGGAGCCCGCGTAATTGCCGAGCGGTTGAGAAGTACACTGCAGGGAGCTGAGCTATTTATCAGCATTGGCCTCGCCACGCTAGAGCGTAATGACCAAACGATTGATGATGTGATCAACCGCGCGGATCATTTATTATTGAGCGCTAAGCGAAATGGTCGTAACCGAATAGAAAGCGCTTCCCTTACCCTTATATCTTGATGGCTGGCGTTTAGTGGCTACTATATTTAGCTTCCTTGATTAACGCCTACCTCATGTCTTCAATATACGCTTGCGTCCAGCTAGCTATCGCGGTACTACAGTTATCTCTTAGCTTTGGATAGCTCGATGAAAAAAATGCTGCTGCGATGGCTGCTTACTCTCGTAGTGCTTTTAGCGCTGCTGCTAGTAGGGCCTGTATGGATATTGGCAAGTAATCAAGTGGTAACAGAAGGGCATTGGTCATCGTTGGATCGCACCTCTGCTGGGATCGCCCCAGACCCAGCAGCGATCTCCGAAGCCGTGGTGCAGGTCTATTCTGCCCGCGCCTATAATTGGCGCGGGGCGTTTGGCGAACATATCTGGATTGCGACGAAAGCAGAGAATGCTGATAGCTACCGGCTGCACCAAGTGTTGAGCTGGCGTCGCCCTACGGTAGTCTCTTCTATTGATACCCCTGATCGCGCCTGGTTTGGTAACCCGCCCACGCTGCTGGCTGATTACCGCGGTGGCGCGGCTGCACAATTAATACCCAAGATAGAATCCGCTGCTGCTGACTACCCTCAAGCCGACCTTTATCGCTTATGGCCCGGGCCTAACAGCAACAGTTTTATCGCTTGGGTGATTCGTGAAGTACCAGACTTTGAGGTGACGCTGCCCGTTACCGCTATCGGCAAAGATTATATTTTCAACGGTATTTTGGCACCTGCGCCAAGTGGCACGGGTTACCAGCTCTCATTAGGCGGGGTAGCCGGTATTATGCTGGCGCTAGAAGAGGGCATCGAAATTAATGTTCTCGGCTTGAGTTTTGGTATTGATGTGATGCGTCCTGCCTTGAAGCTGCCAGGTATAGGGCGCCTTGGAATGCCCGCACGAGTAGCGAGCGGTGAGCTTTAATTTTCTGCAACCTGCGCTTATCCCATCACAGGAGCCTTGAAGTTTAACCCGATAGCTTCTTGATGAGCATTTAGCTTTTCTGCTGCTGCTCGGTAAATCGCTGCATTATATCCAGTGTTTCATCGCTCACGTGGTGCTCCATGCCTTCAGCATCAATACGAGCAGTGGCATCTTTGACTCCCAGCGCGCGTAAAAAATGCAATACGATATCGTGCCGAGCGCGTGAGGTTTCCGCCATTTTCTGGCCTGCCTCGGTCAGAAACAGAGAGCGGTAGGGCTTGCTAGTCACCAGCTCAAGCTCATTTAGGCGCCTGATCATTTTCGATACGGTTGCCTGACTAACCGCCATGCGGTTGGCAATGTCCGCCGCACGCGCTTCGCCACGATGCGTCAGTAAATCCCCAATCAGCTCAACGTAGTCTTCAATCAGCTCGGTTTCATGGGCATTACGCACCGTTGCATACTGCTGAGCATGCTGCTCCACGGGCGGAAGGGCATCACCATGAATGCTTGGGGCGGTTAATGAAGCGTTCGGATTAGAATCAGTCATTGGCAAATTATATCGGAAGCAGTGGCAATAATCATTGGATCGTACTTGGGATAGTAGCCTATTTTTACGCAACATTGTTAGCCAAGGCTAAACTATTTGCACAGTGCTTTATTTTTGAGCTACAGTCTACTTATCAGTAATGCGAAAGGGATGAATAATGAATAAGCGCAATCTTTGTATAGCTTTGAGCCTGCCGCTGTGGTTAAACGCAGCAATGGTGAATGCTCAGGGTGAGGATGTTGCGCCATCGCCTTTGAATGTTGCCGTAACGTTTTCCGTGCTTGGCGATATTGTTACCCGCGTGGCGGGGGAGAATGCCAACGTATCAGTATTAACCCCGGTTGGTGCGGAAGTGCATGAGTGGGAACTGACCCCAAGTAATTTTGCGGCGTTAGAAACAGCAAACATCGTTTTCTATAACGGTTACCAGTTGGAGCAGTGGATGCCCCAGGTGGAAGCAACCCTTGTAGATGGCACGCCGCTAGTGGCGATAGCTGAAGCTTCTGAGTACCCCACTCAAACCATTATTACCGGCGATATGGAAGGCGATGTCGATCCCCATCTCTGGATGGATCCGCGGGCTGTTGCTACCTACGTTCAGGTAATTGCTAACGAGCTAGAGCATGTACTTCCTCAGCGGGCTGAAGAGTTCCAGCAGCGTGCTGAGGCGTTGAAAAAAGAGCTGCATACGCTGCACGTTGAACTTCAAGAGCGCTTAGAAGCGATACCTGACGAACGGCGGGTATTGTTAAGTAGCGAAGCTGCCTTTTTATATTTCTCAGATGCTTACCATTTTGAACATGACGGCATCTGGGGCACCAACGCTGAGACCGAGGGCTCGCCCCGTCAGCTTATGCGAGTGGTGGATATGATCAATGAGCGCCAACCCGCCGCGCTGTTTTGGGAAAGCACTATTTCTGACCGCCATGTGACCAGTTTGGCGCGGGATACAGGCGTTAAAGTGGCTGGGCCTTTATATGTGGACTCATTGAGTGAGCCAAGTGGTGAAGCTGGCGACTATTTCACCATGATGCGTCACAACGTTGAGTTGTTGCGTCAGACCTTGGCAACCGAGTAAATAGCGATGGCAACTACCTCCCCTGTGGCGATTGAGATCAAAGGCCTCTACGCGGCCTACCAGCGTCAGCCGGTGCTTGAAAATATTAACCTGCGTTTTCCGGCAGGCCAATGGACCGCTATTGTAGGCCCGAACGGGGCAGGGAAATCGACACTTTTTCATGTGCTTACCGGTAGCATGAAGGCACTGCGTGGCAGTGTTCAGGCGTTTGGTGAGCCGATTTCGACGCACCGTAAAGCGGGACATATTGCTTATATGGCTCAGCGCGAAGCGATTGAATGGGATTTTCCTGTCTCGGTCTGGGAAACTGTGATGGGTGGCCGCTATGGGCATATGCGTCATGACCCCTTGTGGCGGCGTCTGTTGCCTTCACGTTGGTATGATTGCCGCCATGGCGAGGCGGTAAAGAGCGCGCTAGAAGCGGTGGATATGCTGGCGTTGGCGAAACGCCCGATTGGCGCGCTATCCGGTGGGCAGAAAAAGCGTGTTTTACTTGCCCGTACGCTTGCTCAGCAGGCCAATATTTTACTGCTTGATGAGCCACTGGCGGGTGTAGACCCACCTAGTGAGCGGTTGATTTTAGACGTGCTGGCCGGTGAGCGAGAGGCTGGACGTACGGTAATTATGGTCACTCACGATATGCCAGGGGCACGGCGCCACGTCGACCATGTGGTGTTGATCAATCGTTTTATTCGTGGGGTAGGCTCGCCTGATGAGATGCTCAGCGATGCCAAGTTGGCTGAGCTTGCAGTGAGTTCCACCGAGCAGTCGGCGAATGATGTGCAGGTCGATAAAGCATCTTCCTTAACGGCAGCGCAGGGGTAACTAACGTGGCAGAACTAATGGCAACACTTGGCCTGTTTGGCGATGCGTTGGTGAGCGGGCTCATTGCCGCCATCATGGTTATTGTCAATTTATTTCCCGCTAGCATTTCAGATGCTTTCCAGTACGCCTTTATGCAGCGCGCCTTATTGACCTCGGTGTTGGTGGGGGCTATCTGCGGTATTTTATCCTGCTACGTGGTGCTTAAGCGCTGGTCACTTCTAGGCGACGCGATCTCCCATGCGGTGCTGCCGGGGGTGGCCATTGCCTATCTGTTAGGCTGGCCCTTCTTTATTGGCGCGTTTATTACTGGCGCGCTGACCTCAGTGGGCATTGGTGCGATTGAGCGCCACACGCGAATCAAATCCGATGCGGCCATGGGATTAATGTTTACCGGTGCTTTTGCACTGGGCATTGTGATTATCAGCAAAATCGCCTCCAGCACCCACCTGATGCATATCCTGTTTGGCAATGTGCTGGGTGTTCAGCAATCGGCACTATTGCTGACCTTAGTGGCCAGCGTGATTGCCTTGCTGGTGGTGTGGCTCGCTTATCGGCCGTTGCTGCTCTACGCGTTTGACCCCCAGCAGGCTCAGGCGCTGGGTTTCAATACCAGCGTGATTCACTACGGTTTGATCTTGCTGCTGACGCTTACCATCGTGGCGAGTTTAGAAACGGTGGGCATTATTTTAGTGGTCGCCATGCTGATTACTCCAGGCGCCACGGCGCACTTACTCACGGACCGCTTTAAAACCATGATGCTGATTTCAGTGGGCGTGGGCGTTAGCTCAGCGGTCATTGGGCTGTGGCTTTCTGTGGTGTTGGACGTTGCTTCTGGCGGCACCATTGTATTGGTCGCTACCAGTTGGTTTTTTATGGCGCTGCTTTTTTCGCCCAAGCAGGGTGTATTGATGCGCCAATGGCGTCGCTGGCGCATGGGCCAGCCTTAGGGAACAGTGTCAATTACTTACAAAAAGTAGGGCGTTGCGAAACTTATGGCTGCGCCTGATCGGCCGATTCGGAAAGTGATTTAATCTGGTTTTTTACCCCTACGGCATCCTCTACATCGAGCTGAAAAGCGATACCCGTGCCAGGTGTCTCATCAAATTCGCCCACTTGGGCAATCGCCTCAAGAATATGGCGGCTGCGGTGCTCCTCCGCCAGGAACAGCAGCATATCCCGTTGTGCGGTAATCTCCATGCCAAAAATTCCGTGGGCTTTATTTAACCCTTCGCCTCGGGCGTTATTGATCACGGTGGCGCCCGTAGCACCTGCATGGCGTGCGGCTTCAATAATGGCATCGGTTAGTTCGTCTTCCACCATGGCGACAATGAGTTTAAAACGCATCGTGATCTCCTTTTCCTACTAGTTTGCTTTTTAATGGCGTTGAGGTATTGGCTGTGCTTCGTCGTGTGGCCCGCCATTGAGCAATTTGGGCATAACCCATTACGGTAATAATAGGAAATAAACAGGCAAGAGCGATCATGCCAAAGCCGTCCATTACCGGGCTACGTCCAGGAATTTCTGTTGCAAGTCCTAATCCTAACGCGGCAATAATCGGCACCGTTATGGTAGAAGTAGTGACGCCACCTGAGTCGAATGCCAACGGAATAATGGATCGCGGCGAACGCAAAGTTTGAACAATGACCAGCAAGTAAGCGGCGAATACGAACCACTGCAACGGCCAGCCCATTACAATACGCCAAGTACCCAGCGTGATCCCAAAAGCCATACCAAGTGCAACCGCAATGCGCAGCATCAATGGGTCAATCGTGCCGCCTGAAATCTCACCTGCCTTCAACGAAACCGCAATGAGCGATGGTTCGGCAATTGTCGTACTGGCGCCAATAGCAAAGGCGAAAATATATACCCAGTAATAGTCACTCCAATGACGCTGGGCCCCTTCGGCTAAGCTTGGCAAAAATTCATGGTTAGTGAGCTGGGTGGCCATTAACTCACCCATTGGAAACAGTGCTTGCTCTAAGCCGACTAAAAAAAACGACAGCCCCACCCAAACCATAAGAAAACCGACCAAAACCTGCGGCAGGCGCTTTACAGGCTTACGAATGACCAAGAATTGGAAGCCGAAAACGATTGCAGCGATAGGCAGGATATCCAGCAGTGTTCCCCAAAAAGTGACGATAAGCGTCATGGAGCGACTCCTGGTATCAGATGGATGCCGACAATGCCAAATACCAGCACAAAAATAATCGGCATCACTGATGCCAATGCAATCAGGCCAAAACCGTCGAGCATCGGGCTGCGGCCTTTTATCGAAGACGCGAGTCCTACGCCCAGTGCTGTCACCAGCGGCACCGTAATGGTCGAGGTTGTCACACCGCCAGAATCATAAGCGATGCCAATCATCTCGGCGGGGGCAAGCAGGGTTAACAACAGCACCAGCACGTAACCGGCAATAATCATTAAATGCAGCGACCAGCCCTTAAAAATACGTACTACACCTATTACAACCGCTACGCCAACAGAAACAGCCACCACCATCCGCAGCGCAAAGGCAAAGCTGTCTTGAGCGCTAATGCTGTTATTGATTAGACCGCCTTGGGCAACCACTTCAGCCGCTCGGGCGGCGATCGCGATCAAGGCAGGCTCGGCCACGGTAGAGCCAAGCCCCAGTGCAAAAGCAAACATCAGTAGCCATATGACCGAGCCCTTTTTTACAAAGGCATGCGCTAAGTTTTCACCCAATGGAAACAGTCCCAGCTCAAGTCCTTTGATAAAGAGTGTGAGGCCTACGACAACAAACACTAGGCCTAAGGCCAGATCCATCAAAGCGAGGGAGTCGGGCAGTGGCTGACGAATAACCACGAGTTGGAAAAACGCCATCACCAACACCACCGGCGCAAGGTCGCGCAGGCTATCTTTAAACTGTCGGGCAAGTGATGCCACAAGTTCCATTCAATCTTCCGCGTGTCAGGGAGGGTTAGCAGTAGCGCTCAAGCACTATCTCATTGATGCCAGAGTGTAGAATGAAAGAGTATCCAAAAAGTTGATCCTGCGCATGAAGATCAGCTTGAGTAGCGGTAGTAGCCTTTTAACACAGCCGACTGCCAAATAGCAGCAGTGAAGGGTCGAGGTTTTGCCAGCCCCACCAGGCGAATGCCAAGCCACCCAGCAGAGCGGCCGCTAAAAGTAGAGAGCTTACTGTTTTGGCAGGGTTCATGACGTCACCTTGGTTAGCGTGCCACGCTCAAGCGGCTTCTCACTAATAAACCAGTGTAGCGCAGCTGCCAACACAGAGAGCACGATAGCGATTTGCCATACCGTATTGTAGTGACCGGTTAAATCATAAAAATAGCCGCCCAACCAAACGCCCATAAAAGAGCCTAACTGATGAAATAGAAACACGATGCCGCCCAGCATGGAGAGGTGGCGTACACCAAACACGGAAGCCACGATGCCATTAGTCAGTGGCACCGTAGAAAGCCAAAGCAGCCCCATCGCAATACCAAATACATAAGCACTCACAGGGCTTAATGGCAAATAAACAAACGCCGTAATTACCACGCCGCGAATCAAGTAGAGCCAGGTCAGCAGCTTGGGTTTTGACCAAATGCCACCCATCCAGCCAGCGGTATAGGTGCCGACAATATTAAATAAACCCACTAACGCCAGCACCGTAGTTCCTACCTGAACGGCAAGGCCGTTATCAAACAGGTAGCCGGGTAGGTGTACGGCAATAAACACCACCTGAAAACCACAGACAAAAAAGCCTAAGCAGAGTAGCCAAAAGCCCTTTTGGCCCGCTGCCTCATTAAGCGCATCTTTCAGGCTTAAGTCGGTTGCCGTTTTAGCGGAAGGCTTATCGCGCAGCATGGCGCCCAAAGGAATGATGATGGTAGCGATGGCTGCCATCGCCATGAGTGCTGCTGCCCAGCCAAGCCACTCAAGCAGGCCCAGCGTGCCGGGCAGCATGGCGAATTGCCCAAATGAGCCTGCGGCGCTCACAATGCCCATAGCCATGCTGCGTTTTTCAGGCGCCACTGCGCGACCAACGGCACCCAGGATCACCGAGAACGTGGTACCCGAAAGACCAAGGCCAATCAGCAGCCCGGCGCTGACTGTCATGCCTAACACCGAAGTGGAAAGGCTCATAAACAGCAGCCCTAAGGCATACAACAAGCCGCCAACGACGATAATCTTAGCCGCACCGAAACGGTCAGCCAGCGCGCCGGTAAAGGGTTGTGACAAACCCCAAACCAAGTTTTGTAACGCGAGGGCGAAGGCAAACACCCCGCGACCCCAGCCTAGCTCGCTGCTGAGTGGCTCCATAAAGAGCCCAAATCCGTGGCGTAAGCCCATGGCCGTGGAAATAACCAAACTTCCCAGGATAATCAACAGCAGTGAGTGGTGACGAATGAGCGCCATGATGTTCTCTTTATTTGCAGGCTTACCGTTTGTTCACTATCGCATGGGTGGTAGGCGTTTAGAAACTGCCAAATAGTGTACCTAGCGTAATAACGCTGATCAGTGCCGTAATTGGCAGCACAATGGTCACCATGGCGACGTTGGCGTAAGACTGTCGATGTGTCAGTCCACAGATAGCCAGCAGCGTAATAACAGCACCTGAGTGAGGTAGGGTATCCATACCGCCCGCCGCCAGCGTTGCTACCCGGTGCATCAACTCGGGATCAATGCCCGCTTCCTGAGCCATGGCGAGGTATTCACTGCCTAATGTTTCCAGTGCAATCGAGAGCCCACCGGAGGAGGAGCCCGTGATTCCCGCCAGGACGCTCATCGCCATGGCTTCAGAAATTAAAGGATTGCCGGGTGAGGCAGAGAGGACAGCATCGCGGATAATCGCAAAGCCTGCCAAGCTAGCGATGACCGCACCGTAGCCAACTTCGGAGGCGGTATTGAAAATAGGTAGTAGTGAACCCAGACAGCCTTTATTAACACTCTCTTTAAGATCCAGCCAATGCTTCCAGCGGGTAATGATTAACCATGCAGAGGCGCTGAGCAGGGCAATCAAAATGGCCCAAAGACCGCTCTGGCCGGACGGTGAGACATTTTCAAACTCGTCGCTGATAAAGCTTAAATCAATCGCTGGAAACACCCCGTAAGTAAACAGTGCATTTAATCCAATCACCATGATTAATGGGATGAGCGCTAACGCCAGCGGCATGTGAGTGGTTGGCGCCGCTGCTTCATTGGTAGCCGCTTCTCGCTCGGTATGTTGACCGTAGCCCTCGTCTTTGGAGGCTGCATTTTTCACCCGTGATTGTAAATAGTAGGTGCCCAAGCCAAGCATGATCAGCCCAGCAATAATGCCCAGGCCCGGTGCTGCAAAACTGTTGGTTTCAAAGTAAGGAATAGGAATCGCATTCTGAATGGCAGGCGTGCCCGGCAGCGCGGTCATGGTAAAGGTAAAGGAGCCAAGAGCAATCGAAGCGGGAATAAGCCGCTTGGGCACATTCGCACTACGAAACAGTTCACGGCTGATGGGGTAAATGGCAAAGGCGACAACAAACAGCGATACACCGCCATAGGTTAATACCGCACAGGCCATGACCACGGTGAGGACTACGTGATGGGTACCCAGCTTATTAACAATGCCGTTAGCAATTGATTGGGCTGCGCCTGAATCGGCCATTAGCTGTCCAAAGAGTGCGCCTAATAAAAATAGTGGAAAGAATTGAATGACGTAGTTGCCCAACGCACTCATAAAAGTATCGGTATAGATCGGCAGAAGAAACGCAGCATCCCCCGAGAGTAGTACCGCCAAGCAGGCCATTAATGGAGCCAGCAGCAGTACTGAAATGCCTCGGTAAGCTAGGAGCATCAATAAAAGCAGCGAAATGATAATGGCAAGTATGCTCATGGGAGCTCCTAAGCAATTGTTAAAGTAGTGAGCGCTGAAGTTAAGCAAAAGAGAGAATGGTAGGCAGCATGGTGCGACGCAGCAATGGCGTCACGACTAAAGTAGCAACACGTTAACGGTAAACCTTAGTCTTAGGTTTGACGTTGTAATCTGCTAAAATCCGCTCCCTTCGCCATTAATGACCTCTTAATAGCTCTAGGGATTTCCATGAATGCAGTAATTCTTGCGGTGCTGGTGATGGTGGCTCTATCACTGGCGCGTGTTTCGGTGGTGTTTGCGTTAGTGGTAGGTGCCTTGGTGGGTGGTCTGGTGGGCGGGTTGTCACTTGAACAAACCCTGGATGCCTTTAATGAAGGTGTTGGCGGAGGAGCTCAGGTGGCACTGGCTTATGCCACATTAGGGGCGTTTGCGGTCGCTATTTCCCGTTCAGGGCTGCCGGATATGCTGGCGAACCGCTTGATAACCTTATTGGGTAAAGAAACCACTGCCTCGCAACAGGCCCGCGTCAAAATGTTGCTGCTCACGGCGGTACTACTGGTGGCGATCTCTTCGCAAAATGCTATCCCGGTACATATCGCCTTTATACCGGTGTTGATCCCACCGCTGTTAACCGTGATGAACCGCTTGAAGCTTGATCGACGTGCGGTGGCGTGCGCACTCACCTTTGGTTTGACAGCGCCTTATATGCTGCTGCCGGTAGGGTTCGGGGCGATCTTTCTAAACGACATTCTGCTGGCAAACTTAAATAGCGCTGGCGAACCGTTAGGTTTGGAGATCACCCGGGGCATGGTGCCGATGGCCATGGCCATACCGGTCGGGGGAATGGCGCTGGGGCTAATTGTGGCACTGCTATGGAGTTACCGCCGTCCGCGGGAATACCAAGTGCAAGACATCGCTAGCCGCCATGTGACTGAAGGGCATAAGCCTGCTGAACCACATATGTTGGGGCTGGTGATGTCAGGGGTGGCTATTGTTGCCGCGCTCGGCCTGCAGCTGTATAGCGGCTCAATGATCCTAGGTGGCCTGGTGGGTATTGGCCTGCTGTCGATGGGCGGCATCTTTAAGTGGCGCGAGGCAGACGATCTGTTCACCAGCGGTATGCGCATGATGGCGCTGATCGGTTTTATCATGATTTCTGCGGCGGGCTTTGCGGAAGTGATGAAAACCACAGGAGAAATTGATGCGCTTGTATCGGGCGCTTTCGCGCTATTTGGTGATAATCGCGGTTTAGCCGCCCTGGTGATGTTGTTGGTAGGGCTATTTATTACTTTGGGGATTGGCTCTTCGTTTTCTACCATTCCCATTATCGCGGCGATTTTTGTGCCTTTAGCGGTACAGTTTGGTTTTTCGCCCATGGCAACGGTGGTATTGGTAGGTACGGCAGCTGCGTTGGGTGATGCGGGCTCACCAGCGTCGGATTCAACCTTGGGGCCAACGTCTGGCCTGAACGTTGATCGCCAGCATGATCATATGTGGGACAGCGTGGTGCCAACGTTTCTACACTACAACATTCCGTTAGTAGGCTTTGGCTGGCTAGCGGCGATGATGCTCTAAAGATTCTGCTTTAAAACCACTATTTTAGATCCATAAAGGGACAACACTGGTTGTCCCTTTTTTAATTTAGCCCGTTATTGTTTAGGTAGGTGGGATTCAAACGCGCTTAATAGTCCTCGTAACAGTGAAAGCTCTTTGCGGCTGGGTTGGGCTCGGGCGAAGAGGGCTTGAAGCTGCTCTTCAGTGCGGGCGTGGGGCTGCGTTAAAAAGCCGCTCTCCTGCATTAAGCGGCCCAGATGCGCCTGAAAGTGTAAAAACTGTTCGCGGCTCGGCGGTGTTGCCTCCAGCGGGCGCTGGTAACTAAAGCCACTATCCTCTCCTTTACGCCAAGCGCGATGCACTTCATACGCCAGAATCTGCACCGCCTGGGATAAATTCAGAATGCCGTAATCAGGGTTGGCGGGAATGCTCACTTGATGCGTGCAGCAGCGGATCTCATCGTTAGTCAGCCCGGAACGTTCACGTCCAAACACCAGTGCCACCGGCGCCGTTTGTGCGTTCTGAATAACGTCTGCCGCCATATCGTCGGGTTCGTCATAGTGTGGCAAAGGTAGGTTGCGCAAGCGCGCGCTGGCACCGACGACCTGAACGCAGTCGTTAACCGCTTCCTCCAATGTTGTCACTACCCGTGCATTATCCAAAACATCGGTGGCCCCTGCGGAAAGGCGAGTGGCTTCTTCGTCAGGAAACATGCGTGGATTAACCAGCACTAGCTCGGTTAAGCCCATGGTTTTCATGGCCCGCGCCGCAGCACCAATATTGCCTGGGTGGAAGGTCTGAACGAGTACGATACGAATATGCTGCAACATGCGCTGATTTCGCCCTATAGCCTTATAAAAAATCGCGCTGATAGTACCACGTTAGCTCAATGCAATGGGGCGGAGGCGTATTGGGTTGCTACTGATTGTTGGCACCACATGTTGGCGACTCATAAAACGCAACAACCCCGCACAAGGCGGGGTTGTTGGTGACTACTTTAATAGCTAGTAGCCTTGAGCATAGGGCTCAGGGGTGCATTACATCATGCCGCCCATGCCACCCATTCCGCCCATGCCACCCATATCAGGGGCAGAGTCTTTCTCTTCCGGGTCTTCAGCGATCATGCACTCGGTGGTGATCATCAGACCAGCCACAGAACCAGCGGACTGCAGTGCAGTACGGGTTACTTTGGCCGGATCCAGAACGCCCATTTCGAACAGATCGCCGTACTCTCCGGTCTGTGCGTTGTAGCCGAAGTTGCCGGTTTCATCTTTCACACGGTTGATAACAACGGCGGGCTCTTCACCAGCGTTAGCCACGATTTGACGTAGCGGTGCCTGCATAGCGCGTAGCGCCATGTTGATACCGTGGTTCTGGTCTTCGTTGTCGCCAGTCAAGCCTTGTACTTTCGCCATAACGCGAACCAGTGCAGTACCGCCACCAGGTACCACGCCTTCTTCAACGGCTGCACGAGTAGAGTGCAGTGCGTCTTCAACGCGGGCTTTCTTCTCTTTCATTTCCACTTCGGTGGCAGCACCGACACGGATAACGGCAACACCGCCTGCCAGTTTGGCAACGCGCTCTTGCAGCTTCTCTTTGTCGTAGTCAGAAGAGGTGTCTTCGATTTGCGCGCGGATCTGGTTAACGCGTGCTTCGATATCGCCTTCTGCACCAGCGCCATCGATGATGGTGGTATTCTCTTTAGACATGGTCATGCGCTTAGCGGTACCCAGGTGATCCAGGTTCGCTTGCTCAAGCGTCAGGCCGACTTCTTCAGAGATGACCGTGCCGTTGGTCAGGATAGCGATATCCTGCAGCATGGACTTACGACGGTCGCCGAAACCAGGTGCTTTGGCAGCGGCTACTTTAACGATGCCGCGCATGTTGTTAACAACCAGCGTTGCCAGTGCTTCGCCTTCGATATCTTCAGCGATGATGGCTAGCGGCTTGCCTTGCTTAGCAACAGCTTCGAGAACCGGCAGCAGCTCACGGATGTTGGAGATCTTTTTATCCACTAACAGGATGTAAGGATCTTCAAGTTCAACCGTCATGGTGTCCTGGTTGGTAACGAAGTAAGGAGACAGGTAGCCGCGATCAAACTGCATACCTTCCACGACTTCCAGCTCGTCTTCAAAGCCACGGCCTTCATCAACGGTGATGACGCCTTCTTTGCCGACTTTTTCCATCGCTTCGGCGATAATTTCACCGATGCGCTTGTCACCGTTAGCAGAGATGGTGCCAACCTGTGCAATCGACTTGGTGTCGGTGCAAGGGACAGACATCGCCTTGATTTCTTTAACGGCAGCATTAACGGCTTGGTCGATGCCGCGCTTAAGATCCATCGGGTTCATGCCGGCAGTAACGCCTTTCAAACCCTCAGCGATAATGGCCTGGGCCAGAACGGTAGCGGTGGTAGTACCGTCACCAGCGGCGTCAGAAGTCTGTGAAGCGACTTCTTTAACCATCTGCGCGCCCATGTTTTCGAACTTGTCTTTCAGTTCGATCTCTTTGGCGACAGAAACACCGTCTTTAGTAACAGTCGGGGAACCGAAAGATTTTTCCAGTACCACGTTACGGCCTTTAGGACCGAGGGTTACTTTTACCGCGTTGGCAAGAACGTCAACACCGCGCGCCATACGCTTACGGGCATCATCTGAAAACTTAACTTGTTTAGCTGACATATCTGCTACTTCCTAAATTGAATGCAAAAACGTGAAAGTAAATAATCGAGGCGCTCATCAATCAAATGTGAGCCGCAACGACTGTTAGCCTTCAACAACCGCAAGAATATCGGCTTCGCTCATGATCAAGACTTCTTCGCCGTCGACTTTTTGTTTCTCAACGCCGTAGCCATCTTTAAAGATCACGTTATCGCCAACTTTAACGTCGAGAGGGCGGACATCGCCATTTTCCAGAATGCGGCCATTACCGACAGCAAGAATTTCGCCACGCGTCGGCTTTTCTGCTGCATTGCCCGGAAGCACGATGCCGCCAGCGGTTTTCTGCTCTTCTTCAACGCGACGGACGATGACACGATCGTGCAAAGGACGGATATTCATTCACGTTCTCCTGAGTAGGGTTGAAGCCCTGATGAGGGCGGTTAGTCTAAAAGTGTTCTCGAGGGAGTAACCCGCGAGAAGTGAAGACCTGACGGTCTTCCTTGTTAATGGCAGCTACCGTCTAGATCGCTGCCGAATTTGTGTGCTGGGTGAAAAATGGGGGCTGCGGTTGGCCTTTCAAGGGGGCGAGTAAGAAAAAATTGATTTTTTAGCGATTTTCTTCCAATCCGCGCCTTAGTCGCGGCGTGGAGGCTCATCTCGGCTAATAAAGTCACCCTCGATCGGGCCCTCCTGTTGGGAGGTATTGGGGTTGTGGTGCTCATGTGCTCGGGCCGAGGAAGCGTTAGGATCTTGCTGCTGACTAGCAATCTTTTTCAGACCTAGCCAAGTAAGTGCTTTAAACATCAATTGGCGTGCGCTAGGTATCAGGCACGCAAGGCCCAGTGCATCAGATAAAAAGCCTGGCGCCATTAATAAGGCACCACCAAAAATAAGCGCGGCGCCAGTCAATAGCTCACTAGAAGGGATTTCGCCGACCTGCATACGCTGACGCGCACGAGCAAAGGTTGATATGCCTTCTTTACGAATAAGATGTAACCCGGCAAAGCCTGTGCCAAGCACTAGGAGTAGGGTAGTGAATAGCCCTATTTGGCTACCAATCGAAAAAAGCACTACAAAATCAAGTAGGGTAAACAGTGATATAAAAACAAGAATGGGCATGACTAACTCCAGAAAGCGCTAGAAATAGCGACTCGATAACCGTCGTAATTGCGTAATATGGTGACATAAATATAAATAGCAAGCAGCTAACATTGCGCACTCCAGCGGCGATGTAGCTCGATTAATGCCCGTAATTCTTCTATGCTGCAATGCACAATTAAGCTGGTTGTATTTCTCGTAAGGAGTCAATAATGGTACTTGCCGATAAAGTAATCGCCGTCACCGGTGGGGCGCGTGGGTTGGGTTATGCCATGGCATTGCGCCTGGGGAAGCAGGGCGCACGCATGGCGCTGTTGGATATGAGCGCTGAAGCGCTTGATCAAGCGGTATCAGCACTTGCTACAGAAGGTGTCGATGCTCAAGCCTTTGTGGTGAATGTTGCAGAAGAGGCTTCTGTGACTCAAGCATTTGCCGATATTGCTCAGCGTATGGGGCCGATCAGCGGTTGCGTTAATAACGCGGGGATTACTCAGGATGCACTCCTGGTAAAGGCCAAAGAGGGGCAAGTGGAAAAACGCATGTCGTTGGAGGCATGGCAAAATGTCATTAACGTCAATTTAACTGGCGTTTTTCTGTGTGGTCGCGAGGCTGCCACGCAGATGATTGAAGCAGGGCATGAAGGTGTGATTGTTAATATCTCCAGCATTTCCCGTGCAGGAAATATGGGCCAAAGCAACTATGCCGCTGCCAAAGCAGGCGTGCATGCGCTGACGGTTACCTGGAGCAAAGAGTTAGCGCGCTATGGTATTCGGACAGGCACCGTGGCGCCAGGGTTTGTGGCTACCGAAATGACCGCCTCGATGCGTCCCGATATGCTGGAACGTATCTCATCAAGCGTGCCGCTAAAACGCCTGGGTGAGCCGGATAACATTGCTCAAAGCGTTGCGTTTATCCTTGAAAACGACTACTTTACCGGGCGTATGATTGAGTGCGATGGTGGGTTGCGGCTGTAGCATTTACTTGCTGTAACCAGAATGGGCGGCCAAGCATGGCCGCCCATTAGTCGCTCTTAAAAGATCGTGATTAAAAGGTCGTACCTAAAAATAATCGCGACTAATCTCTCGCTGAAAATACATCTCCAAGCGCAGTGTCATGGCCCAGCGTGGGTCATAGCTAACATCGCGTTGAAAATGCAGTTCCGGAATCACATCGGCAAATAAAATCCCTTTATGGATGTCCCGGCGATAGCGTGTTTGCAGGTAGTAGTTAGTCATGCGAGGATTTGAAGCGCTTTCGCCGATGGCAATCGCCGAGTAGCGCAGTGCGCTGCGGCGGTTAATGCGGTGATTGATTTCGGCAATTTCACTGTATTCCAGCTTATCTTCCTCTTCACGCCACTGAACCGTAGAAATAAACCGCAAATGGCGGCGTTCGCTCAATTGGCGGCCGATATCCCAGCGCGTTCGTGCCGAATAGCCTTCATTGTTAAACCAGGAAACACGGTTGTTCGACTCAAGCTGCCAAGGCCCTTCACCAAGCTGCCATAGCCGTTCGCTGGTAAAGCGAACATAAGGATCCAGAGGGAGACGCAGACGAATACCAGCGCCAACGCGGTTGCTCCAATTTTCGCGCTTGTCACGACTTTCTAGCCAATCCAGGCCTAACGTAGAGCTACGACGGTCGCGCTGGTCATTGGCAAGACGCCCTGATCCTTGCTCTTCAAGAGTACCTTGCGACTCTTCAGGATCACTCTCGATCACCAGGCGTAAGCGTTCTTCCGAGGTAGGTAGATCGATACGGTAACGAAGTGAAGTATCGCCGCGCGTACCATCCCCCTCCATCCAATCGATTTCTTGGCCAAAACGAAGATAAGACTCGTTTTTGGTCTGCATATGGTCGTCGGTGCCAAAGAAACCATCAATTCGGCGCGATGTGTTATCTACCCAATTGCCTACGCTTTCACGAAACGGTTCAACGTGCTCTTCCGCCCAGACAGGTAGGTCACTGTCATCCTCTTCGGCATAAGCGCTAGCCGCAACCGTGGTCATTATGCCGAGCCAGCAGAAGGTTAGGATTTTATGCATCGAATGGTCTCAATCAAAAGTGCTCGCTGTTCAATATCAGCTTTGCAAAGGTAAGGGGTTAACGTGCTTTATGAGTCTCGATCTCTTTTGCCCATTCAAGTACGCGCTTACGTTGGCCACGGCTATTGAGTCGGTCTGTATCAACGCTAGCTGGAATAAGCTGACGATTGGGCGATGCGTCTAGATCAAGATTAAAAGACCTCGAGGCGCCAGTGGGCATATCTTCAGAGCCATAAATGGCAATAACACGAATTTCGAGTTGTATATTCTGCTCATGAAGCAGGCTGTCATCAATTTCCCAATATTGCTTAACCTGATTGACAATGTCGCCAAACGACTGAATATTAAGGTAATCCCCCGATGCTAACGGGCCTTGATGGGTGCGATAGCTGGCTTCCTGTTTTTCGCTGCCGTGTTGCTGGTACTCCACCACATCTAGAGAGTAACTCTTTTTTTGCGTATGCAGCACCGCTACAAGGTGTTGAACATAGATTGCTTCGCTGCTCATATTGCTGATTAAGCAAATAGCATCCACACCAATCCCCTTGCCACGGTTAATGATTACACGAGGGCGACGTTGGCGGACATAGCCGTTATAAAGCAATTGGGCATAGAAAACCCAGACGAAGAGGGTGCAAATACTGGCTATTGCCGAGATGGCTTGGGCATTATCGTTGAGCCATTCCATTATTAGAGATCCTTCTCATGGTTATTGGAGGTAGTCATTGGCGATAGTATTGGTGTCAATTACTCGCAGTAAGCCATTTCACATTGAGGCATAAACGAGTATCCGGTTAGTCGTTTTAACAGAGCCTAGCGGAAAAGTGGAGCTAAGTCAGCCTGTTAAAAGTATGTAATTCGGCAAATGCTAAGCACGAAAAAAATGGCATTGAGCCATTAATGATTTAAAGCGAGGGATAAAATGCAAAAAAAGCCTTAATATTACCTAAGCTAGGCAGGTATTAAGACATTTTGAAAGGGGGGTAACGTTAACTGCTTCAAAACTAACAAGTAATTGGTGCGGATGGGGAGACTCGAACTCCCACACCTTACGGCACTAGAACCTAAATCTAGCGTGTCTACCAATTCCACCACATCCGCTAAGACGAGGCGTATATTATCAACTTCGTGATAGAAGTCAACCATGAGTTTAATATTAATATCTCTATTGGGGAGAAGGCATGAATGTAAAACAATGGCTACAGCGTGGCGGCCATTGGCTAAAGCAGGCCATGCCTGGCTATTGCGCCTTTTGTTTGGCACCCGCCTTGGCGGGGCGGGGGTGGTGCACCGCCTGTTTGGTCGGGCTGCCGTGGAACCTGCATGCCTGTCGCCAGTGCGGTGACCCTGTTTACCACGGAGCGCAGCTGTGTGGTCACTGCTTAATTGACCCACCGGCATTCTCGACCACCCAAGCGGGGCTTTTGTATCAGGGGCCGATTAAAGAGCTGGTACATGATTTTAAATTTCACGCCTCTCCGCGGGCGGGCACGTTGTTAGCGGAGTTAATGGTATTAACGCCGCCGCCTACCCAAGCAGACGCACTGTTGTCGGTACCTATGCACCCAGCGCATGCTCGCACGCGAGGATTTAATCAATCGCAGTGGTTAGCCGAGAGGCTCAGCCCCCAGTTTGATGTGCCATTGGTGTCTGCCAAGCGAGTGAAGGATTCCCCCTCCCAGCGCACGTTAAACCGTCGTCAACGGGCTGCTAATTTGGTGGGCGCCTTTGTGTTTGAGACGCCGCCACCAGCGCATGTATTGATCATTGATGATGTTGTAACGACGGGCTCGACGGGGCATGCACTGGCGCGCGCGGCGCTAGAGGCGGGCGCAGAACGTGTGGATATTTGGGCGACCGCGCGGACACCCCTGGGCAAGGATTGATAGAATAGCGCTTTAGCGTATTCAAAAGCCTTTTTGCCAACCCAGGAGTGACCGATGTCACACCCGTTTAGCTCACTTTCGCCCGACCTAGTGATGTCTGCAGTAGAGTCGCTGGATGTTTGGCCCGCCGGTGAGCCCTTTGCGCTGAATAGCTATGAAAACCGTGTGCTGTTGTTTCGCGATGACGACGGCAAAAACTGGATTGTTAAATTTTATCGGCCTGATCGCTGGTCAGACGCGGCGATTCAGGAAGAGCACGATTTTTTACAAGAGCTCGCTAGTCAGCAGGTGCAGGTAGTTGCGCCTTGGCGTGATAGGGCGGGTGTCTCGTTACACTATTTTAAAGCGTATCGATTTGCACTGTTTCCCCACTGCCCAGGCCAGGCACCAGAGTTAGATAATCCATCGCACTTATTTGCCATGGGGCAGGTGTTAGGGCGGTTGCATAAAGAGTCGGCCAAAAAAACGTTTCAGCACCGTCCTCGGCTAGAAATGGCGAGTGGTATTTTAGATGCCCAGCAGCGAGTGCTGGCCAGTAATTGGCTGAACCGTCATCAGCGCCGGGCCTACGATAATGTAATTGAAAAGGTGCATCAGCAGCTTGTAAAACATACGGTGCCCGCCAGCAGCATGATTCGCTGCCATGGAGATTGCCATTTGGGCAATGTGCTGGGGCGTGATGAGGACTTTACGCTGGTCGATTTTGACGACTGCATCATGGCGCCTGCTATGCAGGATATCTGGATGCTACTGCCCACGGATGACCCCCAGGGGTGGCGATCATATCTAAGTGAAATTACCGAAGGGTATGAGGAAACCTGTTCGTTTCCTACTGATCAGTTGGCGTTGATAGAACCACTGAGAAGTTATCGTTTAATTAGGCACTCAGCGTGGCTGGTCTCTCGCTGGGATGATCCTGCTTTTCCCCGTGCTTTTCCCTGGCTGGCGGATAGTGGCTATTGGGATCAGCATATCCGCCAATTAGAGCAGCAGTGCCTGCAGTTAGACAATCCCCGCTGGCTGGCGTAAATAGGGACGATTTAATCTGGTACGGCCTCTTCGCGGGGTACGGGGTTAGCGACGCCTTCGCCGTCAACTTGGCGGCGTTGCTCGTTCAATTCTTCAGAGGGGTTGTCCTGCTCTTTAATCTCTAGGGACTCATTTAGCGTGAGAACGAACGTTTGCCCAGGAGAAAGCGTGCACGGAGTGCCTTCGCATGCGATGCCGTATTGACCATCTTCGGCATACGCGCTGGCGCTGAATTCACCTGTAAAAATATCACTGTCCGCATCGTGTGTTTCAATGCAGGTGGCATCTTTTGTGGTAACACGAATGCGCTCATCGACTAATTGGGCATTGCCCACGATGACACAATATTCAGGCAGCGAGTGCGAAGCTTTCTCAGCTTGAGTGGGGTGAAGCAATATGTCGTTAAGACGAGCTTGGTTTGACTCAAAGGTAAGCTCTTCAACAACCTCAACGCCAACAGTCGCTTCATTGGGCAGTGAAAGTGTCGCTTCTGCGGCGAAAGAAGGTAGCGGCGTGGAGAAATAAAAGGGGGCCGCAATGGCGGCTAACCAAAAGGGCGTTGGCTTAAATGACATGGCGAACTCTCAATGGTGGTGCCTGAAATAAAGGCAATCAATAATAATGATTTATCATAGCACAGGCCCCTAGGTTGCAAAGTGAGCACCGCGGCGCTCTGCCGCAGTTAGAGAAGCCAACAGCAGGCGAGATGCGGTAAAATAATGGAATTAATTAATATTTGTTGTGCGTTTTTTATGAAAAGTATACTTTTTGTACAACTTGGGTAGAGAAAGGCGGTGGTTAACGTCCCTCTAGTGGTAGTTTTACTTTTTCATGCGCAAAGGGTTAGAGACCTAGGTGACCGTTTGGACGCGATTGCGCACGGTTTTGATACAGTTTTTGAAGAGGCTTAATATGTCCGATGATATCGCCGAGCACTATCGCCAGATAATTTCAGCACTTGGCGAAGACCCAAACCGTGAAGGGCTACGAGATACGCCGAAACGTGCAGCCAAAGCTATGCAGTTTTTGAATGCAGGCTACTCTCAGTCGTTGGACGAGATCGTTAATGGTGCGGTGTTTGAATCGCAAACGGATGAAATGGTGTTGGTGAAAGACATTGAACTCTACTCAATGTGTGAACACCACTTGCTGCCATTTATCGGTAAATGCCACATTGCCTATCTGCCAAACGGTAAAGTATTAGGACTGTCTAAGTTTGCCCGTATTGTCGATATGTTTGCGCGCCGTATGCAGATCCAAGAGAATTTAACCCGTGAGATTGCAGATGCCGTTCAGGAAGTGACTCAGGCAACGGGCGTTGCTGTGGTCATTGAGGCGCGTCACCTCTGTATGATGATGCGTGGCGTAGAGAAGCAAAACTCCAGCATGACATCTTCGGTAATGCTGGGTGGTTTTCGTAGCAACCAGGCGACCCGGCAAGAGTTTTTAATGCTGATTAACTGATTCAACTGTTGTTAATTAGCGAGTCAAGCACGCGGTAAACTTGGTCTAAAGGGGTGTTTCGTCTTAGCATGAAGAGGTTAATGAGCCTATAAGGCCATCATTTTGGTCAGGAGTCTGTCATGGAAGCGCTTAAAGAAACACAGCTGTATTGCCCCTTTGCTTATATAGACGGCAGTTGGGTCGCGGCGGATAGCGGCGAACAGATCACCGTATTGAACCCGGCAACCGGCGAAGCGATTGGCGATATTCCCCGCTTGGGAAAAGTTGAGACCGAGCGGGCGATAGACGCGGCGGATGCTGCACTACCGGCATGGCGTGCCCTTACCGCTCAGGAGCGAGCGGATTTGTTGTTGAAATGGCACGATCTGATGATGGAGCATCAGCAGGATCTTGCCATGCTGATGACCTACGAACAGGGTAAGCCGCTCAAAGAAGCGGCGGGTGAAATTGCCTATGCGGCCAGTTTTCTGCGCTGGTTTGCCGAAGAAGCGCGACGCGTTTACGGCGAAACCATTCCTGCCGCTAAAGCTAACCAGCGCATTGTGGTAACTAAGCAGCCCGTCGGTGTTGTGGGGGCCATTACGCCCTGGAATTTCCCTGCGGCGATGATTACTCGCAAGGCAGGGGCTGCACTGGCAGCAGGCTGCACGATCGTGGTTAAACCTGCTAGCCAGACGCCTTTTTCAGCCACTGCGCTCGCGCTATTGGCCGAGCGTGCCGGCATTCCCCGCGGTGTGTTCAATGTGGTGCCCGGCAGTGCCAGCGATATTGCCCAAGCCATGACCCAGTCGCCCAAAGTGCGCAAGATTACCTTCACTGGCTCGACCGAAGTAGGCCGCAAGCTGATGGCGCAAGCGGCGGAACACGTACAGAAAATCTCGCTAGAGTTGGGCGGTAATGCGCCGTTTATCGTGTTTGAAGATGCCGATTTAGACGCCGCCGTAGAAGGCGCCATGGCCGCTAAATTCCGTAACGCCGGGCAAACCTGTGTTTGCACTAATCGCTTCCTGGTTCAGTCCAGCGTGATTAATGCCTTTTGCGAAAAGTTAGCGGTTGCCATGAACAGCGAGCTGCATGTCGGCGATGGCACCAAGCCGAATATTAATATCGGTCCGCTCATTGATAGCAATGCGGTTAAAAAAGTCAGTGAACATGTGCAGGACGCCATCGATAATGGTGCAGAGCTGTTGTTGGGCGGGCATCCGCACCCGTTGGGCGGTAACTTCTTTACGCCGACGCTGATCAGTTTTGCGACCGACAAGATGAAAGTGGCTCATGAAGAGACCTTCGGTCCGCTCGCGGCTGTCTTCCCGTTTGACGATGAAGAGACCGCGATTGAAATGGCCAACGATACCCAGTATGGCTTGGCTTCTTACTTCTATTCGCGTGATCTCTCCCGCGTATGGCGCGTGGCCGAAGCACTTGAGTACGGTATGGTCGGGATTAATACCGGCGCCATTTCTAACGCTGCTGCGCCGTTTGGGGGTGTCAAAGCCTCAGGCTTAGGCCGTGAAGGCGGCCATCAGGGCTTGGAAGAGTACCTTGAAACCAAGTATCTATGTATTGATCTTGGCTGAGCCCTAAGTGTTCTTTTTTAAGTAAGACTGGGTAAAAAAGCCCCCATCAGCGCGCTGCTGATGGGGGCTAGTTTTTTACGGTATCAGTTTGATGCCGATAGTGTGGCTAAGCGTCGTGGCTACTCTTAGTGGCGGAAGTGGCGCATGCCGGTAAACACCATGGCAATGCCTGCTTCGTTGGCGGCGTCGATCACTTCCTGGTCGCGCATGGAACCCCCCGGTTGAATCACGGCGGTAATGCCTGCGGCTGCCGCGGCATCAATGCCATCGCGGAACGGGAAGAAGGCGTCAGACGCCATCACTGATCCGGGCACCGAAAGACCTTCGTCGGCGGCCTTAATGCCGGCAATTTTAGCCGAGTAAACGCGGCTCATTTGGCCCGCGCCAACGCCCACGGTTTGGCCCTCTTTGGCATACACAATGGCGTTGGATTTGACGAACTTGGCCACTCGCCAGGCAAAGGCCAGATCACGCAGCTCCTGTTCGCTAGGGGCGCGCTGGCTGACCACTGTCAGGTTGTCACGGGTGACCATTCCGTCGTCACGTTCCTGCACCAGTAACCCGCCGTTGACACGCTTAAAGTCCAGCGCAGGCTGCTGCTCGCCGGGCCAGTGAGCGCTGACGTCCAGCAAGCGTACGTTTTGCTTATTCGCCACGATGGCAGCGGCTTCATCGCTGACCCCTGGGGCAATAATTACCTCGACAAACTGGCGATCAATGATCGCCTGGGCTGTTTCGGCGTCTAGCGGTGTATTGAAAGCGATAATGCCGCCAAACGCACTGGTAGGATCGGTGGCAAAGGCTTTGTCGTAAGCGGCTAAGGCGGTTGCGCCAATGGCGACGCCGCAGGGGTTGGCGTGTTTAACAATCACGCAGGCTGTCTCGTTAAAGGCTTTTACACACTCAAACGCAGCGTCAGTATCGGCGACATTGTTATATGAAAGCGGCTTGCCTTGGAGCATTTTGGCCGTAGCGACACTGGGCTCGCTCGCCTGGGGGTCAACGTAAAAGGCTGCCTGCTGATGCGGGTTTTCGCCGTAGCGCATGTCCTGCTTTTTATCGAGCTGCAGGTTAAAAGTGCGTGGGAAGGTCTTATCGCTAGCATTCACTTGGCGACCCAGGTAGTCAGCAATCGCGCCGTCGTAGCCAGCGGTGTGTTCAAACGCTTTTACCGCTAAATCAAAACGCGTGACGCGACTCACCTGGCCATCCTGTGCGGCCAGCTCACCAAGTACCCGCGCATAGTCACTGCTATTGACCACGATAGTGGTGTAGGCGTGGTTTTTGGCGCAGGCGCGTACCATGGTTGGGCCGCCGATATCGATATTTTCAATCGCATCTTCCAGCGTGCAATCAGGCTTGGCTACCGTCGCGGCAAATGGGTAGAGGTTGACGACCACCATGTCGATCGGGGTAATGTCGTTCTCAGCCATGACCGCATCATCCTGACCACGGCGCGCCAGGATGCCGCCGTGGATTTTCGGATGCAGCGTTTTTACCCGGCCATCCATAATTTCGGGGAAACCGGTGTGTTCAGACACTTCTTTCACTGCGATAGCATTTTCCTGCAGTAGGCGGAAGGTGCCACCCGTGGAGAGCAGTTCAACACCATGTTGAGTCAGGCCACGGGCAAATTCTACAATGCCGGTTTTATCAGAAACGCTCAAAAGAGCGCGGCGGACGGGGGTGGCGCTACTGTCAGTCAAGGAAGAACTATCAGCCATGAGAGGATTATCAGCCATAAGAATGCTCGTATGCAGAGTCGAGAATAGAAAATAACAACGCCCCAGGGTTATGGGGCGTCACCTTCGATAAGTCCGTATTGCTTGAGTTTTTTACGCAGGGTGCCGCGGTTCAAGCCGAGCACATCCGCGGCACGGGTCTGGTTGCCGTCGGTGTGCTCCAAAACGCAGGCGAGTAATGGTGCCTCTACTTCGGCCATCACCATGGCATAAAGGTCGCTGGCTTGGCTGCCATCTAAATGCTCAAAGTAGCGGCGCATTGCCGTTTCAACAGCCTCTCTAAGCGGCTGTGGCGGTGAGCTAGCAGCCGCCGGATCCGCAAGCGTGCCCGTTAAATGGGAGTAGCCTTCGCTGGCACGGGTGTCGCTAGAAGAGTAGGTGTCGCTAGAGAGAAGATCGCGTTCGGTCATGCAGCATGGCTTCCTTTGGCTAGCAAACGTATGGCAGCACCGGGGGCCATCACGTCGTTGATCCAATCAAATTGCGTTTCAGGTGACGCTAACGCATTGAACTGCTGCTTAAGCGCGCGCTGCTGAGGCTGCGTAAAGCGTGGGTCGTCGCTGAGGTACCAGCCGACATGCTTGCGCGCAATACGCACACCCATAGTCGTGCCATAAAACTCATGCAACGCCTCGACATGCCCGTGTAGCACGTGGCGGCGCTCCACAAGGGTGGGTAGCGCCAACCGTTCCCCATGCTGAAGATAGTGGTTAATCTGTTGAAATATCCACGGGTTGCCCTGAGCACCACGGCCTACCATTACTGCATCAGCGCCGGTATAAGCGAGTACCTCGGCGGCTTTTTCCGGACTTGTTATGTCGCCGTTGGCTATCACCGGTATTGAAAGGTGAGATTTGATTTCAGCAATCGTGTCGTACTCTGCCTGTCCAGTATAGCGCTGCTGGCGGTGACGGCCATGTACGGCGAGTGCTTGAATGCCTGCGGACTCAGCTAAGCGGGCAATTCGCAGGGCGTTGTTTGATTCGGCGCACCAGCCGGTGCGAATTTTCAGCGTTACTGGAATATCGACCGCTGAAACTACTGCGTCAAGAATCTCGGCAACCAGGGCTTCATCGCGAAGGAGCGCCGACCCAGCGGCTTTGTTGCAGACTTTTTTCGCGGGGCAGCCCATGTTGATATCGATGATCTGAGCGCCAAGTTCGGCATTCAACCGCGCCGCCTGGGCGAGCATCTCGGCATCGCCACCGGCGATTTGTACCACGCGCGGGTCGGGCTCTCCGCGATGGTCCATCCGTAGCTGCGATTTACGCGTGTGCCATAAGCTGGGGTCTGACGTCACCATTTCACCCACCACCCAGCCAGCCCCCAGCCGCCGACATAACTGGCGGAAAGGCCGGTCGGTGACGCCGGCCATGGGCGCGAGAATTACCCGGTTGGGTAATGCATACGTCCCAATGGTGACGGGCTCATTGGTGGCTAGTGCATTGGCTACAGTCATGGCGTTAGGCTTTAAGTGTGCTGGGCTAGCGGCGAGTAGGCGATTCAAGGGGGCGTATGATACGCCTACTCGGTGATGGGGTGAAGGCCGTTTGCCGCTTTAACGCGGACGCTGGCCGTTAAGTCGCACCCAGCCTTCGCGAATCACTGGCTCCTCCATGGCGATTCCCTGTGCGGCATAGGCTTCATAAACCTCATTTGCCTGGTTCGCCAAGATGCCGGATAGCGCAATGCGGCCGCTAGGGGTCACGTGCCCGGCAATCATTGGAGCAAGCTCGACTAGCGGGCCCGCTAAAATATTGGCGGTCACAACAGGGTAGTCGCCGCCATCACTTAACTGCTCAGGGTAGTAGAGCGTTAAATCCGGCTCGGCAATCCCGTTACGCTCGGCGTTGTCACGGCTGGCTTGGAGTGCCTGCGGGTCAATATCGGTGGCATCAGCATGGCTAGCGCCGAGTTTGAGTGCGGCGATAGCAAGAATGCCGGAGCCACAGCCCACATCCAGCACGGTCTGCTGGGCTAAGTGCCCAGCCACGGCCAGTTCATCCAACCACTCCAAACACAGCGCTGTGGTCGGGTGCGTGCCCGTTCCAAAGGCCAGGCCGGGGTCGAGAATCAAGTTAACGGCGTCGGCATGGGGAGGTTCGTGCCAGCTTGGTACGATCCACAGCCGCTGGCCCATCTGCAGCGGTGTGAAGTCATCCATCCATTCCCGCTCCCAGTCCCTGTCAGCCAGTAGCTCATATACGATGGTGGGGCAGGGCTCCTCAGGCATCTGTTCGGACCATGCCGCCTCAATACGTTCCAACATGCTTTCGACGCCCTCTAGGTCATCGTAAAGGCCGGTCAGAATGGTGTCTTCCCAGAGCGGTGTGGTGCCACGTTCTGGCTCAAATACCGGATCATCGTGGGCATCCTGAAGGCCAATCGCTGTCGCGCCTTCATCAAGCAGCAGTTCTTCGAGAAACTCTGCTTGTTCAGGGGCGACATGGGCTTTGAGTTGGAGCCAGGGCATGGAGAGTCTCCGCAGGGCGAATTAAAGACAAATACAGTAAAGACAGATTCAGTAAAAACAAAGAAGGTAAAGACAAAGACGTTAAAGACAGAGACGGGGTGGACATGGCCACCCCGCTGGGCATCACTCTTAGCGCTGGAAAGCGTTTGAAGTGCTATTAGCTGCTGAGTTTCTTTTCCAGGTAGTGAATGTTGACACCACCTTGACGGAAGTAGCTATCGCGAACCAAATCTTTTTGTAGATCGATATTGGTTTTAATACCTTCCACCAATAGCTCGTCGAGAGCATTGCGCATGCGCGTCAGCGCTATTTCACGGTCGGCGCCCCAGGTGATCAGTTTGCCGATCAGTGAGTCATAGTGCGGAGGCACGGTGTAGCCGGTGTAGAGGTGGGAGTCCATACGGACACCCAGGCCACCCGGCGCGTGAAACAGCGTTACCTTGCCAGGGGAGGGCATAAAGGTACGTGAATCTTCAGCGTTAATCCGGCACTCGAAGGAATGACCGTTGAGCTTTACATCTTCCTGGCGAATCGACAGCGGCAGACCCGAGGCAATACGCAGCTGCTCTTTAACGATATCGACGCCGGTGACCATCTCGGTAACAGGGTGCTCTACCTGAACGCGGGTATTCATCTCAATGAAGAAATACTCGCCGTCTTCGTACAAGAATTCAAAGGTGCCTGCGCCACGGTAGTTGATCTTAATACACGCTTGGCGACACGCTTCTAGCACTTGGGCGCGGGCTTCCGGATCAAGACCTGGTGCAGGCGCTTCTTCAAGCACTTTCTGGTGACGGCGTTGGAGCGAGCAGTCGCGGTCATAAAGATGAATCGCGTTGCCCTGTCCATCAGCAAGTACCTGAACTTCGACGTGGCGCGGTTTTTCGAGGAATTTCTCCATATAAACCGTGCCGTCACCAAAGGCGGCGTGGGCTTCAGTGCGAGTAACGGTGATTGCCGAAAGCAGGTGGCCTTCGGTGTGTACCACACGCATACCGCGACCACCGCCGCCGGAAGCTGCCTTAATGATCACGGGATAGCCAATGCGACGCGCAGTGGCTAAATTGGTCGCATCATCGTCACCCAAGGGGCCGTCTGAGCCTGGCACCGTGGGAACGCCCGCTTCCTTCATCGACTGGATAGCACTGACTTTATCGCCCATCAGGCGAATCGTCTCTGCGCGGGGGCCAATAAAGGTAAATCCCGAGCGCTCAACCTGTTCGGCAAAGTTGGCGTTTTCAGACAAAAAGCCGTAACCGGGGTGAATAGCGGTCGAGTCAGTGACTTCGGCCGCACTGATCAGGGCCGGAATATTTAAGTAAGACTGCGCTGACGATGCCGGTCCAATACACACGGCTTCATCCGCCAGGCGAACATGCATGAGTTCACGATCAGCTTTGGAGTGTACCGCTACGGTTTTAATGCCTAGTTCTTTACAGGCCCGTAGGATACGGAGGGCAATCTCGCCGCGGTTGGCGATAAGTACCTTGTCCAGCATGGGAGAGTCCACCCGTGTTGAAAATGAAGGATTAAGCGATGACGATCATGGGTTGATCGAATTCGACCGGCTCACCATCTTCTACCAGGATGGCTTCCACCACGCCGTCGCGGTCAGCTTCAATCTGGTTCATCATTTTCATGGCTTCAATAATACAAATGGTATCGCCTTGCTTGACGCTATCACCGACTTCTACAAACGACTTGGCGCCCGGCGCGGGGCTACGATAGAAGGTGCCTACCATCGGGGAGTTAACGGCTTCACCACGGTAGCTTGTGCCTTGAGGCTCAGCTTCAGCAGCCGGTGCTGATGTAGGAGCGGGAGCTGCTGCATAGCCAGGCTGCTGTTGTGCGTATTGCGGCATGGGCTGTGGCTGCCACGAGGCGCCATTAGGGTGGCGGCTGATACGAACGGACTCTTCGCCTTCCTGAATTTCAATCTCGCTAATATTGGACTCTTCGAGCAGCTCGATCAGTTTCTTAACTTTGCGGATATCCATGGCATAGCCCCATCAATGTCATAAAAGAAGATTATGAGAAATAATCACACAGTAACCGTGGCCTATAGGCGAGTTGCTGCGCGGCGCTGCGCGGCTCATCTATAGGCGCAGTAAACCAAATTTAAAAATGAAGAGAACGCTGCATGTTAGCGAACGTTACCCCGTTCTCACCCCTAAAAAAGGAAGTTTTTAGCTAATATGGGAGCGGAGTTTGCCGAAAAAGTGCCAGGATGTCCAGCGACAGCCTAAGCCAGTGCTTAAACTGACGCTGAATGTAGATTTAAACAACTGTTTGACGATATTCGCGTCAAAACGCTGCTTAAGTGCCTTAGTGGGCAAGGCTCGTAGGGCGGTGGCTCAACTATTGGCAAGCCACTGGCTAACGGATTCAAGATGTTCATGCAGTTGGTCGGCGGTGACTTCGCCTTGAATGCGCGCATCACGAATTTCTTCGCCTTGACTGAAAAACAGCAGGCTTGGCGGGCCGAAAAGATTGAACTGTTCCAGCAGCTCACGACTTTGTGGATCGGTCTGCGTCACGTCTGCGGCAATTAATGTGTAACCCTCCAATGCCGCTGAAACACGTGGGTCAGGATAAACATCGCGTTCCAGTAGCTTGCATGAAATGCACCAGTCAGCGGTAAAGTGAACAAACGCCGGCTGATTAGTACTTTTCGCTTGAGCGATGGCCGCCTCAAGCGCGGTAAGGTTATCGACCTCAACAAACTCAAGCTGTTCCACTTGAGACTCGCCGGGCCCAATCGAGGTGGCCGCAAGAGGGCGCAGTGGGTTGCTGCCACCTTGCGCGGCACCAATCACCAGCAGGACGCCCCACGCCAGCAGCAAAACCCCCAGCGTTTGACGTGCCCGTGGCCACCCTTGCGGTTGATTGAAGTTCAGAGCCCCAAGCGCCAGCGCCGTGCCGATCGCGAGTGTTGCCCATAGAAGTAGCGCTATGGGTGCAGCAACTAAACGCTCGATCATCCAAATTGCCACACCCAGTAGCAACAGGCCAAAGGCAATCTTTACGCCATTCATCCAGGCGCCCGAACGGGGAAACAGCGTGGCGCCAAAAGTGCCGACTAAAAGAAGCGGTACGCCCATGCCAAGACCCAGCGCAAAGAGCACCGCACCCCCCATGACTGCATCGCCGGTTGAGGATATAAACACCAGGGCTCCGGCTAATGGCGCGGTAACGCAGGGTGATACCACCAATACTGAGAGCGCACCTGCTAACGCTAATCCCGCTGGGCCACTGCGCTGAGCGCGAGTCTGCCAAGCATCAATACGGGTGGCTAAGCGGGGCGAGAGATTCAGCGTGAATGCCCCGAACATCGCCAGTGCAAAGAGCGTGAAGAGTACGGCGAAAGTGATAAGCACGGGCGCTGACTGTAAGCGCGCCTGAAGGTTTAGGCCGGCGCCAAATAGCCCCATTAAGACCCCGACCAGGGCGTAGGTCAGCGCCATGCCCAGCACGTAGCTTAACGAGAGAGCAAAGGCGCGTGGGCGGGTGGGGTTCTGGCCGACGACGATTGAGGAGAGAATCGGGATCATCGGGAGTACGCAGGGGGTAAAGGTAAGTCCAAGGCCGGCAATAAAAAACAGCCCTAGCGCTAACGGTAAGCTCGCATCGCTGATTAGCGCGCTAAAGCGGCTATCTTCGCTTTGGGGCCCTGCGAAGTCACTCTGTGAAGTAGAGGTAGCGGTAGCGATTTCACTAGCGGCGCTATCTCCTTCTTGCCAGTTCGCAAATTGACTGGGCGGCTCAGTCTCACTCGCTTGTAGGCTCAAGCGTTCCGGTGGATAGCATAGTCCTGCATCCGCGCAGCCTTGAAAGGTTAACTCAACGTTTAGCGGGCCTGCGTAGGGGGCGCTCAGCGGTACTTCAAGCACCACCTGGTCGCGGAAGATGTAAACATCGCCCATGAATTCATCGTTGGTGAACGTGCCTTCGGGGATGTTGGGTTCCCCAAGCGTTATACCCTCGGTCTGACTGGACACAGCAAACTGATGCCGGTAAAGATAGTACTCATCGGTGATATCGGTACCGATAAAAAGCGTTTCTCCATCGTGCCAAGCGGTAGGCTGGAAGGCTTCCATTACCGGTAAAAATTCATCTTGGTTGCTAGACGATGAAAACCATTGGGCGTCTGCGCTCAGCGGTAACCAGCCGAGGAAAAAAAACAGTAAGGGAAATAGGCTCAGGCGTTTAAGAGATAACACGGTGCGTCCTTAATTAATGGCATCGCAAGCTAGGACAAATAGCATACCGCAACCTTGAATCTCTCGCGTATACGCTGCGGTGACGTGACGCGGTCGCTAATGGTGCGTTAATCCTAACAACCTAAAAGGTCGCCCGAAGGCGACCTTTTCACATACACAGAAGCAACTTTACAAAACGATTACGCTTTCTGGTAAGCGATAACGGATTTTTCAATCGCTTTGCGCGCAGCGTCAGCGCCTTCCCAGGACTCAACTTTTACCCATTTGCCTTTTTCGAGATCTTTGTAGTTCTCGAAGAAGTGGGCGATTTGCTGGCGCAGCAGCTCAGGTAGGTCAGTGACTTCCTGAATGTCATCGTAGAGCGAACTAAGCTTGGCGTGGGGCACACAAATCAGCTTGGCATCTTCGCCGGCTTCGTCGGTCATGTTTAAAATGCCTACCGGACGAGCACGAATAATGCTGCCGGGTTGAACCGGGTGCGGGGTCACGACCAGCGCATCCAGGGCGTCGCCGTCATCGGCTAGGGTGTGGGGAATAAAGCCATAGTTGGCAGGGTAGAACATGGGGGTGGCCATAAAGCGGTCAACGAGTAGTGCGCCCATGTCCTTATCAATTTCGTATTTGATTGGATCGTGGTTGGCTGGAATTTCGATCACCACATAAACGTCGTTGGGGAGATCCTTTCCAGCAGGGATATTATCGAAGTTCATCGTTGATTCCTTGGTAGTACTGTGGCTTGAGTCGTGCAGAGGTTAGGTAATCGTTACAGAGTCGTTGATGGCGAAGAATTATACGAACATGACTACGCGATTACCAATGCGACATAGGTGGGCCGCTGTGGTTTAGCCGTTGCCCTATTATGAGGGAAATCAAAAAGCAGCGCATATAAAAGCGCACTAATACGATAGAGACGTTTGTTGGGCATCGTTTCTGCTCCGCTGCGTGTATCATAGGCAGAGTTTATTGACAGTGAAGTCCCTCGATCGAGTCGGCAGCCTAGGAGGATGACTTGTCGCACGCCCAGTTGCTCATCAGTTATGGTCAAGCATTTGTCGCGCCGGACCGGCGCCTGCACCGCAGTTCAATGTCGGTTCGCTTTCCTGAAGCGCCGCTGCTGCGCGCCAAAGGTGGCTGTGCCGTTATTAGTGACTCCATCTCACGCAATACCATGGCCAAGCAGGCCGGTGATTTAAGCGTGCGCGGCTTTCTGGCCGATTACTTCTCCACCCCTGATCATTGGGATGTCAAAACCTCGGCCACCCGCGTGCTGCGTGCCCTTAATAGCTGGTGCTACAGCCAAAGCCAGCATGTGAAAGAGGGCAGCTTTGTTTCCTCCATGTCGGCGATGGTCTTCCGTGGGCGCGAAGCACATCTGTTTCATATGGGCGACACGCTGGTGTTCCGTTTGCGCGGGGCCGAGTTTGAGCAGTTGAGCCGAGACCATGTCACCGACTTAGGAGGGTACCGTTATCCTTCCCGGGCGCTGGGTATGGATGGCAGTGTTGATATCGATTACACCCATATAGCGCTCAAACAGGGCGATCTGTTCTTGTTCACCACCCAGGGTGTGCGCGGTACGCTGCTACCTTCCGACTATGTACGCTTGATCCGCCAAGATGCCAGTGATCTGGATGCCGCCTGCGAACGGCTTGCCGATGAGGCGAAGCAGCGCGCCCAGGATCGTGGCTACGGTGGCGATCAGTTCTGCTTCCAGTTGGTGCGAATCGATGAGTTGCCTGACGAAGTAACGGAGCATCCAGGACAGCTCTACGGCGACTTGCCGATTCCGCCAGAACTGGCGCCGGGTGAGCGTTTAGATGGCCTTGAAGTTCTCGCTGTGCTGTCACGCACAGCGCAGTCGCGGGTTTATCGTGTTCGTGATGTGCATAGCGAGCGTGAAATGGTCATGAAAGCACCCAGCCCGGAGCTTTCGTTGCGCAACGCCTATCTGGAGCACTTCCTGCTTCAGCAGTGGGTGGTCGAGCGCGTCAATTCGCCGTTTGTGGTCAAGGTGATGGAGCCGTCGCGGCCGCGCCGTTATCTCTATTACCTGATGCAGCATATTGAAGGTGAAACGCTGCGACAGTGGGCCGAACGCCATCCTCAAGCCAGCTTAACGCAGCGCTTAGATATTGCTAATCAGCTGGGTAAGGCGGTGCAGGCGCTGCATCACCGGGAAATTATTCATCAGCAGATCAACCCCGATAATATCCTGATCGACCCGCACGGCAAGCTGGTGCTGACTGATTTTAGTGCCTGCCATATGCGCGACGGCGAAGGGCACCGCCACTCGGGTGAGTTGCTCCGCCAAATTGGCTTCAACGAGCACACCGCCCCTGAGTATGCGTTGGCCGACAGCATTGGACGGCGCAGTGATCAGTACTCGCTGGCATCCACGACCTACTGGTTATTGACCGGTGCTTTGCCCTATACCTTGACGCCCAATCGCCTGCGCAGCCATACCGATCTTGAAGAATTAACCTACCGCAGCGCGCGCACAACCAATCCTGAGATATCCCAAGACTTAGACGATGCGCTACGCCGCGCTTTGGATCCGCAGCGGGCTCTGCGCTTTAGGCGTCTATCGGAGTTCTTGCATGCCCTTAGGGTGCCGCTGGGGCGATTGCCGAACCGGGAAGAGAGCCGCCAGGAGCCGCGGCGTTTCTGGCAGGGGGTAGCAGGTATATTGCTATTGCTGCTCGTGCTTTCCTGGCTGTTACGCTAAACCTACACAGCGAGTTGCGAATAAAACGGGGTTATGTCATTGCGTATAGGGACTCCTCCCCGGTTGCAAGCGACGATGATGGAAAAACATAAGCCGATGCGTGCGTATAGTCGGTCTCTTGATGGGGACGCTATCCCCTGACCCTGATGAACGTCGCGCACCTTCTCTCCTCAACGAGGCGTAGGCTTTTTCAGCCATCGCAATGATCAGGTTGCGAGAAGGTCGGTCTGACCTGTTTTTCATCGATCGTTGCCCGGCAACAAGGTAGCCGCCTCTCGGCGCTTAGCCGCTGATGGTGCTACCGCTTAGCTCACCATCAGCGCTGAACCGTCGTTAAACTCTCTACAATAGGACTGTCCGCTGTGCAGAACCGCCCAGGCGGTTCGTACTGTCTTGTTCGCTAACGCGACAGCCGCTTTGTTCTTGCCCACGCGTGCGACCAGCGCGCGTAGCCAACGGCTTTTGGCATCCTGCTTGTCACCCACGGTGTTGATGGCCGAGTGTGCGCCGCGTATCAGGGCGGCTTTCAGCGAGATTTGCCCCGTTCGGCCAATGCCCTTGATCTTCGCGATGCCACCACTGCTGTGTTGTGTCGGCGTCAACCCCAGATAGGCTGACGCTTGGCGACCTTTCTTGAAGGCGTTGCCGTTACCGAGGGCGCTATAGAGCTGGGTGGCGACCACCGGTCCCACTCCCTCAATCGCCAACAGTTGGCGACAAGGCATCACCGCACGGCTCATCTGCTCCACGCGCTTATCCAGTGACTGAATACGCTCGTTGAGTCGATCCAGCTCCGCCATTTGCTCGGCAATCAAGTCACGCATCAGCATCGAAAGCTCGTTATCGGCATCTTCCAGGGCGAGCCAGACACGTTGCTTTAACGCTTTCTGTCCCCGACCGCTGATCACTCCATATTCCTGCAATAACCCATGAACCTGATTGATCAACTGGGTGCGCTGATGGATGTACCTCTCCCGAATGCGGTGCAGGCTCTGAATATCCTGCTGCTCTACGCTTTTGAGTGGTACAAAGCGCATGTCCGGACGACATCCGGCTTCTACAATAGCGAGGGCGTCATTGGCATCTGTCTTGTGCCCTTTGCGAAAAGGCGTCACAAACTGGGGCGAAATGAGGGCAACGGTATGGCCGAGGGCCTGCAGTTGTCGCGCCCAATAATGCGATCCACCGCACGCTTCCATAAATACCCGACAGGCCGGTTGGCGGCGCATAAAATCCAAGACCTGATGCCGTTTAAGCTCTTTGTTGACCTGAACACGCGAGGAGCGGGTGTCGACAACACACACTTGAAAAACACGCTTTGCCAGATCAATACCTATCGTCGTATGCTTGTTCATGGCTCTTCCCCTCCGCATTGATGTGGTTCAACTATCAATGTAGCTCGCTGAAGCTTCGAGAGGGGAGGAGTCCCTTTCATTGAGGAGTGAAGCGACGCGGCAATCTCAACGCCGCGGCGGTACCTAACCCCGAGATTGCTTCACTGCGTTCGCAATGACATTGCTACAGCAAATATTTATAGCGTAAAAGTAGGCAGTTTACGTTCTGCTTTTGCCAGTTTCAGCTTGGCCACTTTCGGCAAGCCATTCTCAAACGGGGGGAAATCCTCGCCCTGGATCAATGGTGAGAGGTAATCCCGGCACGTCTGGGTAATCGCAAAGCCGTTGTCGCTGATAAAGTCGCGGGGCATAAATTTCTCTTTATTGGCCACCTGTGACAGCGGGGCAGAGATGACATCCCACTGGTAAGGTGACTGAGAAATACGACGAATAGCGGGCATCATGGCATTTTTGCCTGCTAGCGCCAGCGTCACCGCTTCGCGACCCACCGCATAGGCCTGTTCAACGTCGGTTTTAGACGCTAGGTGGCGCGCTGCGCGCTGTAGATAATCGGCCACTGCCCAGTGATACTTGTAGCCCAAATCCTGCTTGATCATACCGGCAAGTGTTGGCGCTACGCCGCCCAACTGGCGATGGCCAAAGGCATCGGTATTGCCTGCGTCAGCCAGGAAAGTGCCATCTTCGTAGCGGGCGCCTTCAGAAACCACGATCACGCAGTAGCCATATTGTTTAACGCTTTCTTCAACCCGCGCCATGGCCGCTTTACGGTTAAACGGGATTTCCGGGAAGATAATCATGTGCGGCGGCTCGCCTTCGGCTTCGCCCGCTAAACCACCGGCTGCGGCGATCCAGCCCGCGTGGCGGCCCATGACTTCAAGTACAAATACCTTGGTGGAGGTGGCGCACATGGAAGCAATATCCAGCGACGCTTCCAGCGTAGAGGTCGCAATGTACTTAGCGACACTGCCAAAGCCTGGGCTGTTATCGGTAATCGGCAGGTCGTTATCCACGGTTTTAGGCACGTGAATCGCGGTAAGCGGATAGCCCAGCTTCTCGGAAAGCTGAGAGACCTTTAAGCAGGTATCGGCACTATCACCGCCACCGTTATAGAAGAAGTAGCGAATATCGTGAGCTTTAAAGACTTCGATCAAGCGCTCGTACTGGGCGCGGTGAGTATCAATATCTTTTAGCTTATAGCGGCAAGAGCCGAAAGCACCACCTGGCGTGTGGCGCAGGGCTGCAATCGCTTCGTCACTCTCTTGGGTAACGTCGATTAGGTCTTCTGTTAACGCCCCGATAATGCCGTTATGACCGGCATACACCTTGCCAATCTGATCGGGTGCTTGACGACAGGCTTCGATAACGCCACAGGCACTGGCGTTGATCACGGCGGTGACGCCACCGGATTGGGCGTAAAAGGCATTATGCTGGGCCATGGAAACGTCTCATCTCCTGAAAATGGGGAAAAATTAATCGATATCGTTTTATCACCGCCAAACACGCGCTAACCGGCATTGTCGGTGGTAAATCACATTGCAGTAATGCGGCAAAGTTTAGCGTAAAGCCTGATTTTCTGCATTAGCGGCGCTCTGCATTGCTGCCTCTATGCATCAACGGCTAGGCGGCGGATGCCAAGTTCTAATCTGTGCTATCCATCTCTTGCTCTCGCTGGGCAAGCTGCCAGCCGCCCAAATCTTTATAGCGATTCACCATGGAGCAAAATAGCTCAGCAGTTCGCTCAGTATCGTAACGGGCGGAGTGGGCAGCTTTATTATCAAACTCAATGCCAGCAGCACGGCAGGCGCGGGCAAGCACGGTTTGCCCATATATCAAGCCAGCCAGAGTGGCGGTATCAAAGCTAGAAAACGGGTGAAATGGATTGCGTTTAATGCCGCAGCGATTCACCGCCGCGTTCAAGAAGCCTTGATCGAACGCCGCATTATGACCGACTAAAATAGCGCGAGTGCAATCGTGAGCTTTGATTGACTTCCGTATAGGACGAAAAATTTCATTGAGTGCTTCAGCTTCGCTAAGCGCGACTTGGCTGCGCAACGGGTCATCCAGGTTAATGCCGGTAAAATCGAGTGCCGACTGCTCAACATTCGCCCCTTCAAAGGGGTGAATGTGGTAAGCATAGGTGGCATCAGGCAGCAGGTTGCCTTCCGGATCCATGGTCAGCGTAACGGCAGCAATCTCAAGTACGGCATCACCTTGGGCATTAAATCCCCCGGTTTCTAAATCAACGACCACCGGCAGGTAACTGCGAAAACGTTGGGCCATTAATTCGCGGGCAATTGCCTCGCTCATGCAGCTCTCCTTATGTTCAAGCGAGTAATAGTCTTCAAGCGAGTAATCATTCGACATTAGCGGCAAGCCGCCGCTTTGAATGGAGTGATTCTAGCAGCTTTAGCCCCCAGGCGTCGTTGACGGTATTCGCTGAGCATTGAGAACGCTATACTTAACGTCTGTCTCAAAGATCTATCTCAACGGTCGGTCGCAAAGAGCTCTCGCATCAGCCAAGTGTTAATGGCTAGCGTGGTTTTGTTTTTATCAATTTCTTATGGTCAATGAGGAGCAAAGAATGTCCGATGTCAAAAAGGTTGTGCTGGCATATTCAGGCGGCCTGGACACATCCGTCATCGTTAAGTGGTTGCAAGAAACTTACAACTGCGAGGTAGTGACCTTTACTGCCGACATCGGTCAGGGCGAAGAGGTCGAGCCAGCACGTACCAAGGCGCAAGCCCTTGGTGTAAAAGAAATTTACATCGAAGACCTGCGCGAAGAGTTTGTGCGTGACTACGTTTATCCCATGTTCCGCGCTAACACGGTTTATGAAGGTGAGTACCTGCTGGGTACCTCTATCGCTCGGCCCCTGATCGCCAAGCGCTTGATCGAAATTGCCAATGAAACCGGCGCCGACGCTATTTCTCACGGTGCTACGGGTAAAGGTAACGACCAGGTGCGTTTCGAACTTGGCGGCTACGCCCTTAAGCCCGGCGTGAAAGTCATTGCCCCGTGGCGTGAGTGGGACTTAACCTCCCGCGAAAAGCTAATGGCGTACTGCGAAGAGCACAACATTCCGGTCGATTTTGCCAATAAAAAGAAAAAATCGCCGTACTCAATGGATGCCAACTTACTGCATATCTCTTATGAGGGCGGTATTTTGGAAGATCCTTGGGCCGAAGCCGAAGACGACATGTGGCGTTGGAGCGTGTCTCCTGAAGCCGCACCCGATACCCCTACCTACGTTGAACTGACGTATGAAAAGGGTGACATCGTGGCCATCGACGGCGAGCCGTTAAAAGCCCACGAAGTGCTTGAAAAGCTCAATAAACTAGGAGGCGACAACGGTATCGGCCGCTTGGATATCGTTGAAAACCGCTACGTGGGCATGAAATCACGTGGCTGCTATGAAACACCTGGCGGCACTATTATGCTGCGCGCTCACCGCGCGATTGAGTCGCTAACCCTAGACCGCGAAGAAGCCCACCTGAAAGATCAGCTGATGCCGAAATACGCGGAAGTGATCTACAACGGTTACTGGTGGAGCCCAGAGCGACGCATGCTGCAAGCGGCCATTGACGAGACCCAAAAGAATGTATCGGGTGTCGTACGTATGAAGCTCTATAAAGGCAATGCTACCGTGGTTGGCCGCAAGTCTGATGAATCGCTATTTGATGAGTCAATTGCGACATTTGAAGATGATGCGGGCGCTTACAACCAGAAAGATGCCGAAGGCTTTATTAAGCTGAATGCTCTTCGCCTGCGTATTGCCGCTGGCAAAGGCCGTAAGCAAAGCTAGTAAAACCTAGTTAATTATAAAAGCGTATATCTTGTCAGGGCGGCAGCTAATAGCTGCCGCCCGGCATGTTAAGGAGCCACTATGTTAAAAAAATTATTATCTGGCCTCTTTGGTAGTGATCGTCAGTCTGCGCCAGGCGCTACCACCAAAGCGGCTGATGCCGTGGAGTACAAAGGTTATGAGATCGTATCTCAGCCGGACGATCAAAGCGGCCAATACCGTGTAAGTGGTTGGATTCGTAAGGCCGATGCCAGCGGTGAAACCCTTGAACACCGTTTTGAGCGTTCCGATATGCTGCCTGGACGCGAAGCGTGTGATGCCATGATGGTCACTAAAGCGCAGCGCTATATTGATGAAGTAGGGGAGGCAATGTTCGAGCCTGACCCACGTCGTGCTGGCGACAGCGCCTAATAAAACCGAGATAAAAGTAACGCCGACACAAACGTTCGTAAAGGAGAGGCGTATGCGAGTAGTACACCAAGCCTCGCCCTGGCGCTCCTTATTCAACGAGCATGGACATTTAAACACCATGGCGCTCGACGCGCCGCTCCAGCATCTTTTCTCAAAAACCTCTTCACCTCAGTCTTCCATTGCCGACGCTTATGCTTGGCAACCCTCCTTGGTTGAAACGCTAGCACATTACGATTTACCCGCTTGGCGTATCAGCCAGATCATTAGTGATCATAATGCTTGGCTATACCGGCGCGCTATTGCCCAGTCGCTTGAAGAGATGCAGGCGCAAGGGTGGGGCACGCCACCGGTCGATTACTGCGTGTTGATGCTAGGTTCGGCGGCCCGCTATGAAAGCCTGCTAGGCCCTGATCAAGATAATGCACTGATTATCGATGATTATCCCGATCATCGGCACGTTGAGATTGACGGCTACTTTCAAGCCCTAGGCGAGCGGTTTACTCAACATCTGGATGAAGCCGGCATTCCCCTTTGCCGAGGCCATGTGATGGCCCGCTGGCCAATGTGGCGCAAGCGGATAAGTGAATGGCAAGCACAGCTGGAAATCTGGAGCGCTGACCGCCGGGTGAAGCGTGTTCAGCAGACCAATATCTTGCTCGATTTTTCCCCCATCGCTGGCAATTCAGGACTTGCCGCGCAACTGGGAGATAGCATCGCTGCGATACTCCCTAACGCAGCGCTTTATATGGATGAAATGGCGGCGCTGCTGAATGAGCTGCCGGTAGCTTTGAACCGCTTTGGGCAGCTCGCCTCGAGCCCGCACCTTGAGGCTCCTCATGAGCAAGCCATTAATCTGAAGCTTCAGGGCTTATTGCCTTTGATTAGCGCTGCGCGTTTGTTCTGCCTGCGTTACGGGCTGCGCCACATAGCCACCCGAGAGCGATTGATCGCGCTCAGTCATACGGAAGATGGTCATAAGGTGGATGCGCTAACGTCGGCTGAATCGGCGTTGCTTATAGCCGCTTTTGAGCGTCTACAGCATCGCCTCTTGGATCAGCAGCGTTACAACAGAACTCGTGGCCAAGCCGCAGACGGCTGGGTGGATCTTCGCCGCCTGCGTGAAGACCAGCGCCTGCTGTTAAAATTTGATCTGCAGCAGATTAGATCGTTTGTTCAGCGCGCCAAAAGTGGTTAGCGATAAGTTCTTGGCGGAAAGTTCTTGGCGGAATAGTATCAAGCGTGGGTGCCATTCGGCGCCGCAGGTAGCTCCAGTGTTAAACAGGCACCGCCAAGCGTTTTGGCATCCTCAACCCAGAGTCGTCCACCCAGATGAGCGATAATTCCACGGCTAATGGGAAGTCCCAAGCCACTCCCTCTGGGGCGTCCTCTTGGAGTATCGTCGTCCTGCTGTATCTGATGGAATTTTTCAAACACCCGTTCACGTTCATCCGCGCTAATACCGGTCCCGTTATCTTCCACGCTTAAACGGAAATGGCGGCGATGGCGATAGAGCGACAGGCGTACTTTAGGCTGGTGTCGATCGGCAAACTTACTAGCGTTATCAAGCAGGTTAATAATCACCTGTTCTAAACGATCATGGTCGCCAACCACCATCGCTGGTTCTGCTTCTACATGAACCTCTAGCTGGATACCACGCTCTTGGTGCAAATGCGCAATGGCGTCAATGCTGTGCCGGATAAGAGCGGCAAGATCCAGTGGCACCGGGTTAAGCGTTAAACGGCCACTTTCCAGGCGGGCAAGGTCTAGTATTTCTTCGATTAAGCGTGAGAGCCGTTGACTTTCGAGAACGATGACACCCAGAAAATGCTGGCGTTTTTCATCGGGCAGTTGGCCACTATCGCGCAAAATTTCAGCAAAGGCGCGGATGGAGGTAAGCGGCGTGCGGAGTTCATGACTGACCATGGCGACAAACTCATCTTTTAAACGATCCAGCTCCCGCAGTCGTTCATTAGCGCTGCGTAACTCTTCGCCGATTTGGACGAGCTCTTGGGATTTCTGCTCTAAGCGGCGGTTGTACTCAAGGGTTTGCGAGGTGGTATCCAGAATACTAAGGATCGACTCAATATCCAGCGCCTCGCCGCGAACCACTGAGTTGATCAACACCCGCGCTGAAGAGCTGCCCAGAGCCCCCGCCAATGCCTGCTCTGCACGTGTAATCAACTCAGCGGCAGCGGGCTCGTCTGCTACAAATGCGTCTTTGGTACTGCCATGACTGAACACCCGTCGAGTAGTGTGAGCCCCCAGATAGCGAACCAAAAGCTCTTTAAGCGCCCCTTGGGTGGTTTGCCCGCGCCATAATGACGTCGAGAGCGATGTTGTTTGCAAATTAGGGTGCATGGCTTCGGTGAATAGCGCCGCCTGGGTTTGCTCCAGGGGCGTTGGGCGGGTAAACAGCGAAACACCGATCAGCAACCCGACGTTGACCAGCATGCTCCAGAGCAGCGAGTGAGTGTAAATATCCCAATTTTCGAGTCCAAACAGCGCATAGGGTTTCAACCAGCCGATTCCCCATGGCCCGTTTGTAAGTAGTGCGGTATCCAACCAGCCCGACTGGGCAAAGCCCGGCAACAGTAGCGTATAGCACCACACCAAGAAGCCGGCGATTAAGCCTGCCGTGGCGCCCTGGCGAGTCGCACCACGCCAGTAAAGGCCTATCAATAACGCCGGTGCAAACTGTGCCGCACCTGCAAAAGAGACCAGTCCGATGGTGACCAGACTGTATGAGTCGCCAATGAGCGCATGGTAGAGATAACCCAGCAGTAGAATAAGCACGATAGCGACCCGGCGAATTCCCAGTAGCCAACCGGCAAGCTCGCCTTTGGTACTTAAGTGCAAGCGCCGTGAGCGCAGCAGCAGTGGCATCACCAACTGGTTGCTGACCATTGTGGAGAGGGCGATTGTCTCGACAATCACCATACCGGTTGCTGCTGAAAGCCCCCCGATAAAGACCAGTAGCGGCAGTCCTTCTAGACCTGCTGAAAGCGGGAGCGTCAGAACAAAGCTATCCGGGTCACCTGCGCTCGCACCCAGCAGCAGGCCTGCCAAGGCGATAGGGATCACGAACAGGTTGATCAACAGCATATAGAGGGGAAATAACCAGCTTGCTCTCGCTAAATGCTGTTCATCGACGTTCTCAACTACCAGCACCTGAAACTGGCGGGGAAGCGTTAAAAAGGCCAGGAAGGCGAGCACCAGCATGCCCACCCAACCCGTGACGCCGCCAGGAACGCTGTCTAACCGCATGCTATCGACCAGCGCTGGCGTGGCTGCTACCTGCGCAAACAGCGCCGCGGGGCCTTCAAACATCACAAAGACCACGAACACACCGACGGCCATAAAGGCGATCAGCTTCACCAGGGATTCCAACGCGATGGCGGCCACCATGCCCTCGTGGCGTTCGCTGGCATCCAAGTGGCGGGTGCCAAAGAGAATAATAAACACTGCCAGCACCAGCGCGACCCACAGAGACTTATCCATCCAAAAGTGTTCATCCACCAGCGTCGTGTCGGCCGCTTGTGGGTAGTTAATGAGTACCGCATGGCTAACGGTAATGGCCTTTAACTGCAGGGCAATATAAGGCGTGATACTGATCAGGGCCATTAAGGCCACCAGTGCCCCCAAGCTGGTACTTTTGCCGTAGCGGGCACTGATAAAATCGGCAATTGAAGTAATGCGCTGGCGGGCTGCGATGCGAACCATCTTGCGGACCACGAAAGGTGCCAGCAGCATGGCGAGGGTAGGGCCAAGATAGATGAGTAAAAAGCTGGGGCCATACTCCGCGGCACGTCCCACGCTGCCGTAGAAGGTCCAGGCAGTGCAGTAAACGGCAATGGAGAGGGCATATACCGTTGGTGAGCCGATCAGCGATCGCCCTTGCTCGGCCCGCCGGTCGCCCCAGGCCGCGACCACAAACAGCAGTGCTAAATAGCCAAAGGCAGTGCCCAGGATGACGGCGTCAGTGCGCATCATCAGCGATCCGCACGGTGTTCCATTAGCCAGGCCGTCAAACCGATAACGACTGCCCAAGCGCAAAACAGATAGAGCGGTAACCAGCCGACGTTAAAGGAGGGAAGGCGGTCTACCACGATAATCAGTGGTGGGCAGAACAGCAGTAAGGCGACCGCTACCAGGGCCATTAAGCGTTCGGTTTGTCGCGATTTAGTACCTGTCTTTTTCATGAGGCGAAATTTTTCATAAGACTAAGCTTTTCATAAGGCACTCGCATCCTGTCGGTCAAAAGCATTGGCTTGTAGTGTTAACAACTGTTCCAGGGTATCGACGCCGCGGGCCTCTAAGCGTGGCAGCAGGGCTAGCCAGAGTTCTGCGGTCACTCGAGCATCGCCTAATGCAGTGTGGCGGGTGCCGGGAGGGAATGCCAGATCGTAGCGCTGGGCAAGGCTATCCAGGTCATGCCCGTCCAAGGCTTCGTCCAGCGCCCGTGAAATCAGCAATGTATCGATGACAGGGATATCAAAAGCGACCCCTTTGTGACTGATGGCGAGCAGATCAAATGCGGCGTTATGGGCCAGCAAGACGGCTTCTCCTACAAAGTCACGAAAGCGGGTAAGCACGATATCCAGTGGTGGTGCGCCAATGACATCGGCATCGGTGAGGCCGTGAATGGCCGTGCTGGCAGCAGGAATAGGTCGCTGAGGATCGACTTTTTGATCGAAAGCCTCGCTTGCCAATAGCCGCGCGTTGACCACGCGACAGGCACCAAGACTGATCACCGTATCGCCTCGGCGCAGCTCAAGGCCGGTGGTTTCGGTATCAAACGCCACGACCTCCAAGCTGCGTAAGGAACGACTAGCAAGCGCTTCATCCGGCGGCGGGAGGTCGGCAATGCCAAAATCATGAAACTCGGGGCGCGGTGGTGCCGTTTCACGCGGGGCTCCAACGCGTTCAACGGCAGGGAGTGGAAGGCGCAGGCGGGCATGCACACCATCATCGTCGGCCAGGCACCAGATGTCGCTGGCGTGTTGGCGCAGTACATCGGCAACGCTGGGCGTTAGAGGCAGCGAGTTGAGCGGTTGCTGGCGCCACTCGGCCAATTCATGTTCGGGAATCGATTTTCCGCGCCAAATAAGATCTAAATAGACACGCTTATTACCTAGGCATATCTCGCCTTCAAAGCCGCTCTCGGGAAGGTGGATGTTCAGGTGCTTCACTAATGAGTCGAACAGCGCAATCAGGGCGGGGGCATCGCCTTTAAACCAAGCGGGCATGCCGACTGGGACAATCAAACGATGTTCTGGATCTAGGCGTTCATCCAGGGCTTGCCAGAAATCGTTCGACCACATCGGCGTTAAGCGCTCGCCCTGATGCTGCATGTCGTCGAGCAGTTGGCCGATTTTAGCCACGTTGTCGCCTAACGTGACGCCTTCCTCATGAATGACGCGCTCAAACCGTTGACGCAGCAATGACGTGCTGGCGTCGTTTTGATGGCGCAGTTGTATCAGCGCATCGGCGGCACTGGTCAGGCTGGCGGTATGCTGGCGCAGCGGTGTCAGCATATCGGCCAATTCGGCTCTTACGCCCATTTCACTCGACCACGACGCCGTTGCATCACCAAACGTCAGCAATGTTTCACCATCGCTGCCCGGCACGCGACGCAGAATAACTTTTAGCCACCGGTTATCGCAGGGGGCGAGTAACTCTCGCGGGGAACCGTCGTTAGGCAGTTGGCTGAGTGCTTGCTGTAAGCTAGCAACCGGAAGCAGCGCTTCAAGACGTTTACCTAAGCCTAATCCGGTATTGCCGACAAAAAAGTCTTCTGCGGCTTGGTTAAATAGCATCACACGTCGGTGGTGGTCACATAGCAGCAACGGTGTTTCGAGTACTTGCAGCAGTGTTTCCAGCTCCTGGCGAATGCGTGCCGCGCTGCGGGCGCCGTCGGCGTGGGCGGTAGCGAGGCGGCTGCGATCTTCGCGCCAGCTTTCGCGCACACGGCGTAAATCTGGCCCCAACCCTTTTAGCCAACCCTCGGGTGGGTGTTCGTCTCGGGCGTCGGGATTGGCAACCAGGCGCGCTAACTGCACCTGTAAATGGCGTAGGGGTGTAAACAGCATGCGTTCAAGCACTAAACCCACCAAAAATAGGGTCGTGCCGCCGGAAAAACTGCCTAGCCATAGCGCCATTCGTGTTACGCCCGTGGGTGCGAGCTGAGCATCCAACCAGGCGGCAAAGATAGCCCCACCCAATAGGCTGATGCCGCTTAGCGAGAGCCATAGGCCAATCAGGCGCTGGCGTTTGGGCAGCCCACCACGGGTCATGGCTGCTCCTTAATGAGTAGCGCTTTGACTTTTTCCACCAAGGATTGGGTGGAAAAAGGCTTGGTAATGTAGTCATCAGCGCCCAGCGCCATGCCTTTTTCACGCTCAACATCGCGGCCGTGAGCGGTGAGCATAATAATTGGTAGTTGGGCGGTGGCTTCTTCGTTGCGCAGACGCTCTAAAACGTCAAAACCGCTAATCCCAGGCAGGCTGATATCGAGCAAGAGTAAATCGGGCTGGCTATCGTTAACACGTGCTAACGCCTGTTCACCATCTTCGGCAGTCACTACCTCAAACCCTGCTTGCTCCATCAAGAACTCAAGCGATAGAACAATGTTGGGTTCGTCATCGACGACGAGCACTTTGGCCATGGTGTTCTCCAGCTTTTATTTGTTTTAACGATGCATGCTTGCAGTCTAGATAGATCGAGACAGTCAGCCAAGACGACCTTGGCCGAATGCACCGGCAATCAAACCGCTAGCAGCGAGCAAATGCGCTTGGTTTGGTACACTGTTTAGCTCTGTGCCATGGCTTAACGGGCTATGTCTTAAAGTGTTATGGCTTACTACTGATCTGCTGCTAAGGCTGTCGATGCGCGTACTACTGTTATCCGCCTACGAAGCGGTGAGTCATCGCTATTGGGCGCAAAGTTTAATGGCGCAGCTTGAGGAAGTATCGTGGACGTTGCTGAGCCTGCCGCCACGTCATTTTGCCTGGCGCATTCGCGGCAACCCACTGAGCTGGATGTTGAAAGAGCACGATACTCTTAGCCAGTCGTATGAGGTGGTGCTTGTTACTTCAATGGTGGATCTTGCGACGCTAATAGGCCTGTTTCCGCATCTTGGCCGAGCCAAAAAGATCGTCTATTTTCACGAAAACCAGTTTGCCTATCCCGAGTCTAGCGATCAGATACCCCAAGTAGAGGCCAAAATGGTTAATCTATACACGGCGTTAGCGGCGGATAGCGTGGTATTTAACAGTGCCTATAATCGGGACTCCTTTATTGATGGTGCACGAGCGTTTTTGAAAAAAATGCCGGAAAACCTGCCTGCGGCAAAGCCACTGGAAGCGCTGCGCGAGCGGTCTCAGGTTTTACCAGTACCCATTGCTGAGAGTTCAACACCCCGTCAGCAAACGGCTGTTCAAAAAACAGTGCCACAGCGCATTGTTTGGAACCACCGCTGGGAGTATGACAAAAATCCTGATGACTTCTTTGCCGTGCTGTGCGCGTTAAGCGATGCTGGAGTGGCGTTTGAGCTGGCAGTGCTGGGCCAGCGTTTTCGCCAGGCCCCGGCCATTTTTGACGAGGCCGAGCAGCGATTAGCCAGGCATATTGTGGCTTGGGGCCCTCAGCCCGAGGAGTTGTATCGCGAATTGTTGGATAGCGCGGGCATTGTGGTTTCGACTACCTGGCATGAGTTCCAGGGCTTGGCGATTATGGAAGCGGCTCAGCGCGGGGCGCTGCCCCTGGTGCCGGATCGGCTTTGCTTCCCTGATTTATATCTACCTGACTACCGCTACGACGGCACCCGAGAAGGGCTGTATGAGCGACTCAATGCCTGGCTGACAAATTCAGTCGCGCGTCCCGTACCCCTTGATACTTCGGTTTGGGAGTGGCCTGCTTGGCGCGAGGCCTACCGCCAGCTTCTATCAGTCGAGCCGGTCTAATCGCCGCGTCGGCCAGTGCACCACGGCGGTGTGGCGACGCATCTTTTGCGCAAGCGTCGGGTGCTCACGGCGAATCACCTGCTCGGCAAAATCTGATAGAAAGTGTGATTTAAGCTCCGCGCGGGCGCGGTCGACGCCGCTGTGCTGGTAGGGGGTTGAAGCCAGCAGCATAAAGCCATCATCTGGGATGCGTCCGGCACGCATATTGGTGTCAATGATGGTGGCTGCCGTGCCAATAGGCACCGCTAAGTCCGGCCCGTAAGGGCCAATAATCAGGGCGGTGTTGGGTAGGTGCAGAAAATCGAAGCCCCGGCCGATGCAGATCACCCATTCGCGGTGCTCGATATCGAGCTCCCGCTCGACGCCATGCAATTCGCTAACGTGTGCAAGGTTACCTTCCAGCAGAGGCAACAAATCGCGCTGCATGTCACGTGGCATATTGGGGCAAAGGGCATTCAGTTGACTGCTTAGTCCTTCAGGGGCCCGGCCAATCCACTCGCTGACATCAAGGGCGGTGTCGTCTTGGCCATGAATCACCAGCGCATCGCTGTCGGTTTCAAAGCCGCACACCAACGGGTAAACCTGTTGGTGGTCGTGGCCAAATAGCTTGCCCGCCTGTTCGGCAATGGCATAGGCGTGCGCTTTCGCCGCTTGGGTATCGCAATTAAACCCGGCGCAGCCGCGGGCTTGGTTGCCACGGGAAAAGTGGTAGGTGATCAGCATTAGCGTGCTGCGCCCCGCCTGAGCGGCGTCGACTACCGTCTCGGTCAGCAGTTCCCCCAGGTAGGGCCAGCCGAGATCAAAAATGCCGCCCAGGTTACGAAATGGAGTAATGATCCCTAACGGCGTGCGCGTGGCGTGGGGAATATGAATGCGCCCATCCATGCACTTCATGACGACGATAGATGTCGGGTGCTGTGCCATATAACGTTGCCGCGCCAGCCATGCCCCTGGACTACAGAAATGCTCGGCGTGTTGCCGAGACAGATCCAGTAGCGCATCAATACGCTGCTCGATGGGCTGATCATGCAGAAGCGTGGCGGGGGTAGGCATGGAGGACTCCGTCTAGGCGATTTCGGTTTTGTCTTTATAGTCGCACAGATCCTCAATAATGCAGCTACCACAGCGCGGTTTGCGGGCAATGCAAGTGTAGCGACCGTGCAGAATCAGCCAGTGATGAGCATCTTGCAGAAATGCTTTGGGCACATGGCGCAGCAGTTTTTGCTCCACCTCCACAACATCTTTGCCTTTGGCGATGCCGGTGCGATTAGATACCCTGAAAATATGGGTATCCACTGCCATGGTGGGCTGACCAAACGCCGTATTGAGAATCACATTGGCAGTTTTGCGGCCCACGCCTGGCAGGGCTTCTAACGCTTGGCGAGTGTTAGGCACTTCGCCGCCGTGAAGATTGACCAGCATATGGCAGGTTTTCATCAGGTTTTCGGCTTTGGTGTTGTATAAGCCGATGGTTTTGATGTGCGTTTTAAGATCGTCGATACCCAAATCAATGATCGCTTGGGGAGTATTCGCTACCGGGTAGAGCCGTGCCGTGGCCTTATTGACGCCCACATCGGTGGCTTGAGCGGAGAGCAGCACGGCGGCTAGCAGCTCAAACGGTGAACTCCAGTTAAGCTCGGTAGTCGGGTGCGGGTTCTCTGCCTGAAGGCGAGCAAAAATTTCATGACGCTTTAGGGCATTCATGGCGGGTCTCTTAATCAATACGAACGATGAATACGAACAGCTGTTTACATATCTATCTTGGGGCAACTTGCAAGCTATTTAATTGTACCGGTGACGCGCACACGCCGCTCGGGCCGTGGCGTAGCGGTGACCGGCTTGGTACGTGCCTCGCTGCGCTGATCAATGACATTTTTCAGTGCGATTAACATGCCTGCTACAAAAAAAGCGCCAGGTGGCAGCACAAAAAATAGGAATTGATAATCGTCGGCTATCGTCAGTTGCCAGTTAGCGGCTTGAGGTCCAAACAGCAGCGCCATATCGCTAAATAGCGTGCCTTGGCCGAGTAGCTCGCGCAAGGCGCCCAGCAGCACCAGTACGGCGCCAAATCCTAGCCCCATCATAAAGCCATCGATGGCCGCTGGAATGACCGGCTGGCGGGAGGCAAAGGCATCCGCGCGGCCTAAAATGGCACAGTTGGTGACAATCAGCGGAATAAAAATCCCCAGCACCTGGTAGAGCGGGTAGGCGTAGGCAGCCATCAGCAGCTCAGCGCAGGTCACAAAGGCGGCAATCACCATCACGAACGCGGGCAAGCGCACCGCGCTGGGTACCTGGTGTCGAATCATTGAAATGGCGGTGCTCGCGCTCACCATTACCAGCAGTGTGGCAAGCGCCAAGCCCAGCGCATTCACCACACTGCCACTAACGGCTAGCAGCGGGCAGAGACCCAGCAGTTGAACCAGTGCTGGGTTGTTCGACCACAGCCCATCCCGGGCCAGTTGGCGCCATTGGCTTATTGGATGGAGACTCATGCGCCTGGCTCCTTGAAAGTAATGGGTAGCGGAGTGTCAGCGGCATATTGCAGCGCCTCATGTACGGCATTCACCACGGCGCGAGGCGTTATCGTTGCACCGGTAAAAGCATCAAAGTGACCGCCATCTTTAGCTACCGCCCAGTCCTCCGTTGACAAACTCGCTAACCCTAAGCCATTAAAACGCGTAATCCAGTCGCTGCGGCTCCGCTCAATATCGTCGCCTAGCCCAGGGGTTTCCTGGTGTTGAGTGACGCGCACACCGCTAATGCGCTGCTGTTCGTCAATGCCGATCAGTAGGCGAATTTCGCCGTTATAGCCTTGTCTTGTGACCACCGGCAAAATGACGGCACTGTCTCCGTTACTATGCTCGCTGTCACGTACCCACCAGCCTTGGCTATCGCTTTTCAATCCTAGTGCTTCGGGATTAGGAAGTGTAAAGGTGCCTTCTATCACCTGGGCAACGGGTATATTCCCCAGCGTTTGGGGAAGTACTTCTTGAAGCTGACGGTGCTGGTAAGACAGCTGATGGGTCGCTATTCGCTCGGCGGTAAGTGCACGAGTGAGGGCAACGCTACCTGCGGTCACCAGAGCAAAAGTGCCCAAGGCGAGAGCGCCCCGCTGCATGGCTTGAAAGAGCGTCATGGCTGCTCTCCCTGGGGGCTTTTTGGCTGTCCCGGCGGGCGTGGCATGCTGTACAGGTCTAGCAGCGGTACGCATAGATTCATCAGCAACACCGCAAACGCCACTGCATCCGGGTAACCGCCAAAGGTGCGAATAATGATAACCAAGGTGCCGATACCGGCTCCATAAAGTAGTTTGCCGCGACGGCTTGTGGCGGCGGAGACCGGGTCCGTGGCGATAAAGAATGCCCCAAACAACGTCGCTCCGGTTAGCAGGTGAAAAAGCGGTGAGGCAAAGTGGCTTGGATCGCTGAGATAAAACAGCGTGGCAAGTAGCAATACGCTGCCAAGCATCGCCACCGGGATGTGCCAGCTAATAATTCGCTTTACGAGTAAAAGGATGCCACCCGCTAACCAAGCAAGGGCTACCCATCGCCAGGCATTAAGTGTTCCATCGGGCAGTGGGTTAGTTGCCCAGAATTCGCTGGCAAGCACTGCCTCGCCTTTGTGTTTAAAGGCATCGAGCGGTGTGGCACCACTTAGGCCATCTAGCTGAGCCGTAGGCAGCGTTCCAGTGATTTGTGCCCACAAACCCTCAGGTAGCAGTTCTTGGGGTGGCGCCCAAAGCGTCATGTAGGTAGGAAACGACACCAATAGCAGCGCATAACCGATCATGGCGGGATTAAAAGGATTGTGTCCTAAGCCACCGTATAGCTGCTTGCCCACCACTATGGCGGCGATCATTCCGACGCTGATCAACCACCAGGGACTAGCGGGAGGCAGCGAAACACCGAGTAAAATAGCAGTGAGCAGGGCGCTGGCGTCGTTCAATGTAACGCGAATGGGCCGTTTGCGGAGCCTCAGCACCACGGCTTCAAGCGCAACACCCAACGTCGCCGCTATTAATACATTACTGAGTACGCCCAGACCAAAGAAGTAGCTCATGGTGGCGAGGCCTGGCAGCGTCGCCACGATCACCCAGCGCATTAAGCTTGCTGTGGGCGGCACGAAAGTCGTCACGGGGGCGTCGTTAACGTCTGACGCGTGCATCATGCTCATGATGACTCCTCGCTTGGGGAGGGAGCATTAGCTGCTTGCTGTTCCTTCGCCTGGGCAAGCTGAGATTCGGCTGCTTTCAGGTTCTCCTGAGCAGTGTCAAGCTGCATTTCTAAATCGTCTAACGGGTGTTTGGGATCTTCCTGGGCAACGCGTGCCAGGGTTCTTTCAGCTTTTTTAACCGATGCCTTGGCAGCGGCTTGGGCAATTCTTAAACCCCGTAAATCGACCTTTTCACTGCTGGCAGCTGCGCTGGTTGGCGTGCGCCGCTGTTGCGATTTGCGCGCCTCTTTGCGTGCCTGTTTTTCAGCCTCTTCCCGAGCGAGCCGCGCTTGGCGAAACTCAAAGCGGTGTTTAGCGTACTCCGCTTTTGCTGCCTCAATTCGCTGCAGGCGTATCCGGCTTTTAGCCTCGCGGTAATCCACGACGAGCGGAATATGGCTGGGGCAGACGTAGCTGCAAGCGCCGCACTCTATGCAGTCGAACAGATGATAGTGCGCCATCTTGGCATCGTCTTTGGCGCGGGCGTACCAGTGCAGCTGTTGGGGTAGCAGCGACACCGGGCAAACGCTTTCGCACTCACCGCAGCGTATGCAGGGCGATTCCGCCGGCCCAGGGGGCAGTTCAGCGATAGTCGCGGCGATTAAACAGTTGGTAAGTTTGGTAACCGGCGTCTCGAGTGTCAGCAGTGGCGCTCCCATCATGGGGCCGCCCTGAATCACTTGATTGAGCATGGGCTGATTGAGGCCCGCCTGTTCCAGTAGTTCTTTGATGGAGGTGCCTAGTCGCACCCAGCGATTGCCAGGTTGGCTGATTGCTTCGCCCGTTAGCGTGATAACCCTGGACACGAGCGGCTGACCATCACGCACCGCATGAAGTACTGCCAGCAAGGTGCCGGGATTATGGCACAGCACGCCCACATCGGCGGGTAAGCCGCCGCTGGGGACATCAAGGTCTAGCAGTCGCTTAATGAGCTGACGCTCGCCGCCGCTGGGGTAGCGGGTGGAAATCACCTTTATCTCAACGGTGATCGGCTGACTATTCTGTATCGCCTGCCGCAGCGCTTCAATGGCCTCGGGTTTGTTATCTTCAATGCCAATAATGATATGCTGCGCACCGCATAGTTTGGCGATTATCTGGGCGCCTTCGAGTACGTCGTTAGCGTAGTGGCGTAGCGTGATATCGTCGGCGGTGATATAAGGCTCACATTCGGCGGCGTTGATCACCAAGGTATGAATGTCATGCTGTTCCACTACCCGCGCTTTAATATGGGTAGGGAAACCAGCACCGCCGAGTCCGACGATTCCGCTTTCATTCAAGCGCTCAAGTAGCGCATTGGGTTCGACGCGTTGCCAGTCGAGACGGGGTAGCCGGAGCCACTCATCCTGTCCATCGCTATCAATGATGATTTGGGTAGCGCTTACCTCGCTCACCGTGCCGCTAATACTGGCGTGCAGATTGCTGGAGATCATGCCTTCGCGTTGGGCAATGACGCTACCTACTTTGACTGTATCGCCCGGCGCGACACAGGGCGTGGCGGGCTGGCCGCTGTGCTGTTGCAGCGGCAGCGTCACTCGGCCAGGTAATGGTGCGTCGATCAGAGCGGCCTGATTCGATCGCTGTTTGCGCTCGGGCGGGTGAATCCCACCGGGGAAATCAAAGGCGTTCGACATGAACACCCCCAACGGTAGGCTGGCGGTCACTGGCAATTAACCCTGGGGAGTGCGCTATAACCGGTTGCCACTGGTGGAGCGGTGCCGTGCGCGGCAGCATATCGATACAATCCACGGGGCAGGGGTCAAGGCACAGATCACAGCCGGTACACTCATCTTCAATCACCGTATGCATTAACTTAGCCGCACCAATAATCGCATCGACCGGGCAGGCTTGAATGCACTTGGTACAGCCGATGCACTCCTCTTCACGAATAAACGCCACTTTTGCTTCGCTTTGGGCTTCGCCGTCCAGGGGCTCAGGCTCCCGGCCTAATAGATCAGCGAGGGCGTGGATCGTCGTTTCGCCACCTGGCGGGCATTTATTCAGTGCATCGCCCTGGTTAATCGCCTCGGCATAAGGGCGGCAGCCTGGGTAGCCGCACTGGCCGCACTGAGTTTGCGGCAGCAGGGCATCAATTTGTTCCACTAGCGGGTTATCTTCCCGCTTGAAGCGTTCGCTCACCACGCCCAGCAGGGCACCAAAACCCAGGCCTAAGCCGGTTAATACCGCAACGGCGCTAAGCATGCTGATAGCATCGAATGTGTCACTCATTATGCGCTACCTTCACCCTTGTACTAATCCGGAAAAGCCGAGAAACGCTAGCGACATAAGGCTAGCGGTCACCATGGCAATCGCCGCACCTTGAAATGGTTTAGGAATATCCGCTCCTGCCAAACGCTCACGCATGGCAGCAAATAGTACCAAAATAAGCGAAAAACCCAGCGCCGCGCCCAAACCATAGAGAGTGGTATGAAAAAAACTCAGTTCGCGGTTGAGCGACAGTAGCGCTACGCCCAATACGGCGCAGTTGGTGGTAATTAGCGGTAGAAAAATACCCAGCACCTGATGCAGCAACGGGCTCAACTGACGCACCATGATTTCCGTGAACTGCACGACAGCGGCAATCACCACAATAAAGCTGATGGTGCGCAGATACGTGACATCCAGCGGCACCAGCAGCCCATGATAGACAACGAAACTGGCCGCCGACGCCAGGGTGAGTACAAAGGTGGTGGCCAGGGACATGCCCATGGCAGACTCCAGCTTATTGGAGACGCCCATAAACGGGCATAGACCCAGAAACTGTACCAATACGAAGTTGTTGACCAGCGCTGTGCTGATCAAAATGATAAATAGCTCACTCATAGCGGCGTATTGTGCGAATAAAAGCGGGCGTTGGCTAGCGAGTGTGCATACACCTTGGTGCAATGTCGCCCTGCCGCTTTGGCTGCGTAAAGCGCCTGGTCGGCGGCCGTCATTAATCCGCTGGGCGTCATTACACCTTCTATTTCCAACTGGCTAATACCAATGCTGACGGTGACATATGAAGCCACTGGCGACATCTGGTGAGGATGCTTTAATTGGTCAATAGCATGACTCAGCGCTTGGCTTTTTTCCATGGCTTGGGTGGTGGTAGTCGCAGGCAACATCGCACTGAACTCTTCCCCACCTGTTCGCGCGATAAAAAAGCCATGGGCAGTGGCAATGTCATGCATTGTCTGCGCAACGCGTTGCAAACATATATCGCCTTCGGGGTGTCCGTAATGGTCGTTAAAGAGTTTGAAATGATCAATGTCGATCATCATGACCGACAAGGGCTGGCCTGTGTTCAAGGCAATATTAACGACTTCTCGCAGGCGCTGATCGAATAATCGGCGATTGGGCAGACCGGTCAATGGGTCATGGGTAGAGAGCTCGATGAGTTCAGCATTCAGCTGCTGTTGATGCTTGAACTGGTCTTGAAAGGCCCGCGCTAAGATGCCAATTTCATCGCCGCGTCCTAATAGATGGCTTGATCCCTTTAAATCCACGCTGGCTTGCTGCGTAAACTGGGTCAGAGTTCTGAGTGGCTTCAGAATAATACGCTCCAGTAGCAGCAGAACAAGGCCAATCACTAATAGCATCAAGCAAGCTGTCCATAAAAGTACGTAGCGAAACGTTTCTAGGCTGGCCAAATAACTGGTGCGATCAAGCTGGGTTCCCAATGCTAACTGCTCGTTATGCGGGTAGGTAGTCAAATAGCGCTGCGCCTGGATCGTATTGCCTGAGATGGTGACGGCTGTGTCATTATTGATACCGCCTTCCACCATCGAAAGCGTCGTTGGTAGTCCCGTATAGTCTTCTATGATCGTCAACCATTCATCGTCCATTGGCCTCACTTTGAATAGCCATCCTTGGGGCGGACCGCTCTCATCGGTTCTCACAATGGGGTTGGATGCTACCATTAGCGGCGTTGTTCCCGCATATAGGCTGCTTTTACCCTGTTCTGGATCTTCTTTAATGGAAGCCTGCATCGTGCGAATAAGCCCCGACATCCAGCGGCACTCACGCTCTGCGGTATAGCAAGTGTGGTATTGGCCGGTAGCAGGATTGAGACCTGCCAAAAAATGTACATCGCCCTCCGCGTTGAAAAAGGCCATTAGCTGGTAGCGCATTTCTTCAAACATCTGTTGGCTAAAATTGGTATCTGTATAGCCAGGGTAGTTACCCTGAATAAATTCATAGGTATCGTCCCAGATCGCCCAGTCTCGGGCTTGGGCTAGTAGCTCCTGTTGGCTGATATTGAGGCTGCGTTCAATTTGCGCTAGTTCCTGGATTACTACCGCACGCTCTTCCTTATGAAGTGCGGGAAATATTACCCACTTGCTCAAGGCAGCTAAGGAAATAAGGGCTAGTAATAACACCCCGCCCAAGGCGGCCAGAAAACGAAAGCGCAAAGATCGAGAGAAGCGATGAACCATAGGGGGTGCCTAAGCGAAACGGTGAAGATGTACGACAGCTGCAAAAAATAAAAGGGGCAAAGGCGTTTAGCCTCTGCCCCTTTGACATGGCTTTTTAGTGATTAAGTGACCCGCTGGCCCGGTTCAGCACCGGTGTCTGGGGAGAGCAAATAGATGCCGTCTTCATTTGCTGAGGCTAGCACCATGCCTTCCGATACGCCAAAACGCATTTTGCGCGGCGCCAGGTTGGCGACCATGACCGTCAAGCGACCTTCCAGTGCTTCAGGTGCGTAAGCAGAGCGAATGCCAGAGAACACATTGCGTGTTTCGCCGCCCAGGTCGAGGGTCAATTGCAGCAGCTTGTCGGCGCCTTCCACGTATTGGGCTTTCGCAATGCGCGCAATGCGAAGGTCGACCTTGGCAAAGGCTGCAAAGTCGATTTCATCGGCAATGGGGTCTTCCGCCAGCGGGCCTTTGGGCGCTTCTTTCAGTTTTTGCTCTTCCACAAGATCTTCCTTCGACGCTTCAATCATCGCATCGATTTTATCTCGGTCAACGCGGGTCATTAGGGGCTTGAATTTATTGATCGAGTGATCGGTCAGAACCGTTTGGCGAGTGTGCCAGTCAAGAGACACGACATTCAAGAACTCACGCGCTTCTTCGGCCATCGTGGGAACGACGGGGGCTAGATACACCATCAACTGCCGGAACAGGTTAATACCGACCGAACATATCTCAAGCACTTCAGCGTCGCGGCCATCTTGCTTGGCCAATGCCCAGGGTTCTTTATCTGCAATATAGGTGTTGGCCTCGTCTGCCAATTCCATAATTTTACGCATTGCCCGGCTAAACTCACGAGCTTCAAAGTCTTCGGCAATATCATCACCCGCGGCAATAAAGCGGGCGACCATTTGCGGTTCTGCGCAGTGAGCCGAGAGAGTGCCACCGCCAATTTTTTTAACAAAACCAGCGCAGCGGCTCGCAATGTTGACTACTTTGCCGACTAAATCTGAGTTTACCCGTGCGGCAAAGTCTTCCAGGTTTAAATCCAAATCATCAACTTTGGAGGTAAGCTTTGCGGCAAAATAGTAGCGCAAGTATTCCGGGTTGAGGTGATCGGCGTAGGTGGCGGCTTTAATAAACGTGCCGCGGGATTTCGACATCTTGGCGCCGTCTACCGTGAGGAAACCGTGGCAGTTAACGGCGGTAGGTGTGCGCAGGTCAGCGCCATGCAGCATGGCAGGCCAGAACAACGCGTGAAAATAGACGATATCTTTGCCGATAAAGTGGTACACCTCGGCATCAGAGCCTTTCTTCCAATAGCTGTCGAAGTCGATACCTTCACGGTCACACAGATTTTTGAAGCTGGCTAAATAGCCTATCGGCGCATCCAGCCAGACATAGAAATATTTGCCAGGTGCATCAGGAATTTCAAAGCCGAAATAGGGCGCGTCACGGGAAATATCCCACTCATTAAAGCCGGACTCAAACCACTCCATCAACTTATTACGGATTTGCGGCTGAACGTGGCCGTCGTCAATCCAGCGCTGTAGGAAGTCGGCAAAGTCGGGCAGCTTAAAGAAGTAGTGGGTTGAGGTGCGTACTTCGGGCGTTGCGCCTGAAATTGCTGAGACGGGATTAATCAAGTCAGCGGGAGTGTAGGTAGCACCGCACTTTTCACAGTTGTCGCCGTACTGGTCCTCTGAACCGCATTTAGGGCAGGTACCTTTAATAAAGCGGTCGGCTAAAAACAAGCCTTTCTGGGGATCAAACATCTGCTCAATATCACGCGTGGCAATATGGCCTTTATCGCGCAAGCGCTTATAAATCATTTCGCTGAAGTGGCGATTCTCAGTGGAATGAGTCGAGTGATAATTATCGAACCCAACACCAAAACGGGAAAAATCGGTTTGGTGATCCTGGGAAACCCGCTCAATAAGCGCTTCGGGGGTTATGCCTTCTTGCTCGGCGCGCAGCATAATGGCGGTGCCATGGGCATCATCAGCACATACGTAGTAGCACTGTTGGCCACGGCTTTTCTGGAAACGAACCCAGATATCCGTCTGAATATATTCAAGCAGGTGGCCGAGGTGAATAGCTCCGTTGGCGTAAGGGAGCGCGCTAGTCACCAAAATATTGCGCGTGGCGGTAGTAGACATGGTGAAGGTTAATTCCGAGTGAATAAGGGTGCCGATCAGGCGGTAACTAAAAACACGGCGAAGTCACTGTAGGCTTCGCCGGTGGCTTTCCTTAGCAACGATTAATACGATGCTTTATACAACATTTAATACAGGGCTTGCTCTTCTTGAACCACTTCGCGCAGCAGTTCTAAAAAGAGCTTATCAGCCTCAGAGTGCTCAGCCGGATCTTCCGGAATATGCACGCTGGTAGTATCGGAAATTTCGTTAGCAATGCGTGCCATCGCCGCTGGGCTGTTGCCTTCGGTTAGCTGCTGCCGAGCAATCGCTAGGGATTGTTCAAGGATTTTTGGGTCTTGTAGCAATTTGCGAATAAAATCTCGTAGCTCATTGATGACACGTGTTTTCTGAATTTCTGAACCGGACATGGAAGTCTCCTTAGGATCGCGGTCGACGGCAGCGCCAAGCGGAACCAGTCAATGCTTTGACCATAGCATTTTTTACGCTAATGGGCATGAGTTGCCCGGTTAAAGCATTAGATTAAAGTGTCAATCGACCGGCCTTGTGTTTAACGGGATTTGCGTACTGGGCGAGCCAGTAGGGGCGCAATGCCTCAGGCACTTCAGCAAGCCGTGCATTGAAGCGCTCTCTGTCCTGTCGCGTAATGGCTTTGCGTGCGACTAATTCAGGTGCTTCACCCAGTGCCTCAAGGGCCAAATAGTGGCTGGGGAAAAGGCGATAACCGCCGATCACTTGGCGATCAATTTCAGCGGCCACTTCATCGGGCGTTGCCATATCAGCACCAACTGGCGTGCCAAAATGCAGCCGCACGCGTCCCTTAGAGCCGGTAATGCCCGCCACAATGGAGCGAATATCTTCAAACTCACCTTTGGCGTAACTGCCTTGGGTGTCAATATCGTACAGCTCCTGGGCTTTTTGCACGTCGCAGGGGTCATATTCATAGCTAATCGACACCGGCACCAGTTTTAGCTCAGCGATGGCCTCACCAAACACCATGTCGCGCTCTGAAGCACGTCTCGCCATGATTAGCATTTTGATGATCGCGGGCTCGGTATGGTCGATGCCATTCTTTGCCCGGCCTTCGCGCTGGGCCATCCAGATGGAGTGCTGGTCTTCGGTAATCGTGTGGCGAATATAGGCTGAAAGCTGTTGATACGCTGCCAGCATTGCCCGCTTGCCCCGTGCACTCCGTGGGACAATAAAGCTTTTATTGAGTCGCATTAGGTCGGTGACGTAGGGCTTTTTGAGCAGATTGTCACCGATGGCGATACGCACAGTATCGCGGTTCGCTTGATAGAGCGCATAGTTGACGAACGCTGGGTCAAGCGAAATATCGCGATGGTTGCCTATGAATAGGTAAGCGCCTTTGGGGTCGAGCTTATCAAGCCCCGTGACTTCAAACTCATCGGTGGTGGTACGAATCATGCGCTCCATATAATGAGCAATGCGCATTTGAAATTCGTAGATCGATGTAACACCTTTCACTTCACGCCGGACCGCGCGGCTGGCAAAGCCACGCGCCAGCGACGGCGCCCAGCGCGCCAAGCGGGGAAGCCGAAAGCGGGTGAGGGCATCGAGCAATTCGTTGTCCCGTGAGAGCCTAGCAAGAACATTGGCTACTTCATGATCCATAAAGGGCCGAATGTCGGCCCACGGGTCTGTCGCGGTAGAGACGTTGGTAGCGTTATTGTGATGAGTCATGCGAACCGTTGGATAATAAAAAATAAGTATCGATTAATAGCATCGAGGTCGAAGGTCTATAGAGTCCTTACTGCGCCGCGGGTTCCCGCTGCGTTTCGCCCCCAAGCCACTCTATTAAGCGTGGAATATCTGTAGATAGCGCCTGCGCCATTAAAATAAAGTCTGTTTCCAGGCGGGCGAGCGCATCGTCACCATCGTCCGCGTGGTCGGCCTCTTCAATGAGGGCATCGCCAAAGCGCAACGATTTCAGCGCCAAATCATCGTGCAGCATGAAGCTTAACCGGCCTTCTAAGCTCACAGCGAGTTTGCTGGCCTGGCGGCCGCTTTCGAGTAACTGCTGAATTTCATCACTGTCTAAATCGACTTGGCGCGCGCGAAGTACACCGTCATCGCCTTTCGCTTTGAGCTCGACTTGATCACCCAGCTGCAGATCGGCAGGGCGGCTAGCCACATCGCCCAGCCAAGTGGTCATGGCGCGAATAGGCAGCGTTTGCGAACTCAGCGGGGTGACTTTCAAGCTGCCCAGCGTCTCGCGCAGCAAGTCCAGGATATCCTCGGCACGGGTGCGCGAACTGGCATTGATGCCAATCATTTGGCCTTTTGTGTCCCACCAAAGGTCGATTTTCTGGCTACGTACAAAGGCGCGAGGCAGCAAATTTTCAGTGACCTGCTCTTTAAACGCGGTTTTCTCTTTGCGGGTAACTTTACGGCTTTCGCTGGCTTCGATGTCGGCGACGAGCTCGTCGACCTCTTCTTTTACAACCGAGGCAGGCAGTAGCCTCTCTTGGCGAAGGGCGGAAAGAAGGCGGTGCGATTGAATTTCGTGCACTAACTGCCCGCCGCCCATACGTCCAGCCGGGGCTGTCCAGCCCAGGCGGCGTGCATCAGCGTTACCGAGTGGTTTGGCGGCATGCTCTTGTAAAGCGCTAGCGAGCGCATCGCTGGATAACTCGGGCGCGTCGTGCAGGCGGTATAAATGCAAGTGCTTAAACCACATGAGGCCAATCCTGTTCAAAAGGTGGCACATTATGGCGAAAGAGGGGCATTCCTACCAGCGGCTGCCACCAATCGTCTCTGTTGCACGTGTTTCAAACTTGTGTTTGATTGAGGGTTTGCCAGCTAAATACTATCCGCCAATTAATTGCATTGTTTGACTGAACAGTAGGAGTGGTTATGAGTACATCGCTATCGCGGGTTCAATTGCGTGTTCGTGGCTATCACTTGGATGGCTATGGTCATGTGAATAACGCTCGCTACCTGGAGTTTATGGAAGAGGGACGTTGGGATTACTTCGATCAACACCCAGCGATGATCAAAGAGCTCCATCAGGCTGGCCGGGCGTTTGTGGTGGTTAACTTGAATATTGATTATTTGGCTGCGGCGCGTCATGGCGATGATTTAGAAATTATGACGGGTATCGTCGACGTCGGTGAACGCAGCGGCCTCTGCCATCACCGTATCGTCCGCAAAGACGGCACCGTCATCGCCCAGGCAGATTTGACCTTCGTCCTTTTGGATATGCGGGCTAATAAGGCCGCTGCCATTGAGGGTGAGGTGCGTGACGCGTTGGCCGCATTAACGTTGGCGAAAGAGGCATTTACCCCCTAAACGGCTTTGGTGAGCTCCCTGGCTGCCCTTGCTGCTTTTGCAGTGGTATGATGGCGAAGTATTTGCGCGCCGTTCCACTAAGTTTTTCGGGGCGGTGTTTTTAAGCGCTTTCAACTCTCGCAGTGCCAATGCAGTGCAAAGGATCTGACTTTCATGGGTGACATCGCCAGAGAAATCTTGCCCGTCAATATTGAAGACGAGCTTAAACAGTCGTATCTCGACTATGCGATGAGCGTCATTATCGGCCGCGCGCTTCCAGATGTGCGGGATGGCCTTAAACCGGTTCACCGGCGTGTGCTGTTTGCCATGCATGAACTGGGTAATGACTGGAATAAACCGTACAAGAAGTCGGCGCGTGTCGTCGGCGATGTCATCGGTAAATACCATCCGCACGGCGATAGCGCGGTTTACGACACCATCGTACGTATGGCTCAGCACTTTTCGATGCGTCATGTGCTGGTCGACGGCCAGGGTAACTTCGGTTCTATCGATGGGGATAACGCGGCTGCCATGCGTTATACCGAGGTGCGTATGTCGCGCCTTGCCCACGAACTGCTCGCTGACCTGGAAAAAGATACCGTCGACTGGGTCGATAACTACGACGGTACCGAACGTATTCCCGCGGTATTGCCTACCAAAACGCCCAATTTGCTGATCAACGGCTCCTCGGGCATTGCGGTAGGTATGGCAACCAATATTCCACCGCATAATATGCGTGAAGTGATTGATGGCTGCTTAGCCTTAATCGACGACTACACGCTGACCGTTGATGACCTGATGGAGTATATCCCCGGGCCTGATTTCCCCACCGGGGCGATTATCAATGGTCGCGCGGGCATCTTGTCGGCATACCGTACCGGCCGTGGGCGTATTTATGTTCGCGCCTGCCACACCATTGAGCACCATGACAAAACCGGTCGCGATCACATTATTATTAGTGAGCTGCCGTATCAGGTGAACAAAGCGCGGTTGATCGAGAAGATTGCCGAGCTGGTGAAAGAGAAGAAAATCGAAGGCATCGCTGAGCTGCGCGATGAGTCGGATAAAGATGGTCTGCGCGTGGTCATTGAAGTTAAGCGTGGCGAGTCCGGCGAAGTGGTGGTCAATAACCTGTTTGCTCAGACACAGCTGCAGAATGTGTTCGGGATTAACATGGTGGCGCTGGAGAATGGCCAGCCCCGTACGCTGAATCTTAAAGAGATGCTGGAAGCCTTTATTCGCCACCGGCGCGAAGTGGTGACCCGGCGTACGCTGTACGAACTGAAAAAAGCCCGTGAGCGTGGGCATTTGTTGGAAGGTTTGGCCGTCGCTATTTCGAATATCGACGAAGTGATTGAGCTGATTAAAGCCTCGCCCAATGCGGCAGAAGCGCGTGAAAAGCTGCTTGCCAAGACGTGGCAACCCGGCCAAGTAACCGCCATGTTGGAGCGGGCGGGTGCTACTTCTTGCAAGCCAGAAGAGCTGGAAGAGGGCTTTGGTCTAAACACCGCGGCCACGTCGTATCGGCTATCGCCTGCCCAGGCACAAGCGATTCTTGAGTTACGTCTGCACCGTTTGACGGGCCTTGAGACCGAGAAGCTGCTCGATGAATACCTGACGATTCTTGAGAAAATTGCTGAGCTTACTGAGATTCTGGCATCGCCTGATCGGTTGATGGAAGTGATCCGGGAAGAGCTGCACGCCGTGCGTGATCAGTTTGGCGATGATCGCCGCACTGAAATCCAGGCCAGCCATTTGGATCTGTCGATTGAAGACTTGATCGCTGAAGAAGACATGGTCGTGACCGTGTCGCGCTCTGGTTACGCCAAGACCCAGCCGCTGTCGGATTATCAGGCCCAGCGCCGTGGTGGTCGCGGTAAGTCTGCCACCGCGATGAAAGATGAAGATGTGATTGAGCACCTGCTGGTAGCGTCTACACACGACACCGTGCTGCTGTTCTCCAATCGCGGCAAAGTGTACTGGCTGAAAGTGTATGAAATGCCCAACGCCAGCCGCGGCTCGCGTGGCAAGCCGCTGGTCAATATGCTGCCGCTGGAAGAGGGTGAGGCGGTTAATGCCATCCTGCCTGTACGTGACTACGATCCTGAGCACTATATCTTCTTTGCGACGGCTAAAGGCACCGTCAAGCGCACCAGTCTTGAACAGTTCTCGCGCCCGCGTAGCGTAGGTCTTATCGCCATTGACCTTGAAGAGGGTGATCGTTTAGTGGGTGCTGCCATTACCACCGGTAATGATCATGCCATGCTGTTGTCGTCTAACGGCAAGGCGATTCGCTTCGAAGAGGGTAAAGCCCGCGCCATGGGACGTACTGCTCGCGGCGTGCGTGGTATGCGCTTGGCAGGCGATGCGGAAGTCATCAGCTTGATTATTCCCAAGAGCCAGCAAATCGACGCCGAAGCGGATGCCGAAGAAGAAACTCAGGATGGCGTGCAAGAGAGCGTCGTGGCCGAAACCGCCGATGGTCAGATCTACATTATGACCGCCAGTGAGAACGGTTACGGTAAGCGTACGCGCCTGGAAGAGTTCCCGCTGCGTGGCCGTGGTGGTCAGGGTGTTATCGCCATGCAAACCAGCGAGCGTAACGGTTCGCTAGTCGCGGCGATGCAGGTTTATGACAGCGATGAAATGATGCTGATTACTGACCGTGGCACGCTGGTGCGTACGCGTGTTGAAGAAGTCTCAACCACCTCACGTAATACCCAGGGTGTGATGCTGATTCGTCTGGGTAAAGAAGAAAAATTAGTCAAAACCGTTCGTGTTGATGAGCCTGCCGAAGTCGATCTGACCGCTCTTGAAGAAGGTGCCGAAGAGGGTGCCGAAGCTAGCCTTGATGAGCGACCTGAAGACGTTCAGGCGAGTGAATCATCCGATGACGCACAGGAACCGGGGACTGATGACACGTCATTATAATTTCTGCGCAGGGCCAGCGGCCCTGCCAGTAGCCGTACTGGAACGCGCCCGGGAAGAGTTGCTGGACTACCATGGGCGCGGCCTTTCCGTAATGGAAATGAGCCACCGCAGCGACGAGTTTGTTGCCATTGCTGAGCGTGCAGAAGCTGATTTTCGTGAGCTTCTAGGCGTGCCAGATAACTATAAAGTGCTGTTTTTGCAGGGTGGCGCCAGTATGCAATTTGCCATGCTGCCGATGAACCTGCTGGGTCAGGGCGGTAGCGGCAACTTCATTCAGACCGGTATCTGGGGCAAAAAAGCGCTTAGCGAAGCAAAGCGCCTGGGTTTCGCTTGTCATGTGGCCGCAAGCAGTGAAGCTAATGGCCATATGGCGGTGCCTGCGCTGGATACCATTAGCGTTAGCGATGACGCGGCCTATTTGCACTACACGTCGAATGAGACGATTGGCGGCTTGGAGTTTGACTATACGCCCCATGTGCAGCGTGCCGATGGCGCTAGCGTGCCGTTGGTCTGCGATATGTCATCAAATATCCTGTCTGGGCCGATCGACGTTAGCGATTTCGGCGTGATCTACGCGGGCGCGCAGAAAAATATCGGCCCCGCTGGTTTAACGTTGGCCGTCGTTCGTGACGATTTGCTAGGCAAAGCCCAAGCCAACATTCCTTCGCTGTTTGATTACAAAATGCTGGCCGAAGCGGGTTCGATGGTGAATACGCCGCCGACCTACGCTTGGTATTTGGCGGGCTTAGTCTTTCAGTGGCTAAAAGACGACATTGGTGGGCTAGCAGCGATGGACGCCATTAATCAGCGCAAAGCCGATAAGCTGTATGCGGCGATTGATGACAGCGACTTTTATAGCAACCCGATTGCTAAGCACAATCGCTCGCGGATGAACGTACCGTTTGTCTTGGCCGATGCGGCGCTGGATAAAGCGTTTTTACAACAAGCCGATGCGGCGGGGCTGCTCAATTTAAAAGGCCACCGCAGCGTGGGCGGTATGCGGGCTAGCCTATATAACGCAGTGCCTGAGTCTGCGGTAGATGCGCTAATCGCATTTATGGCCGATTTCGAACAAACAAGGGGCTAAACACCATGTCCGACACGTCGATCAATCTGGATGAGCTGCGCCAGCGAATCGATCAGCTCGATAGCGATATTCTGAATCTTATCAGCGAGCGCGCCAGTTGTGCCCAGCAAGTGGCGCATGTGAAGCTGGCCGAAGATAAAGATGCGGTGTTCTACCGCCCTGAGCGAGAAGCGCAGGTGCTGCGGCGCATCATGGCCTTGAATAAAGGCCCACTTGATTCAGAAGAGATGGCGCGCTTGTTTCGCGAAATCATGTCGGCGTGTTTGGCACTTGAACAGCCGGTTAAGGTGGCCTACTTAGGCCCTGAGGGCACTTTCACTCAGCAGGCGGCGCTCAAGCACTTTGGTGAAAGTGCGGTTAGCCTGCCTATGGCAGCCATTGACGAAGTGTTTCGTGAAGTTGAGGCGGGCGCCGTGCATTACGGCGTGGTGCCGGTGGAAAACTCCACCGAAGGGGTGGTCAACCACACTCTTGACACCTTTATGGACTCTTCCATCAAAATTTGTGGCGAGGTGGTGCTGCGTATTCACCATCATCTGCTGGTCAGTGAAACGACCCGCCGCGATAAAGTCTCGCGTATCTACTCGCACCCGCAGTCGTTTGCCCAGTGCCGTAAATGGCTGGATGCTCACTATCCCCATGCGGAGCGAGTGCCGGTTTCCTCTAATGCGGAAGCGGCTAAGTTAGTCAAAACCGAGTGGCATAGTGCGGCGATTGCAGGTGATATGGCGGCCAAGCTTTATGGGCTTGAGCACATTGCCGAAAAAATTGAAGACAGCCCGGATAACTCCACGCGGTTTTTGATTATTGGCAACCAGGATGTGCCCATGGCAGGAGAGGATAAAACCTCTATTGTGGTTGCCATGCGCAATCAGCCGGGTACTTTGCACGCGTTACTGGAGCCGTTCCATCGCCATCAGATTGATTTAACGCGCCTTGAAACACGTCCTTCGCGCACTGGTGTGTGGAACTACGTCTTTTTTATCGACTTTAAAGGCCATCGTGATGAGCCCAAGGTCGCGGCGGTGCTTGAAGAGGTGCAGCTGCGGGCGGCGGACTTGCGTGTGCTAGGTTCCTACCCGATAGGCGTGCTGTGACGTTAATGGTCGAAGGCAGCGTAACAACATCATCTTGTCATGAGTCGCGCTTACTAATTGTGGGGCTGGGATTGATTGGTGGTTCGCTTGCGGCTGCACTGCGCGCTTCAGGGTTTAAGGGGCAAATCGTTGCCTGTGATCCTGATAAAGATGAAATCGCCCGCGGTATAGAGATGGGGCTGATCGACTCAGGTGGCACCCATCTTGCGGAGCAAGTGAGTGGCGCTACGATGGTGGTGCTGGCTGTGCCGGTGCTGGCAATGGAAAGTGTAATGGCCCATTTGGCGGGTGCCCTGGCATCTGCGTCACCAAGTGTGGTTATTACCGATGTCGGTAGTACCAAAGCCACTATCCGCGCCTGCGCCCAAAGAGTATTTGGTCAAGTGCCTACTAATATGGTGTTAGGGCACCCCATCGCCGGCTCAGAGAAAAGCGGTGTGGCGGCGGCGAATCCACGCCTTTATGTGGATCATAAGGTGATTCTTACCCCCGAAACCAACGTAGATGCCGACGCTTTGATACGCGTGCGTTGCTTATGGGAAGCCTGCGGCGCCGATGTCCTGGAAATGGACGTAGAGCGACATGATCAAGTGTTGGCGCGTACCAGTCATTTGCCGCACCTGCTGGCATTTTCACTGGTGGATACGTTGGCACGCCAGGATGAGCGGCTAGATATTTTCCGTTACGCAGCGGGCGGTTTTCGCGATTTTACCCGTATCGCGGGTAGCGACCCGGTGATGTGGCGGGATATTTTTATCGCTAATAAGCAGGCGGTATTGGCATCGCTGGATGATTTTGAAGCAGGGCTTGAGCGACTGCGTCATGCGGTAGAAACCGGTGACAGTGACGCGCTGATAGCCACCTTTGACCGGGCAAGCCATGCCCGGCACTATTTCGACTCTTTATTGAACAAAACCAGTTACCAGGCGGAATACCATATGCAACCACAAGGTAAGGTTACCTACCGTGTGCAGCCGGGCGGCCAAGCCCAGGGACGTTTGCGCGTACCCGGTGATAAATCCATGTCGCACCGATCCATTATGCTGGGGGCGCTGGCAGAGGGCGTCACTGAAGTTAAAGGCTTTCTGGAAGGCGAAGATAGTCTGGCGACGCTGCAGGCGTTTCGCGAAATGGGTGTGGCGATCGAAGGCCCGCATCAGGGTAAAGTCACCATTCATGGTGTGGGTATGCACGGCTTAAAAGCGCCCGCGGGTCCGCTCTATGTAGGCAACTCGGGCACCGCCATGCGGCTGTTTTCCGGCCTTCTCGCGGGTCAGGCGTTTGATAGCGAGCTGACGGGCGATGAGTCGCTGACCAAGCGCCCCATGGGCCGCGTGGCTGACCCGCTACGCCTAATGGGGGCCACCATTGATACTGCGGAAGGCGGACGCCCACCGCTGAAAATTCACGGCGGCGCTAATCTTAAGGGCATTCATTATGATATGCCCATGGCCAGTGCTCAGGTGAAATCCTGCCTGCTGTTGGCAGGGCTCTACGCTGAAGGCGAAACCCGTGTACGTGAGCCAGCGCCCACACGCGACCACACCGAGCGTATGCTCAATGGTTTTGGCTATACGGTTTCTCGTAAAGGCGATACCTGCTGGCTGCAGGGAGGCGGTAAGCTAACAGCGGGCCCGATTGATGTGCCTTCTGATATCTCTTCTGCAACGTTTTTCTTAGTCGCGGCGGCTATCACTCCGGGTTCTGATATTACCCTTGAGCATGTAGGCATTAATCCCACACGAATTGGTGTCATCAATATTCTGCATTTGATGGGGGCCGATTTAACGCTTGAAAATGAACGTGAGGTAGGCGGCGAGCCGGTGGCCGATATTCGTATTCGCTATGCGCCACTGAAAGGGATCGACATTCCTGTTGATCAAGTCCCATTAGCGATTGATGAATTTCCTGCCCTCTTTATTGCTGCCGCCAACGCAAACGGTGTAACCCGTCTAAGAGGCGCAGAAGAGCTGCGTGTTAAAGAGTCTGATCGCCTCCAGGCAATGGCGGATGGCATGGCCATCTTGGGTGTTAAACACACTCTACTTGATGACGGTATCGATATTGCCGGCAACGGTAATGCCGAAGTGGCCAGTTATGGTGGTGGGCGTATCGATAGCCTGGGTGATCACCGTATTGCCATGGCGTTTGCGGTTGCATCGCTGCGGGCGAGTGCAGAAATTGATATTGAAGACTGCGCTAATGTGGCGACCTCTTTCCCTGATTTCGTTGAATTAGCCACGCGTATTGGTATGGGTGTTAATGTGGAGGGCGCGCATGAATGATCGCGCTTCAGCTGTTCCAGTGCTCACCATTGATGGCCCAGGCGGGGCGGGTAAGGGCACCATTAGTGGTTTAGTCGCGGAACGCCTGGGCTGGCATTTACTGGATAGTGGCGCACTTTATCGGCTGACGGCTCAAGCAGCGGTTAAGCATAACGTAGCCGTTGACGATGAGGCTGGGCTTGCCCGCTTAGCGGAGCAGTTAGATGTGGCCTTTCCGGTTGAAGATGGTCAGCCACGAACGCTACTAGAAGGTGAAGATGTTGGTCAGGTGATTCGTACCGAACAGGCTGGGGAGCGTGCCTCGCAAGTAGCGGCGCTTCCTGCCGTGCGTCAGGCATTGCTGCAGCGGCAGCGCGATTTTTGCCAAGCGCCAGGGTTGGTGGCCGATGGCCGCGATATGGGCACAGTGGTGTTTCCCGACGCCACGCTAAAGATTTTTTTAACGGCAAGTGCCGATGAACGGGCACGTCGGCGTCATCTGCAGTTGCAGGAAGCCGGGGTGAATGCTAGTCTTTCGAGTCTTTTAAAGGAGATTCAGGCACGCGATGCACGCGACACGCAACGCAGCGTGGCCCCTCTCAAGCCGGCAGATGATGCCATTACGCTTGATAGCACGCGTCTGAGCATACCGGAAGTGGTTGATCGACTGACCGAACTGCTCGCCCAAAGAGGGCTGGTAAGCGGCGTATGATTCTCCCTTGCGGCGCTTTTGGATAGGTGTCACGACGTGGCAGGGCACTAAACTCACATCGGTGAGCCCGGTCAGGTCTAACCAGCGTTAACACCCCCAAAGGCTGAGTGACATTAGGCCCGCACTTGCTGGTGGTGCGGAGAAGGCATTTATGCCTCAACAACGTAATTACGTAGGAACACCATGAGCGAAAGCTTTGCTGAGCTGTTTGAACAGTCTCTTAACGACATCAACATGGAGCCAGGCGCTATTGTCGCGGCTCAGGTTGTCGACATTGACGGTGACTGGGTTACTGTCAACGCTGGCCTAAAATCTGAAGGTCAGATTCCAGCGTCACAATTCCGCGATGAACACGGTAACCTGAACATCGCTATCGGTGACGACGTGCACGTTGCACTGGAAGCCGTTGAAGATGGCTTCGGTGAGACGCGTCTGTCTCGTGAAAAAGCCAAGCGTGCAGAAGCTTGGAAGATTCTGGAAGCAGCCTTCGAGAAAGACGAAATCATCAAGGGCGTTATTAACGGTAAGGTTAAAGGCGGCTTCACAGTTGAAGTTGACTCTATCCGTGCCTTCTTGCCTGGCTCGTTGGTTGACGTTCGTCCGGTTCGCGACACTGCGCACCTGGAAAATAAAGAGCTGGACTTCAAAGTCATCAAGCTTGATCCGAAGCGCAACAACGTTGTGGTATCACGTCGTGCGGTTCTGGAAGCAGAGAACAGTGCCGAGCGCGAAGCGCTGCTGGCAACTCTGCAAGAAGGCCAGCAGATCAAGGGTATCGTTAAGAACCTGACAGACTACGGCGCTTTCGTAGACCTAGGTGGTGTTGACGGCCTGCTGCACATTACAGACATGGCGTGGAAGCGTATTAAGCATCCGTCCGAAATCGTTGCCGTTGGCGACGAGATCAACGTCAAGGTTCTGAAGTTTGACCGTGAGCGCAATCGCGTTTCACTGGGTCTGAAGCAGTTGGGCGAAGATCCGTGGGTCAACATTAAAGAGCGTTACCCAGAAGGCATGAAAGTACACGCAGTCGTCACTAACCTGACTGACTACGGTTGCTTTGCCGAGCTGGAAGAGGGTGTTGAAGGTCTGGTTCACGTGTCTGAAATGGACTGGACTAACAAAAACATCCATCCGTCTAAAGTCGTTCAAGTGGGCGATGATGTTGACGTCATGGTGTTGGATATCGACGAAGAGCGTCGTCGTATTTCTCTGGGTATCAAGCAGTGTACTGCTAACCCGTGGGAAACCTTCAACACTGACTACAACAAGGGCGATCGCGTTTCAGGTACTATCAAGTCGATCACTGACTTCGGTATCTTTATCGGCCTAGAAGGCGGTATCGACGGTCTGGTTCACCTGTCTGATATTTCTTGGACTGATACTGGCGAAGAAGCCGTACGCAGCTTTAAGAAAGGTGACGAAGCTGAAGCCGTAATCCTGTCTATTGATCCTGAGCGTGAGCGTATCTCGCTGGGCATCAAGCAGATGGATTCTGACCCCGTTGCTGAGTACTTGTCAGTCAACGATAAGGGCAGCATCGTAACGGGTCGCGTCATTGAAGTTGATGCTAAAGAAGCTCAAGTTGAATTGGCGACTGACGTTATTGCTGTGCTGAAAGCCTCTGAAATTAGTGCTGATCGCGTAGAAGATGCGCGCAATGTACTGAATGAAGGCGACAGCGTAGAAGCCCGTATCGTGAGTGTTGATCGCAAGAGCCGTCAGATTAACCTGTCGGTAAAAGCGAAAGACCAGGATGATACGCGTCAGAACTTGAAGAAGATGCGTGAGCAAGAGCCAGAAACTGCGGGTGGCCCGACTACAATCGGCGACCTGATCAAGCAGCAGATGGGCCAAGACTAATTATCGATTAGTTATTGGTTGATAAAAACGCCGCCCTTATGGGCGGCGTTTTTGTTTGTAAGTGTTGATCGCTTCTAATAGACGACACATAGATTCACATAGCAATGATGAGCTATTAGGGTTATAAAACACTTTAAATAGCAGTTGTGTTTTTAAAAAACGATTAGTAATTGAGTAAAAATCAACTAGACTGTTGTCAGTTACTCTTTTTACAGCAATAATGTCCCAGCATTCTGAACTAGTGGGTGCCAAGGTTGTCAAGTTAGCACCTAAGCCAGTTGAACCCCTTTCAGTTGGACCCCGTTCAGTTGGATACGATACTAAAGGAATCCCGATGTCATTACTTAACGAATATATCCAAAAAGAACAGCAGCTGAAGCAGCTTCAAGAAGACCTACAGCGCTTAGAAGGCGATCAGCGTCTTAAAAGCGAGTTGGAATTCAAGGCCAAACTTGAAGCGCTTATGACTGAGTTCGGCAAGCGTCCTAGTGACGTCATTGCTTTATTAGATCCCGCTTCTGACCAGCGTAGTGTTAAAACGACGGCTAGTGGCAATGCGCGCCGTAAGCGTCGTCTTAAAATTTATAAAAACCCTAAAACTGGGGAAGTCATCGAAACGCGCGGCGGCAATCATAAAGGTCTGCGTAGCTGGAAGGATGAGTACGGTGATGAAGCCGTCGAATCCTGGCTGGTTCGCATGGAAGATTAAGCAAGTTAATAACCGGCATTTCTTTACAGGAGTGCCGGTTTTTTATGATCTCTGCTCAGCGGTGCCTCAAAGACGTTATCCTTCCTGCTGGCCTATAAGCGGGAGCCGAAGCTCTAAATAATGTGCTTTCCATAATACCTGAGGCGGTTGGCCGCTTACGTGAAAGCTATCCTGACTGTAAAGCAAGTGCGTGATGGTATGCGCCAATGCATCATGAAGATCAGCTAAATCACCAAAGCGCGTACTTGAATAGTAATGGGTTGGAATATCGACCCGCCGATAAGGCAACGGTAAGGCAATGTCTTGAGCGTTATCTGTTTGTTCAAGGTAGAGGCCTACGTCTGTGCGGTTAGAATGAAAATAATCATTATTAAGCGCATCCACTTTGGCCGATAGTATATCAGGCAATGAAATGGTGGTTGTCGATAGGCGTAATCGCGCCTGTAAGCAGGCTAGCTGCTTGTTGTGGTAGCTTGCATCCCCTAGCCCTTTAATATGCTCGGGAGCTTGATAGAGGCGCATTAGGATAATTTGGCGGTCACTGGCTTTTTGGATATCTGTCTTGAAGCCTGGATTAGGCATCGAGCGTGACAATGCGCTTTTTAGTGATTGCCGAAAATTGCGTGGCCTGAGCTGATAGCGACGCTGAAATGCACGTGAAAAGGATGAATGGTTATGATACCCACAACGTATCGCAATTTGCGCTATATTGAGAGGCGTAAGGGCTAACAATACAGCCGCCCGTTCTAACCGTCTTTTTTCGCGGTAGGCGCTCGGCCTAATGTGAAAGCTTTGGCGAAATTGGCGCCGTACTTGGGAAGACGAGTAACCAATATGGTTAGCAAGGTCTTCAATGCCGAGTGGCTTGTCAAGTGTGTCCTGCAGCCAGATCTCAGCTCGTGTCATCGCGTTGAACATTATCTGGCCTCTCATGCGTGAATCGTACAGGTCGTGCTTATCTCGCCTGTAGTGCACTCTCCCAGTGCGTTAGTGTTGGTAACCTAGCTGAGCTGAAGAGCAAATGTTCAGCGTTTAGATAAGAGTTGAATCTCTGTTCAGGTTACTTGTTGCTACGTTGATGCTAAGCATCAATTTTTGAGTTATCGCTGACTGTGGCGTATTTGATAAAATGTTTGTCACCATCGATTGCCTAATGATGTTGCCTTTATGCTGGCAACAGGGTGGCAAAGGCAAGTTTGCTCGTTATCTTTACGCGTTTGTGCACAGTTTTTGCAAAAAATGCTACGTTTGTAGCCATGTCGACCATTTCAAGTAAGGTGTAAATGAAACATCGATGAAATATCAAAAGGTTCAAAAGCCGGTAGATGAGCGTGAGAAGCTGCGTAAATTCCGTGAATTAGACGATGCCTTTGCGCAGGCGTTACGTCAGTTAGACGATCCTGAAAGCGATTTTGATATACCGACGGGGCCGCCGGTAAGGTCGCTTGCGGCATTGGAGCAAGATGATGTAGAAGCCAAGCAGAAGGAACAACAACAAGAGCAGGAGCGTGTGTTCAAACAGCGCTTTGAAGCTTTGCTGAATGAGTATGGTATTGACCATGGCGATCTGGCCGAACTGGTCGAAACACTGCTTGGCTATGGGTTATGGCCGCAGGATCAAGTGCCAAGTAGGGATTAGTGCTAGGTAGTTAGCACCTCTACTAAGTGATTCTGCATAAATTATCGCGTATAAAGAACAAAGATCCATCAGAGTAAAATACAGAACCATGTCTCGGCGCTTACGTTTCGTTTCTTTAACACCTGACCAGCAACGTATCTTAAATGAAGCCTACCAGTACGGCGAAAAGAGAGCACTACGTCGTCGGGCCCACGCCATTCTGCTCAACCACAAGGGCCATACGATTAACCAGATTCGCGATATTATTGGGGTTAAGCGCGATACGGTATCGACTTGGTTATCCCAATGGGAAGCAGACGGTATTGAAGGTCTTCAAGACAAGCCTCGCGAAGGACGCCCGCACCTTCTCAGCGAGAGCGATCTTGCTGTGTTAGAACAACTGGTTGAAGAGTATCCCCATCAATTGCCTGTCCTCCATGCCAAGTTTCAGGAGCAGACAGGTAACGTCGTCAGCCAGGACACGTTGCGGCGCGCGTTAAAAAAAGGCTATAGCTGTAAGCGGATACGCCGCTCATTGAGGGCACATCGTGACGAAGCGGATTTCCGCCATACGCAAGAGATAATCAATGTATTGAAGGAGTGGGAAGATGATGGTGAGTGCGATCTCTATTTCTTTGATGAAGCCGGTTTCTCGCAATCATCGTCACTTCCTTATGCATGGAGCCCGATAGCCAAGCCCTGGGAAGTCACGGCCTACCCACACAGCAAACGGCTGAATGTACTGGGCTTTCTCACCAGAAAAGGTGAGTTTTTTCACCATATGACCACCGACTCAGTGACCACTGAAACCGTTATAGAAGCCTTTGATCAGTTTGCGGCACATAAAGACCCTGACGCATTCGCCGTCGTGATACTGGATAATGCCAGGATGCACCGTTCCAAGGCGTTCCAGCGCAAACTTATTGATTGGATGGCACATCGCATTCACCTGGTCTACTTGTCGCCATATTCGCCGGAGCTGAATCTGATCGAAATCCTTTGGCGCGAAATCAAATACCGGTGGCTACCGTTAACAGCCTACAGTTCGTTCGATAAGCTTTGTGAAGCGGTCAAAAAAGTATGTAATGGTTACGGCACTGATTACTCAATAACTTTTGCATAACCACTTATATCCTACGTGTGGTATTGCTAACGGTAGCGGTAAACGCGCAAACTCGGCAGAAATACATCTGGCTCAAGCTTTTCATCGCGCCGCCGTGCCCGTGTGCGGGTGGTGGGGGGCTGTAAAGCGGGCAGGTTTATGTGTGGCAGTCGCTGGTTATTGTCTGGTACGAAGATAGGCATGGCCGCATTCAGCGCCCGCCTTGTATGGCCATCATCGAGTGGTTCGGTAAAAAATAGATTTGCCCGCATAAGGGGAGCCTGGGTTTGCACCTGGGCGAGCACTTCGCCGCTTGGGATGCCGGCTAGTTTGCGAAGCTGAATACGGATATGCGCTGCATCGGTATCAAGCTTTAAAAGCTTTTGCTCAGCCTCTTGAACGGTCAGCCGCTTTATGGAACGACCACTGCTATACCACGCAAAGCGAACCCGTGAAACGGGGGCTTGTGCGATGGGCAGTTGACGCCAACTCTGCTTAAGATGCAGACGAGCAAGCCCATTGCGCCGTAACGCTTCATCAATGTAAGGATGGCGTTGCGGCAGGCGGCTTTTGGCGTCGCTCAAGGTTTGGGGAAAAGCCTGTTTAATATGCTGCAGCAGCTCAGCAAAACTTTTTTTAGCTTGATTAACGGCGTCTACCGCTGCCAGTAATTCATCATTAGCAGCCACAATGGCAATGTAGTTGCGCGTCTCGCGACCATCCTGATCTTGTTCATGCCACATATCGAAAAGCGCTTCGCGTAGCCAGTGGCGAGCGGGTGTTGCTTGATGAAAGACCCACGATGCCGGTTGTTGGCGTTCAAAAAGCGAAACAGCGGTCTCAAGCGTGTCAATTAAAGTGTCAAACTGCTGCTCCAGCTGAAGCAGCAGATGATAGGCCGAAGGCGATGGTTGATAAGGCATTGTGGTAGCCATGTGGATTGCGGGGCTTAAAACGTCGATTGCTCGGGCGCGTTAGGAGAGCGGCGCATCCTTATCAGCTTGTGCCAACAGTGTCTCTATATCAGCTTCATCCATCGCCGATTCGCCCGATATGCGGTGCGACTCATCGGCCCAGGCACCTAGATCTAACAGTTGGCAGCGTTTGCTGCAGAAAGGGCGATAGGTGCTCTCAGGCAGCCAAGGCACACGCTTAGCGCACTGAGGGCAACTAACTTCAAGCGGGGAATCGTTTGCAGGGCGAACCATAAAAACTCCAATTACGTTAACAGGGGCGATATCTCAGTCGTTAAGCAGTTGACGGTAGCGTTGATCCAGCCGCACCACTTGCTCCATCATGCTGAGGTGGTCACCGCTGTTATCTATCACGTCATCTGCCTGTGCTAGCCGCTGTTCGCGGGAAAGCTGGGCGGCGAGAATAGCATGCACTTGGCTTTCGCTCACCCCATCACGTTGCTGGGTTCTCGATAATTGTAGCGCTTGTGGTACATCGACCACGACCGCTCGGTTGACCAGCGCATTTTGGCCCGACTCAAATAGCAGCGGTGATACCAGCAGCACATAAGGCGCGCCTTGTGTTTTAAGCTGCGCTAAGTGCTGCAATAGACTTTCTCTTATTTTGGGGTGTGTGACTGATTCTAACCACCGCCGCTGCTCTGGGTCTTTAAAAATAATAGCGCGTAGGGCCGCGCGATTAAGCGTGCCATCCTGATGGATGACCTGGTCACCGAAGCGGTTTTTAATGGCTAATAGTGCCGGTTCGCCAGGTAGAACGATTTCTCTGGCGACATCGTCAGCATCGACCGAGGCAGCGCCGAGCGTTTCAAAGGCGCGCGCAACCGTCGATTTGCCCGACCCAATGCCACCGGTTAATCCGATAATCATCTGCTGCCTCACTTAGCTCAGTTTTCAATAACCCAAATGCACTAGCTCAGTTTTAATAGCCCAAATTTAATAACCCAGCTTTAATAACCAAAATAACAATCGTTAAACGTTAACTAAGCAGGCTGAGATACAGCGCCATTAGCTCATCGCCAACTAATAACGCTACCCAACCAGCGAGGGCAAGAAAAGGCCCAAAGGGTAATGGTTTGCCACGTAAGCGAGGCGCGCAGGCCTGCGCAGTTAAACCAACCACCGCGCCAAGCCCTGCGGAAAGTATCAAGATAAGTGGTAAAAAGTTCCAGCCTAGCCAGGCGCCCAATGCTGCCAGCAGCTTAAAGTCGCCAAAGCCCATGCCCTCTTTACCGGTGACGAGTTTGAACAGCCAATAAAAACTCCATAGAGAAAGATAGCCCACCATCACGCCGATAACGGCATCGGAGAGCATAAACGGCTGGAAGAGTAGCTGAAAAAGTAAGCCTGCCCATAGCAGCGGGAGCGTAATAACATCCGGCAATAACTGGGTACGAAAATCGATCACGGCGAGTGCTAACAGCATCAAGCAGGCGCCGTAAATAAACAACGACTCTGCAGTGAGGCCATGGAGTGCCACTACCGCCAAGGCCAGTAGGCCACCGGCCATTTCCACCAGCGGATATTGAACGCTGATGCTCGTTTGACACCCTGCACACCGCCCGCGGCGTTTAATCCAGCCAATCAGCGGCAGGTTATCGTGCCAGGCAATCGGGGTTTCACAGCGGGGGCACAGGGAGCCTGGTGTGGCTAAATTGAAGCGTGGCGAGTGTTCCTCATCCAGTTCAAGCGCTGCACGCGCCTCACGCCGCCAATGGCGCATCAGCATGACCGGTAGGCGCGTGATAACAACATTAAGAAAACTGCCTAAGCACAGCCCAACCAATAAAGCCATGAGCCATACAATCAGGGGAGGGTAATGCATGAATGTCCCTATACGAGTGGGTTAGTTTGAATGGGTGGGTTGCCGGTGTAAGGCATTTTAGAAGGCCGCGCCTAAGTTAGAGAGCCGAGCCTAAGCTGAAAATTGGCAAGTATATAGACACAACGACGCCGCCCACCAGTACGCCCAGTACGACGATAATAATCGGCTCCATTAGGGAGGTGAGGGCGTCGACTTTATTGTCGACTTCTTCTTCGTAATAATCAGCGACGCGGTTCAACATCGCATCCAGCGCCCCCGACTCTTCACCGATGCTCACCATTTGAATTGCCAGGGGAGGAAAGCGGTTGGTCATGCGCATGGCAAAGTGTAGCTGCTGCCCGGTCGCAACATCTTTACGGGTTTGTATCACGGCGCGTTCATAAACTTTATTGCCCACGGCCCCAGAGGCGGTCTCTAAACCTTCCATCAAGGGTACGCCGGAAGCAAAGGTCGTGGCTAAGGTGCGCGCAAAACGGGCAAGGGCGGATTTATGCATAATGTCGCCGATCACCGGTAAGCGAAGCACCAAAACGTCCATGCCATAAGCAATTTTGGGTGAGCGTTGAACGCTTATTTTGATGGCCAGCACCGTGGCCACCAGGCTACCCAGGGCCACAAGCCAATAGCGCTGAGCAAGCTCGGATAAGTTAACGGTCATTTGAGTCAGGGCGGGAAGCTCCGCATCAAAATTACTAAACATGCTTTCAAACTGAGGGACGACTTTAATCAGCAGCAGCAGGGTGACTGACATCCCGACGATCATCACGGCACTAGGGTACCAAAGGGCTTTCTTAACGCGCGATTTTAGCGATTCCACTTTCTCTTTGTAACTCGCGACACGGTCTAGCATCTGATCCAGCGCACCAGCTTGTTCGCCAGCATCGATGAGGTTAACAAACAATTGATCAAAATGTTTTGGGTGACGGCGTAACGCATCAGAAAAACTTGAGCCCGATGAAACATCGCTTCTCATCTGCTCTACCAACATCGCCATGGCGGGCTTTTTCAGACTTTCGCCAACGACTTGGAAAGCCTGTAACAAAGGAATGCCGGCGCGAATCATGGTCGCCATTTGGCGCGCAAAAACCATCACGTCGGTAGGCTTAATACGGCCTGCGCCGCTGAGGCTGTTTATTTTGCGAATGCGCTTAACATTGATGCTTTGCCCCGCCAGTTCAGCCGTTACCTCCGCTTTACTACGGCCAAGGGTTTCGCCGCTCAGTGTTCTGTCTTGAGGGCCTTTACCCGCCCATTTCCAACGGTAAAGTTGAAGAGATGGGCGACGCCCACGCCGAGCGTTTGCCATTGCTTACTCCTTACTAACGCGGTTAATTTCTTCAAGGCTGGTAATCCCCCGCATGACTTTTAATAAACCGCTCTGGTGCAAACTGGGGTAGCCTTCGCGGCGCGCCTGCTGATCGATATCCATCGCGTTGGCGTTGCTCATAATTAATTGGCGCATGGCTTCCGTAATGGGAACGACCTCATAAATACCCACGCGACCTTTATAGCCATGCGTGCAGTGCTTACAACCTACCGGCTTGAAAATAGTGGCCTGTTGGATTTCTTCATCGCTAAAGCCCTCTTTGCGCAGTGCCTCGTGGGGGATAACAATCGGCTCCTTGCAGCGTGGGCAGAGTTTGCGCGTTAAGCGTTGGGCAATAATCAGGCTAACGGCGCTGGCGATGTTAAACGAAGTAACCCCCATGTTCGCCAGCCGCGTGAGCGTTTCGGCAGCTGAGTTAGTGTGCACGGTAGAAAGCACCAAGTGGCCTGTCTGGGAGGCTTTAACGGCAATGTCAGCGGTTTCTAAATCACGAATTTCACCCACCATCACCACATCCGGGTCTTGGCGCAGAAATGCCCGTAGCGCACTAGCAAAATCAAGCCCAATTTTAGGCAACACATTGACCTGATTAATACCGGCTACTTTAATCTCAACCGGATCTTCCGCCGTGCAAATATTGCGCTCCACTTTATTGAGAATATTAATGCCGGTATACAGCGAGACGGTTTTGCCACTGCCAGTGGGGCCCGACACCAATATCATCCCCTGGGGCTGGTTGAGGGCACGTTCATAAAAGTGACGTTGGTCATCAGTAAAGCCTAATTGCTCGATGCCGAGTTGGGTCGCGGAAGGGTCGAGAATACGCAATACCAATTTTTCGCCATACACCGTGGGCAAGGAGTTGACCCGAAAATCGAGCGAGCGCGTACGCGATAATTTAAGTTTTATGGCCCCGTCTTGGGGTAAGCGCCGCTCAGAAATATCCAGCCGCGCCATAATTTTCAAGCGGGCGGCAACACGGTTACGCATCCCTAAGGGAGGGCGTGCGACCTCAATTAAGATGCCGTCAATACGAAAACGTATACGATACTGCGTTTCGTAAGGCTCGAAATGAATGTCGGACGCGCCACGGCGAATCGCATCTAATAAAATCTTATTAACAAACTTGACGATGGGGCCATCATCACTGTTTTGAGGTGCTTCTTCCAAAGGCACTTCACTGTCTTCGGCAACACTCAGCGTTGATAACTCATCATCGAGGTCATTAAACTCGTCCAGCATGCCACGTTCGCTTTGCGTTAATGCTAAATAGCTACTCAGCGTGGTGGCTAGCTGGTCCATCGGGGCTAATATCCCTTCAATGCTAAGCCCGGTGGCAAACTGTAACTCATCAAGCTGGGTAAGCGTGGCGGGGTAAGGCACGGCCACGGTTAAACGGTGCCCATGACGTGCCAGAGGCACCACATTTAAGCTTTGCAGAATCCTCACTGGGTAGTCAGTAACAGGAGGCAGCGAGCTAATACGAACGGCTTCTAAATTGATAACCGGCAGCCCGTACTCGTACCCCGCGGCAACCGCCGCGGCAGTGGGGGGCACAAGCCCGCTTTCAACCACGTGCTCTAATAGTGAAATATCATTTTCCACGGCGGCGCTAGCGGCCGCCGCAGCCTGCGTTTCGGTTAGCAAGCCGTGCTTGATTAAACGCTGGGCAATACCGCGCTGCCCGCCCCGTGCAGCGGCGTGGCTTAGGGTTGACTCATAACTTAAGGTTGATTCGGTAGTCGCTTGGCTCATCGGACGCTCGCCTGGGTTCCCACAATGCGGCTCACTTTTACCACAGTTAGTCGCTGAGGACAGTAGTGATAACGTAATGAGACGGTAACCCTAAAGTGGCAGGGCGCTGGTTGATTTTGGGATGAGAGTGGAATGAGAGCGGAATGAGATTGTAATGAAAGGAGAATGAGAGTGGGTTGAGAAGAGGTTGAGAGTAGGTTGAAAACAGGTTGACAAAAGTAGTCATCAATTGATTGAAAACTAGTCAAACGTAAGTTAGTGTGGTATTTGTAACGCCAGAAATTGAAAAAGCTTGAAAAGAGCTGGAAAACCTTCATCCCGATGGTGTTTCACCTAAAAAAACGCATCCTTTCTATACCGGCTATATAGGGAACAAACGACATGCTGAGCACTTTCCAACCGATAACTCGCAACACCAAACAAGGCGGTTTTACGCTGATTGAGCTACTGATCGTTGTGGCGATCATTGGCGTTTTGGCGGCAGTGGCTATCCCGCAGTATGGAAATTACGTTGATCGCTCCAATGCAACAGCAGCATTCCAAGAGGCTTCATCTTTCAAAACTCCTGTTGAGGCAGCTGTCTTGGACGGCGACGTAGATGGCTTTGCTACGCTTGCATCAAGTGCTCCTGATGTTGCAATTGAAGGTGACTTAAGTGCAGATCCCGTCGTTGACATCTCAATTACATCAGAGAAAAATGGTGACTCTGTAGTTATTGAAAGAAATAGTGAAGGAGTGTGGTCTTGTACGAATACTTTTGATCATGATTTAGAAGAATGTGGTGATTGAGTTTGGCATCCGTTATTTTTTATTAAAGACAATCTAGGTAGCTCCCGTTTAGTACTTAGTCTGAAGCTTAAGCGGCCAGCAGAAATGCTGGCCGCTTCTTTTGTCTGCTCACTGGGTTGGTCAGCAGCTTAATAAACGCAAAATACTGGTCCAGTAGTTGCCATTTGAACACTCCTCCCTTCCTAAGCATTTATTCTTTACACTGCAAGCTCTTACCCAAAGCGAGTTGCTTATTATGAACAGTATTAAGCTAATTGCCTTCAGTGCGCTTGGCGCACTGCTATTCAATAGCGCTACCTTTGCCCAACCCGACCATGCCCCGGCCCACGGTGCGCGGGATAAGGGCAATAGTAGTCAACACCAGACTCAGCAGCACGGCTCTCACCATAAGGAAAGCGCTCAATATGGGCGGGTTGATTTACCCCGCATTAATGAGCGTGAACTGCGCCAGCTATTGCGCCAACACGACGCGCCGCGAGCCGAGTCATTGCCGCCGGGTATTCAGCGTAATTTAGAGCGCGGTAAGCCGCTGCCGCCGGGTATCGCCAAGCGCTTTGATGGTCGGCTAGCCTCTCAGTTACCGCAATACCCAGGCTATGAATGGGAGCGGGTGGGGGCGGATGTGGTCTTGATTGAAGCAGCCACCCGCGTTGTGGTCGATGTTCTGGTCGATGTTTTACGCTAATGAGCATGAGGGGAAGTCGGCATGACTCGAAAATTATGGCTCGGCGGCTTATGGTAGAAGCTCTTAGCAGGATCGCTTTCTAAAGGGAGATTCAATGAGCGACGACACATTAGCGGCACGTCTTGAGCGGGCTATTGCCATCGCCGAAGAAGCCGGGCAGATGATCATCCAGGCGCGTGAGCAACAAGGTTTTTCGCAGCGGTTGAAAAAAGATAATGAGCTGGTCACCGATGTGGATGTGGCGGTTGACCAGCTTATTAGCCAGCGGCTGGAAGAGCATTTTCCTGGTGAAGCACGGCTGAGTGAAGAGCTCGCCCCCGAGAGCGCTGTGCATGTGCAGGCGCCGCAACTTTGGGTAGTGGACCCCATTGATGGCACGGTCAACTTTGCGCAGGGGTTGCGCCATGTGGCGGTGTCCATCGGCTGGATGGAAGAGGGCATTGCTAAGGTCGGTGTTGTACACGCACCGTTTTTAGGCGAAACCTTTAGCGCGGCAGAAGGCGGTGGGGCTTTTTGCAACGGCCAGGCCATCCAGCCTAGCCGTGCTGATTCACTGGCTCACACCCTGGTAGGAACGGGATTCCCCTACCGCAAAGAAGGGCGCAAGCACCTTTTAAAGCGGTTAGAGGCGGTACTTGTTGAATGCCAGGATATCCGCCGTAATGGCGCGGCGGCCCTCGATCTGTGCGATGTGGCCTGTGGCCGCTTAGATGCGTATTACGAAAGCGTCTCGCCCTGGGATTTTGTCGCGGGCTGGGTCATTGCACGCGAAGCCGGGGCGCGGGTAGGCCACTTATATGAGCCGCCCAAATCGGTACCCGAAGACCTCTACCCAGAACACTTGCTGGTCGCTGCGCCGGGTGTCTATGACGCCATGGCCTATCTGTTGCTCGACGCTGACCAACACTAACGAGAAAGGCAGGATCGCGTTAAGGTGATGAATGACAAATACTTGAAAAGAAAGCGCTATAAGGGCTTTTCATTTATGCAAGAAACCGCTAGTATACGCACCGTCTTGAGGCAAATATGTAGCAGCCAATAAAGACAGCGGAGCGTGGCGCAGCTTGGTAGCGCGTTGCAATGGGGTTGCAAAGGTCGCAGGTTCGAATCCTGTCGCTCCGACCAAGAACATATAAAACGGTCACTTAGCTAATTGCTATAGTGGCCGTTTTTGTTTGGTTAGATTTTAGGTAGTAAATAGGTGACATTCGTCAGGAACTCTTTTCTGAGGCTTCTTCATTATCGTATTTTAATTTAAATGGTAAATTGCTTGTGACGCTTTCGTTTAGCTACAACTCAGACCTCATTGGTGGTGGATTGATGGTGCGTGAAAGCCGTGCAGTTGCAGCGCTATTGCTGGATGAGGTAGACGAAGCACACTGGCATCAAGCCATCATCGTTGAAAACCGGCTACAGAAGAATCGCCCAGCGACAGCCAAGCGTGCAGCGCAGGCCATCCGTAAACGCTTAGAGAAACTGGAACCCTCTTTTTGGAAAGCCCTGCACGATGGAGACGATCAGCTAGCGTCACAGGTATCGTTTTGTGCTGCCATGGCACGCAACCTGCTGATGGTGGAGTTTCTTGAAAGCGTGGTGGCCGATGCGTTTTTAACGCGGTCTGAAAAGCTTCAGTCCTATCAGTGGGATGAGTTTCTTGCCGAACGTGCTAACCGCGATGCAGCGATTGCTACCTGGGCAGAAAGTTCAAGGCGCAAAATGGGTCAGGTAGTGTTTCGGATGCTGACAGAGGTCGGCATATTGGATTCCAGCCGATCACGTCGGCTTCAGTCTTTCTTGCCCCGCCCAGAGCTGAAGATGCTGCTTGAAACCCACCGCCATACCCGTTTACAAAATTGTCTTCAAAAATTGCGCTAAGCATTTATCTGTTGGAAAAACTCATTATTGAACTAATGAAAACTAAGTAGACCTTGCGGCTATGACTGTAAGCAACGTAATCTTGCCCGCAATATGCCCAAAACATGCCCGACATAGAGACGCTCCGCATGTCACATAATGAGCAGCACCTACCACCTACCAGCGTTATGTTCCATGAGGATGACCAGCTTCGGGCACGATTAAACCAAGTCGCCGAGAAAATCACTCGACCGGATTTTTTAGCAGGCCAAGGGTTAGGTAACGAAATCGGCTTCTGGATTTTTGATTACGCTCCTGAGCACGAGCTTCAGGTACGTGCCTATCTGAACTTCCTTCCCTCGTTAATGGCGCGCCAATACGGCCATTTCAAGGTGGCCCAGGTTAACTTGCTTCACGTGCTCAAAGACTATCTGACTGAGCGCGGCTTTCTTGATAAAGCCATTGCCATGCAGAAAAACAAAGGCGATGCAGCACTGCTTAAGGCACTGCGTGGGCCACTGCACATGGATAAGTTTGCCCCTTACCTCATCCGACACTCTTTGTCGCATGACCCTGATATCGTGCTACTAACCGGTGTCGGTAGTCTATGGCCAATGGTACGAGCGCATAGTTTGCTGAACGCGCTGCATGGCCCGTTAGGGCATAAGCCTTTGGTACTGTTTTACCCAGGCCGCTATGACGGGCAAACGCTTACCCTGTTTAATCAGATTAAGAGCAATAACTACTATCGCGCTTTTGCGCTCGTGCCCTAGCACTTATAAATGAGCGCGTGGAAATGAGCACTTAGAAATGAGCACAAGATAGCAAACCGTGCAGCGTGTTACGTTCACACGTTAATGACTGTTACCACTCGTGGTGTTACCAAGCCGCGGGTCATCGCGGTTTATGTAACAGTCTGTTTTTAAAAAGTTTATAGGATTTAAACATTTATAGGACTGATATGCGCATTCAAGAGCTTTTCCTCAAGCCGCTCAACCGGTCAATCAATGGCGTTGTAAAGGCTGATCAGCGTGACCAGGAAACTATCTACCAAGAGCTAGATGAGTACGTGGTCACCAATGAGTTAGAAAAGCACTTTCGCGCCTTTTTTGAATCCTACACCACCCCGCTAGACGACCCCTCCATCGCCAACCGCGTGGGCGTCTGGGTTAGCGGTTTCTTTGGGTCGGGTAAATCCCACTTTTTGAAAACGCTCTCTTATCTGCTGGAAAATACCGAAGCTTTTGATGCCAACGGCCATGCCAAGCGGGCGGCGGATTTCTTTGACGAGCAGAAGCTGGTGGACAGCTCCATACGGGCTGATATCACCAACGCGGTACGCGAACCCGCCCATGTGGTGCTATTCAACATCGACAGTAAGGCCAGCTCTAACGACGATGGCAACCCCATCCTCAACGTCTTTCTGCGCGTATTTAACGAGTACCAAGGCTTTAGCTCGGATTACCCGCACATTGCCCACATGGAGCGCCACTTAGAAAAGCGGGGCGTGTATGAGCCCTTCAAGCAGGCGTTTAATGACGCCAGCGGCATGGCGTGGGAAGAGGAGCGGGACGGCTATCAGTTCTACCAAGATGACATCGAGCAAGCGATTAGCGTTGCGTTAGAGCTTTCCCCGGAAGCTGCCCATAAATGGTTTGAAGAGTCAGAAGCCAATTTTAGTGTTTCAGTGGAAAACTTCTGCCACTGGGTGAAAGAGTTTTTGGAATCCCAATCATCCACCCGGCGCATGGTGTTTATGGTGGACGAAGTCGGCCAGTTTATTGGCAGCGACACCCGCCTTATGCTCACCCTGCAAACGCTCACCGAAAACCTGGGCACGATTTGCGGTGGTCGCGCTTGGATTGTGGTGACGTCTCAGGCGGATATGGACGCAGTGCTAGGCGAAATGACCGCCTCAAAAGCCAACGATTTCTCTAAGATCGCCGGACGCTTCAAAACCCGCTTATCGCTCTCAAGCTCCAACTCTGACGAAGTCATCCGCAAGCGCCTGCTGGTGAAAACCGACCCGGCACGCGCTGAGCTGGAAGGTGTGTTTGAAGCCAAAGGCTCTATCCTGCGTAACCAGCTGACCTTTGATCGTTCCGGCCCCACGCTGAAAAACATTGAAGGCGTGGATAGCTTTATCGCCAATTATCCCTTCGTGCCGTACCACTTCCAACTGGTACAAAAAGTCTTCGAAGAGATCCGCAAGGTAGGTGCCACCGGCGCGCATCTCGCTTATGGTGAGCGCTCAATGCTCGATGCTTTCCACATGGCCGCCAAAGCCGTGCAAGAAAAATCGATTGGCGCGCTGGTGCCGATGCACTGCTTTTATACGGCGATAGAAGGCTTCCTTGATACGGCCGTAAAACGCACCATCGACCAGGCCAGCGAAAACCCCGTGTTAGAGGCGTTTGATGTCGAAACGCTGCGCACGCTGTTTATGATCCGCTATGTGGATCTTGTCAAAGGCACGGTCGACAACCTCGTTACGCTATCGCTGACTCAAATTGACGACGACCGAATTGCTATTCGTGAGCAATTAGACGCGACCTTAGCGCGACTAGAAAAAGAGAGCCTGATTACGCGTAATGGCGATGAATATCAGTTCCTCACCAATGAAGAGCGCGACATTACCCGCAAGATCAAAGCCACCGAAGTCACCAGTAGCGATGAGAACAAAGAGCTCTCCAGCCTAATTTTTAAAGACCTGTTGCGTGATCGCGCCAAATACCGCTACCCGTTGAACAAAACCGACTACAGCATTGGCCGCTACCTGGATGGTCACACACTAGATGGTCGCTACCAGAGTCAGCTAAGGGTAGAGGTGGTGTCACCCTTAGACGTGGAGTACGTGCAGCTTAGCGACGCGGGCTGTATTCACAAAAGCGGCGACAATGGCGGGCAGGTGCTGATTAAGCTACCCGACGATAAGCGCTTTACCGACGAACTGCGTACGCTGTTAAAAACCGACAAGTTCATCCGCTTGAACCTATCGGCCAACGACCACAGCGTCGAGCGCATTCTGGCCGACCGTGGCCGGGAAAACCAAGAGCGTAAAAAACGCCTACGTGTTCGTCTGGAAGAAATGCTATTAGATGCAGACGCCTATGCGCTTGGCCAAAAGCTGGAACTCAACCGCAGCCAGTTAAGCACCCGCCTGGATGAAGCTTGCCGCTACCTGCTGGAAAACACCTACAACAAGCTGGGCCAGCTGACGGTGCTTAACCCAGAGCCTATGCGTGAACTGCAAGCCGTGTTAACAGCTGATGATATCGGTACGCAAAATCTTAACTTAGACGGGGAGGAGGGCAACGCCCAGGCAGTAAAAGAGGTGGAGCAGTATATCTCGCTGCACAGCGGCGAGCCGGTGCCGCTTAACCCGCTTATCGAACGTTTTAGTAACCGACCTTTCGGCTGGCCGGAAGGCGAAACGTTGCTGATTCTAGGCCGCCTACATACCGCTGGCCGTTTGACCTTCCACACCGCAGGCCCCGCGCTCAGCGGTAAAGAAGCCTTCGAGCTGCTTAATAACGCCCGCCGGCGCAGTGAAGTGCGCATTCAGAAAAAGCGCCAAACTGAAGATGCAGTGCTGAACAAAGCCCGCAACCTCACCAAAGACCTGTTTGGCCAGCTAGGCCCCGCAAGCGAAAAAGAGCTATTCAGCTACTATGTGGATCGCTTATCCCGCTGGCGCCGCGAGCTAGAAGCGTACAAAAGCAAAACCGACGTGGGCAATTTCCCAGGGCGAAAAGCCATTGAAAGCTCGCTGCTGGAAGTAGAGCGGCTATTGCGCTTAGACGACAGTTTCGACTTCTTTAAGGCAGTGGCCAGCCAGCAAGACACGCTGCTCGATTTAGAAGAAGACTACCGCGACCTAAGCGACTTCTTCACCAAGCAGCTCACCACCTGGCAGCAGCTGGAACAGGCGCGCGTAAGGTTTGGGGTTAACCACCTGGAGCTAGAAAAACACCCCGAGGCCCAGCAGGCACTGGCCGAGTGTGAGTGCATTTATAGCGCCGATGCCCCCTACGCCATGTTGAACAAAGTAGATGGCCTGGTGCGAACGTTGGATGACATTAATACCCGCTTGGTCACCGAAAAACGCGAACACGCCATTGCACGTATCGACACGCGCATCGCCAAGGTGAGCGCTGAAATTGCCAAAAGTGGTATTGGCAACGCCGAACTCAGCAACCGCTTGTTGCACCCGCTGCAGCAGCTCAAAGCGTCGGTCAATCAGTCGGTCAGCATCGCCCAGATCTACCAACTGCAAACAGAAACGGCCGTTGAGCAAGAAGAAGAGAGCCTGGATGCGCTTCACAACGCCCAGGCTGAGGTAGCCAAGCGGCAGCCGCCCGCGCCTACGCCTGCTGGAGGCGACTCCACCGCGCCGACGGCCACCCCAGGCAGCCAACCGCCCGCAGGGCACACGGCGGCAAGAGATAAAACTTACGATCCCCACACCGCAACAGCCCCAGCAGCAGTCAATGCCCCCAAACCCGTGGCAAGGGTTCGCGTCAGCGACGTACTCAGCCGCGTGCATAGCGGTGTGTACCTGGAAAGCCAAGCGGAAGTGGATGCGTTTATGGAAGAGCTGAGAAAAGAGCTGGAAGGGTCGCTTTCAGCGGGCAAGCGGGTACAGGTGCGGTAGTGTTCGATGATGTTTGTTGACAGTGGCAACGACTAACGCCAAGCCTAAGCATCCCGGTTGGCAGGGTGTCGACGAGCAGGTTACACTTTAAAAATAACCCGTTCAGCCGCGTCGGGTCTGAGCGATACCGCAGAGGTGAGTCATTATGCATGCCAACGTCAAGCAGCTGCGCTTGCAAACCAAAGCGTTGATTGCCGCTACCCAGCGTGGCGAGACCGTAGAGATCACCTTTCACGGCAAGCCCTGTGCCCGCCTGGTGGGGGTGGCGTCTGCCACGCCTGAAAAGCGCTCGGCCCCCAACCCGGCGTTCGGCCTCTGGGCGGATCAGGGCGAGGCAAGCGCCCAGGAGATCGACACACAAGTCCGCCGTTTGCGCGCGCCGCGCTCGTTCGAGGGCACCGACTGATGCTGGTGGACACGGATGTACTGATCTGGAATCTGCGCGGCAACCCCGCCGCCGCCCAGCGCCTGGATGACGCGCCGGGTTTCTGGCTCTCTGCCGTCACCTATATGGAACTGGTGCAGGGCATGCGCAACAAGCAGGAGCTAAGGCAGCTACGCCAGACACTGATCTACTGGCAATCAAGCATCCGCCATCTGGAAGAGGGGATATCCTCGCGTGCCATGTTTCTGGTCGAAAGCTATGCGCTCAGCCATAACATACAAATGGCCGATGCCCTGATTGCCGCCACCGCGATGGAGGCAGGGGTTCCTTTGCTCACCGCCAATGACCGCCATTACCGCCATATCGATGGCCTGGAAATCGACGTTTTCGCCCTGAATAGTTCGCCCTGAGTAAATCATCACTTGGCGCAGTAATGCCCACAATAAGCTACCGTCGCGTGTTCCAAGACGCGGGACAGTGAGACGGAAAGCAATATAAAAAATCAACAGGCCACTCATGACTGCCACAACCATTGAACAGCGGCTCAGTGAGCCAGAAGGCAAGCAGCTTGAGTTCAAGCGTGATCTGTCATCGCCCAAGCCGCTGATGAAAACCCTGGTCGCTTTTGCCAACACCGCAGGTGGCCAACTTATCATTGGCGTTGACGACGACGGCACCGTGCCAGGTGTGGATGACCCGCTGGATATGGAAGAGCGCCTGACCAGCATGATCGCGGATGCCATTCACCCCCGGCTATTACCCAATATTGAATTGGTTAGCGTGGGTGAGCATACCCTGGTGTGTATTGAGGTGTTTTTGAGTAGCGCTCGCCCACACTTTTTCAAGGCGCTAGGCGAAGAAAAAGGTGTGCTGGTGCGGCTCGGGTCCAGTAATCGGCAGGCGGGGTTGGCACTCATTCAGGAAATGCAGCGCCAAGCGAGCGGCACTACGTTTGATGTTCAGCCCATGCCCGAGCTGAGCCGTGACGACCTTGACCAAAACGCCATACAGCATGCCTTCGGCAGCGAACAGCCGCTTGATGACAACACGTTACGCACGTTACGGCTACTGGTGCCGTATCAAGGCCGCCTAGTACCCAGTGTGGGTGGCATTCTGCTGTTTGGCCGCGAGCGCCAATGGCACTTTGAAGACGCCTGGATTCAGTGCGGGCGTTTTCGCGGCACCGATAAGGTTGAGATTTTCGATCAGGCAGATATCCACGCGCCGCTACCCCAAGCGGTAGATGACATCGAACTGTTTCTTAAAAAACATGCCTTCAAGCAGGCAGAGTTTGGGGCTATGCGCCGCCGCGATGTGTGGAGCATACCGCTGACCATCTTGCGTGAAGCAATTATTAACGCCTTGGTACACAGCGACTACTCCCAACGCGGTAGCCCTATACGCATTGCGTTTTTTGATGACCGTATTGAGATTGAAAGCCCAGGGCTACTGATGCCCGGCATGACCATTGAAGACATGAAACGCGGCGTTTCCATGATCCGCAACCCGGTGATTGCCCGCGTATTTCGTGAGCTTGGGCTAATTGAACAGTGGGGCAGCGGTGTAAAGCGTATTTTCGCGGAAGCCCATACCCAAGGGCTACCAGAGCCGCATATTGAAGAAATTGCCAACCGTGTGCGGTTGAGTATCCGGCTGGCAGCGCCGGTTCCTATAGAAAATCCAACATCAGTGACCCAGTCAGTGACCCAGTCAGTGACCCAGTCTGAGAATATAGAACCACTGCTCCCGCTGCTGCAAATATTAAGCGATGGCCCGCTATCATCAGGCGAGCTACGTCAACACTTGCAGCTCAAGCATCGTGCTCATTTTCGCCAACACTACCTAACGCCTGCGCTTCAGGATGAATTAATCGAAATGACGCTGCCCGAGAAGCCCAACAGCCGCCTTCAGCAGTACCGCCTAACCCCTAAAGGCCAGCGCTTTTTGCAAGACACCCTCAAGGATTCACCATGAACACCGCCAACATCAAAAAATACGCCCCCAAAGCCCGCGCCCGCTTTATCGACACCATGACGCGCCAGGCGGCCCGTGTGGGCATTAGCCCAGATGGCAAAGGCGGTGCTGTCATTGCCCCCTTGGAGCAAAAGGGCGATGTGTTGGTGATGACCACCCAAGATGGCCAAACCCACACCGTGCCCGCCCACCTAAAGCGCGCACGGGAAGCGCTGGCGGCGTGGGTGCAGCGCGATGGTTTTACCCAAGCCATAGAGCAGACTGCCTACAGCTGGTTCAACCGCCTGTGCGCCATTCGCTATATGGAGATTCACGGCTACCTAGACCACGGCCGCCGCGTGCTGAGCGGGGCAGGGGGCGAAGCCGGGCAGTTCCAGATTCTGGATGAGTGTTTAGAAGTAGACCTTCCAGGGCTAGACACCGCCCGCGTGCGAGAACTGAAGCTTGACGGCACCCAGGATGAAACCCTTTACCGCGAGCTGCTGCTGGCCCAGTGCCACGCCCTGCATGAGGCCATGCCGTTTCTGTTCGAACCGCTGGACGACGCCAGCGAGCTGCTGCTGCCCAACAACCTGACCAAAACCGATTCGCTGATCCGCGAGCTGGTCGAGGCCACTCCCGAAGAGGACTGGCAGGATGTAGAAGTGATTGGCTGGCTCTACCAGTTCTACATCAGCGAGAAAAAAGACCAGGTGATCGGTAAGGTGGTGAAAAGCGAAGACATCCCCGCCGCCACCCAGTTGTTCACCCCCAACTGGATCGTTCAATACCTGGTGCAGAATTCGGTAGGCCGCCAGTGGCTGCAAACCTACCCCGCATCAAAGCTCAAGGCCGAGATGCCGTACTACCTCGAGCCCGCCGAGCAGGAGCCAGAAGTGCAGGCCCAACTGGATGCCATCACCCCGGCCAGCCTCGACCCTGAAACCATCAAAGTGCTCGACCCCGCCTGTGGCTCCGGCCATATTCTGGTGGAAGCCTACAACGTGCTGAAGGCGATCTACGAAGAGCGTGGCTACCGCACACGCGACATCCCTAAGCTGATTCTGGAAAACAACCTGTTCGGCCTAGATATCGACGACCGCGCCGCCCAGCTGGCGGGCTTTGCGCTATTGATGAAAGCCCGAGAAGATGACCGCCGGATTCTCACCCGCAACGTGCGCCTAAACGTGCTGGCCATGCAGAGCAGCCAGCACCTAGATGCCAACACCCTTTGGAGGGATTTGAACCTGACCGGCGACTGGCACCAGGGTCAATCCCAAGGCCTGTTTGACAGCGAACAGCAAGATCCTTCCAGCAACGACGCTACTTATAAGCTGATTGACGACTTGATTGAGCGCTTTCAGGATGCCAAGACGTTTGGCTCCCTGATTAATGTGGCCAATGAATGGGAAGCGCCGCTCAAAGCACTGCTGGAAGAGCTGACCGAGCTAAGCAATAGCGGCGATATTATGCAAAAGGCCGCCGCCCAGCGGTTAGTGTCGATGGTGCAGCAAGCCTGGGTACTGGCGCAGCGCTATGGTGCCGTGGTAGCAAATCCGCCATATATGGGCAGTAAGGGTATGAACAAGGCACTTAAGGACTACGCGAAGAAGGCTTATCCCAATAGCAAGTCAGATATGTTTGCTATCTTTATGGAGCACGCTTTCAGCCTGCTGGCACCGCTTGGCTATAACGCCCAGATCAATATGCAGTCGTGGATGTTCCTATCCAGCTATGAAAAGCTGCGGGACTGGCTGCTTGATAACAGTACCATCATCACCATGGCCCACCTCGGCGGCAGGGCATTCGACAGCATCAGCGGTGAAGTCGTCTCTGCCACCGCCTTTGTGATGGAAAAGATCGCCAAGCCAAATTACCAAGGCGTCTACTTGCGGCTGGTGGAGGGGAAGTCTGAAGCCGAAAAGAAGGGCGCGATGCTTGAAGCCATCCAGAACCGCGACTGCAGTTGGTGCTATGACGCCAAACCGGATGATTTCAAGAAGATTCCAGGAAGTCCGGTGGCGTATTGGCTGTCAAAAGAAGCAATACAAGCATTTTCTAAGAGTAAGGAAATTAAAAAAGTAATGCCTGCTGCAGTTGGGTTGCAAACAGGAGATAATTCAAAATTTGTTAGATATTGGTATGAAGTCGATTTTGAAAAAATAGGCTTTGAAGTTGAGAGTTCTAATGAGACGGCCGATTTGGATTTCAAATGGTATCCGTATAATAAAGGCGGAGACTTTAGAAAGTGGTATGGAAATCGAGAGTTTATAGTTGACTGGAAAAATGATGGAGAACAAATAAGGAATTTTAAGGACGATAAAGGAGGATTAAGATCACGACCACAAAATACTAAAAATTATTTCAAGCCGTCCATATCATGGTCGGATGTAACCTCTGGAGATGTGGCTTTTCGCTATTATGATAAAGGATTTGTCTACGATGTGACCGGAATGTCAGCGCAAAGTGAATCTGAAGATTTGATGAAGAAAGTCCTGGCCTTGTGCAATTCTTGTGTTATCAATTGGGTAGTTAAGTCATTGAATCCGACTTTACATTTCCAGGCTGGAAATTATCACTCTTTGCCTTATATAGGTGCTGCTGTAAATGGTTCTTCTATAGATCTTGTGGATCAGTGTATTAATCTTTCTTTGCAAGATGAGACTGCCTATGAAACGTCTTTTTCTTTTAAATCAAGCCCGCTGAAAGAAAAAAAAGGGAAAGGTATTTTTTTAAATTATTTTGAATGGCGTAAAGAGTGTAGTCAGGCAGCTGAAAAGCTAAGAGAGCTTGAGACTATAAATAATAAATATTTTTTGAGTAAGTACTCACTTGAAAAAGAAGTGGAGCCTGAGGTCTCTTTCAATAAAATCAGCTTAAATGGTAATCCCTATTATCGCTATAGCGGAAATCGTTCAGGAGAAGAATTAGAAACTTGGTTTCAGTGCGACACCCTCAAGGAGTTGGTCAGCTATGCCATCGGCTGCATGATGGGTCGCTACTCGTTGGATAAGCTAGGCCTGATTCTCGCCAGCCAGGGTGAAACCGTCCGCGATTACCTCGCTCAGATCCCCGAGCCAAGCTTTGCCCCGGATGATAACGCCATCATCCCGCTCACCGATCAGGAATGGTTCCCCGACGATGCCACCAACCGCTTCCGCGATTTTTCGCGCACTGCTTGGGGCGAAGAGAACCTTCATGAAAACCTAGATTTCGTCGCTGAAAGTCTCTGCCTGCACGCCATCAAACCCAAGAAGGGTGAGGCTGCGCTGGAGACCATCCGCCGCTACCTCAGCACCCAGTTCTTCAAAGATCACCTGCGCACCTATAAAAAACGCCCCATCTACTGGCTGTTTTCTTCCGGCAAACAGAAAGCTTTCGAGTGTTTGGTCTACCTGCACCGCTACAACGAAAGCACCCTCGCCGAGATGCGCACCGATTACGTTATCCCGCTCACCACCAAGCTCACCAGCTACGTTGAAAAGCTAGAGCAAGACAAAGAGGCCAGCACCTCCGCCGCCGAAGCCAAGGGCATCGAAAAAGAGCTAAGCAAGCTCTATAAACAACAAGCTGAACTCAACACCTTCGACGAAAAACTCCGCCACTACGCCGACCAGCGCATCTCGCTGGATCTGGATGACGGCGTAAAGGTGAATTATGGGAAGTTTGGAGATTTGTTGGCGGAAGTGAAGCAAGTGACTGGAAATAAATAATTAAAACTCATCGGCTTTCACGCAGGGATAGAATTATGTTTTGGGTAATACTGATAATAATTGTGCTTTTCATTGGCTTTGTCATTGATAAAGGAACACCATCAAAATATTCAGAAAGGGACAGAAACAGAGAGGGGGATAAAGGAAAACTTCCTTCTGGCCATCAAGTCTCTCTTCCTAAAACCGAAGCAACGACATCTGTCCCCAAAGGTCAATTAGAAAAAAAGGGCTCTGCAGAAGAAAAGTGTGTGCCCGCGCCAAGCGAAGAACCAAAAGCAAGGAACGCCATAAATAGAGATGCAGAAAGAGCGATTGCTGATGATCTTGCAAAATCGCATGGTGGCGAATATCTTCTAGCTGAAAAAATCACAGAATCAGTTGCTAAATATATAAATAGCCAAGAGTCTGCGATAGAGTTTGTTCTTCAAGAGCTAGATGGTGCAAGCAAAGGAAGCGATGAAGCTAGAACATTTGCTAAATCACTTGGATTTTTGGAAGGTGAATACGCGGGAGCTTTACGCAAACAGGCTAATGAAGATGTCGAAAATGCCCAACAGGCTCTTTTAAAGTCTTCGATAAGTCTTTCGGTCTCGCCAGAGCTAACAACAAGGCTTAGGCTCTTTAATGTCAAAAACATTATAGAAAAATGGTGTCTTAATTCACCGGAAATTAAAAAAAACCGTCTGCTAAAGGCTTTGAGAGAGATTGCGCTTGATGATGTTAATTTAGTCCCTTCCCTTGATGCCAGCCTGCCAATCATTAAAACAGCAAGCATAAAGCATATTTCTAATAGAAATAAAAATCTTGATTTCGCAAAGACATTATTGACTGAGCTTCGCCAATCTTTGAATAAAAGTCCCAGGGAGATTATACTTTTAGCCGTTCCTGAAATTTTGGAAGACTATGAGAGTAGACAAACCAATCCAGAGTCTCCCGAGAAAAGTGTTCAAAAAGCGCAGAAACCCGAAGCAACAATTGAGCTGGCATATGAGTCGGATATAAAGTCGTTTGTTGAAGAAAGGGAGATACCTTATCTTGTTCATTTTACTGACTTCAGAAATTTGCCAGGGATCATGTCTGAAGGGCTTGTGCCAAGGTTGGAGCTAGAAACTGCTGGACGAGGCTTTTATTACAACGATGAAATGCGACTTGATAGAGTAAAGGGATCTATCTCAACATCAATAGCATTTCCAAACTATAAAATGTTTTTTAGATATAGGCAGCAAGCCAACGTACGGAGGTGGGCACTCTTAATCATTGATAAGTCTGTTTTCTGGGAAAATGAGTGCTTATTCTGCGCGCACAATGCGGCTGACAGAAGAATAATTCATGCGAATAAAAGCTATCTAGCAAGTCCTGCCGCACTAGAAAAAATGTATGACATTGAGGCCGGAAATCAAAAAAGAGATTTTAGCTTGTTGAAGTCGTATGATCCAACTGACCCTCAGGCTGAAGTTTTAGTGCTTTCTACTATCTCTCCTGATAAAATTCATACTGTAGTGTTTGATTCGCTGAGCTCGAAAGAGCGCTTTTCCCAGTACTATCCGATGAAGAAGGCAGTTGTTGATACTGCCTTCTTTTCTTCAAGAGACTATGTGAGAAGAAGGCAGGTAATTTGACATGGCTAATCGACCTGTTTTTGTGCCATTAAGGAATAATGGTGTGCCAGGTGTAAAAGTTCTGGATGTGGACTTTCAGTGGTTTCCTGGGATGGCTTCTTCGCAAAAAAGAAAGTCAATAAAATCACTTCATCATTCAACTGAAGCGCTCGGTGTATCACCAATACTAGAGGTTTCAAGTAAGTCTGAAGAAGAAGTGGGTGTTTTACTGAGCGCTTTCAATTTAATGATTGAAACTGGGAATAAGAAATATAGATTTTCAGTAGAATCTGCTTTTCAAGCAAGTAAGGTATTTGAGCGCGGTGGTCCTTACGTTGACTTGCTTAATAGGTCATCCATTGAGGCCAAGCGAGATATTAGGATTAAGGAGTCCGGTAATGTAGTGGGTTTTAACTTCTTTGGAAGAGAGTTCCCTATTAAGCCAAGAACATACTTTTATGATTGGATCTATGTAAATGCCTTGAAGCAAAACAAGGAGCTTGCTAGTGCTTCAGTAGGATACTCTGGGTTCTCTGATATTGAGTTTAATCCTAAGAAGTCAATTAATTGCCAGGCATACTCATTAGCCCTTTATGTTTCGCTGATCTCGACTGGAATGTTGGACGAAGCACTATCTACACCGCACAATTTTTTAAAAATTGCATATCAATCAGATAGTAAAGAAAGTCTTGACGCTGTCCAGTCTAATCTTTTATTCTGACTAAATATAGTTTAATAGGCAGGGTAAAGAATAGCTTCTATTTTTTTAATGATAAGGTTATAGACAGCAGAAAAACATTGGCTTATTCATTTTAATGATTCTATAAAGGCTTGATAATGTTAAAATTTTTAAAAAGAATAATTAGTAGCAAAAAGAACTACACTTATGATCGGTTCGGCTTTAAAATCAAGGATGTAAAAACTGGTCATATTTTAGACGTTAGTCTAAACAGTAACGTTTTTAGTGGGTTTGTTTTTATTCCTGAAAAAAAACTGACATTGCCTCTTGCTCCTTGGCCAATAGGTGTTAATCCATTTCAAGATGACTTTTGCTTTGAAGGCAATGGAAGCAGTCCTGCAGGAGCGTGGTCCTTTTGTATAGTGCCTACAAATGCTTTTAGTGAGATCATGGATAAAGTGGTTGCGATAAATAGCTCTTCGGGTAAACAACGTGGTCTTATTAATGATGATCGTGATGAAGAATGGATGAATGTTTTGTTCGAATGGGCTGATAAAATAGGACTTGAAGAACTGCGGTGGGAAATTCAACCAAGAAATCGTGACGGCGGTTTCTGGGTCGGGTTTCCGAGAGATCGTAAAAAACTGATAAACCTTGAGGGTTTAAATATTAATAACAAGGGTGTTTCTGAGATACCTAAAGAAATAGCTAACTTAAAGAAATTAAAAAAGATATGGTTCTGCAATAATAATATTAGTGAAATTCCTAAAGAGATATTTAACCTTTCGCTTCTTGAGGAAATAAGAGCTTCCGAAAATGAAATAACCATATTGCCAGATGAAATTGGTAAGCTTGTTAATATTATCATTATTGATCTGGAAAAAAATAATTTAAAATACGTGTCAGAAAATATAATACAACTAAAGCACCTTGAAAGGCTCGATATAAGAGATCAACCAATAGCATTAGGCAATATCGACACTCCGCTGCCTGATAGTCAAGTTGCAGTACTAGCTTCTATGGATGATGTAGTTAGATGGTAGCTGAAATTAGTAAATTATAATAATATTTATATATCTCTTCCGGTTATTAATGTGTGGACTTCCGGTGATTTAAGGTGCTATTGAAATAAGACTTTGTCACTGAATACAATCATATTGTTTCATGGTAAGTCGTTCTAGTGTCAGATTGTCATTGCCGGGCTTGTTCTTGTTTTTCTTTATTTTTAAAAAATATATCATGCTCTATTCGTAAGAGTGAAAAGACTTCAAAAGTAACTAAAAAATAAGGTTGAACAATGACTAAGAAGATGAGTCTTCAGACCTTGGTAGCCGCTCATATCAATCAAAGGAATTCAGCAGCGATATGGGCGCTTGTATGGCTTCTGACCACTCTATGTATATTTTTAATTGGTCAGTATTCTGAACAGGTGCCTTTTAATATAGGATATGGTGAGTTTACAGCTATACAAATAGCCCTATTTATTACGATTGCGCCAATGTGTTTAGTACTTAAGAAGGCAATGCAACTTATAAATTATATTGAGAAATTAAGAAGCTATAAAAAAACTAAAAATAATATTATATTAGCTATGGGTTGTGAAGATGTAAAGGCGTTCAAATGCTTGTTGGCCGAGGTTGAAAAAGACATAGAAAAAAATGAACTTATTAAGTTGCTTGTTGCCGATCAATCAAGCCAACTAAATATAAAACGGCATCAATTAGAGAAGAAAAGGCTGCAGAGTGAACTTGATGAAGAAGTAGACAAATTTGTAATTAATGTCAACGACCGTATTGTAAGTATTAAAAATGAACTGCCAGTTTTCAAAGCACTTATACATGTTAATGAAAGCTTACAATACTTGATTGGTAGACGTGAAGAGCTAGTTGAAAAATGGGAAGCTGCTTATAAGAGTTTTTCTTGGTGGAACAAGTTGAAGTATATCGACGGTCTAGATTTAAGCGAACTGGATTGTATGATAAGCGATCTAAAATTCAAGAAAGTCAGGTTAGAATCTAAGCACAAAAAAGATTTTTTACGTTTAGAAAATCACCTTGATTTGGTAAAAGCTAGAGCAAGTCAACGTGTTGAGTACGCAAAGGTAAAGTCTGAGGAGTATATTAACGATCATGTTGGCAAAGATGGAATTGATTCCGGGATTTTGCAAAAATCGCTATGGTTTTCTGCGTTAACGATACCTGTATCAATTTGGTCAGACGTAGATCAAACGTCAGATGTATTTGATGCTTTAAGGGAGGTCAATGGACAGTTCGCTGACATGTCTGACACTGAGATTTGGTGGGAAACCATATTTCTTTCATCAGAAAGCCTTGCAGGTCTCGCGGCATTAACTAAAGGGGCGTATTTCGAGCAATTAGTTGCTGCTGATACAGGTGGTATGCTGCATGAATTTTTTAATCATCCAGGTACTGACGTTGTTATTGACGGCATCGAGTTTCAGCTCAAAGCGACTGACAGCGCATCATATGTAAATAGCGTTGCCGATGATATACCTGTGATCGCTACCTCTGAAGTGGCCTTTGAAACCGGTGCCATTGATAGTGGCTATACAAATGAGGAGCTGGATCAAGCCGTCGATTTAGCACTTGGAGGTTCGGTCGTTGATTTTGGTGATACAGCTGTCGATGCGATTTTGGCGGGAGTGGGTGGACTAGGTGTTTTGGCTACCTTGAAGGGTATAAATCACGCCGTATCAAAGCATGAGAATGGTGGCGATGGCGTTGAGGCTATTTTTGAAGGAGCAGGAATTGCTATCGAGGGCACAGCTCGTGCCCTAGTTGGGGTTGCTGAGATGGGATACAACGTAGCCTCTTCCAGGCCTAGCCGGTTTGTCGGAAGGATAGTTTTGAAAGGGTTAGTAAAACTTGATGAGAAAATGATGGGTGATGGTGGCAAACATTAGAATATACGTTGCACTAGCTCAGCAATTGACAGCATCAAAGTGACTACCATTTTTTTTAGTTTTAACAAGGCTTAGTGCATGGATTCAAAGCAACTAACGCAGGGCTTACAACACGCCTTCTTCACCGACCACCATCGGATTGTGTTCTGGTACGACGCCCCCGGCCACTTTGCCGAGTCGCTGAGTGAGCTCGCGCTGGAAGGCGTTCAGGTGATCACGATGGCGGGGGAGTCGACCCTGGGCGTAAAGCTACGTTTGGAGCTGGAAGAGCCTGACACTCCCACGCTGCTCTACTTTCCTTACGCCGAGCCAGCACTGGAAGACGACTGGCTGCTGGATATAAAGCTCTACTCCGGCCGGTTTTATGCGGATCGCGTCTCGATGATCTTTAATGAGCTGGGCCTAACGCGCCATGTGATGCGCGAGCATTTAGCACAGCGGCAGGCGTTTTTAGCCAGCCGGAAGCGTATTGAAGGGTTAAAGCGTTTAGTCACGCCTTCCATGAGTGAAGATGAGCTGGACCTTGCGATGCTGGCCGTGGTGGTGGGGGCAGCTTCAGTAGATGTGGCGACGCTGCTGTTTCATCTAGCAGAAGAGGCGGTGACCCACGAGCTGGGGTTAGAGGCGAATCCGGCAGCTTTAGTTGAGTCCGAAAAGTACGCCCTGGTGCCTGCGTTTGTACGTGTCCTACAAGCCGAAGTCGGTTACCCCGCCAGCCGTGAAGAGCTGAGTGGTGAAACGCCTCTGAATTTCGGTCAGCTAATGTTGCGGTTACTGATTACTGGCTACTGCGAGAGTATTTCTGATATTCCTGACTGGGCACGCCAGGTGGCGATTCCTTCTGTTAATGCCCGTGCATCTTCGCGGGCGTTGCTGACTCGCTGGCGGGATAGCTCGCGGTTTTACCCAGCGTTCGATGTGATCTCAGGTTGGGTAGCTGATGCGCAGCGTATTGATGACAAACTGCATAATGTGCCGCTAGAGCAGCTTAGCAATGTGGCCACCTTTGAGGTGGTTGAAAAACAGATCATTGTGGATCTCTGCCAAGCGATTCCCACCGCTGATGTTCGCGACCTGCGGCTATTCGATAGCATTATTGTTGAGCGATTAGATGGCTATTGGGCGTCTCGGCATAAAAACGATGCCCGCCGCGAGCGTTATCGGCAGCTGTACGCAGCGCTCACCGCCGCTATTGCACTGTTCAGCCTACGCCACCAACATGCCAAAGGGTTTCACTTTGAGAGCGTTGAGGCGCTGTACCACGCTTACCAAACCGATCTATACCGTTTTGATACGGCTTATCGCCACTACGCGGTGGCATCTGACGCGACCAGTGTTGAGCTGCTGAAAAACCTGGATACCGCCGTCGAGCGTTGTTACGACGAGTGGTTTTTAGGCCAGCTGACCCGCAACTGGAGCGAGCGTGTAGAGGCCGAGCAGCGGCTGACGCACTGGAAGCTGCCCAACATTCCTAATCAACAGAACTTCTACCGTGATTGGGTGCAACCTCAGTTAGCCGCTAGCCGCCAAAAACGCGTGGTGGTGGTGATTAGCGATGCCTTCCGTTATGAAGCTGCCGAAGAGCTGCGCGAGCGCATCAATGCCAAGCGTTACAGTGAAGCGACGTTAAAAAGTCAGTTGGGGGTGGTGCCTAGCTATACCACGCTGGGCATGGCCTCGCTGCTACCGCACCGTGAGCTAAGCTATCAACCAGGCAGTGATACGGTGTTGGTGAATGGTCAATCAACCCAGGGCACCGTCAACCGTAGCAAACTCTTAAAGGAGGCGCTGGGTGGTGAGGCTATGGCGGTCACCGCCGACGAGGTGAAAGGTTGGTCTCGGGAAGAGGGGCGCGAAAAAATCAAAGGCGTCCAGCTGATGTACGTTTACCACAATGTGGTGGATGCTCGTGGAGATTCAGCTAACACCGAAAGCGAGACGTTTGCGGCGGTGGAAGATGCCATTGATGAGCTAGATCAGCTGACCCGCAAAATTTTGATGCATTTGAATACCAGCACGGTGCTGGTGACGGCAGACCACGGTTTCTTATTCCAGCGTAGCGCCTTAGACGCCACTGACCGCACGGCGCTTACGGACAAGCCTGGCTCCGCGTTCAAAAGCAAAAAGCGCTATGTGCTGGGTGAATCGCTGCCCGATAATCCCAGCGTTTGGCACGGCCATACCCGCGATACCGCAGGCACCACCTGCGAGACACAGTTCTGGATACCCAAAGGCGCGCACCGTTTCCATTTTGTGGGCGGGGCGCGCTTTGTGCATGGTGGCATCATGCCCCAAGAAATCGTTGTGCCGGTGCTCACGATACAGCAGCTGCGTGGCGAAAAAGCCGAGAAACGCAGCACCCGCAAGGTGGAAGTGATCTCACCGAAGGCATCGCTGAAGATGGTCAATAACATTCAGCGCTTCGACCTGCTGCAAACCGAAGCGGTGAGTGAACGCTTGCGGCCTGTCACCCTTTCAGTCGCGATTTATGAAGGCAGTCACGTGGTCTCCAGTGAAGAGGTAATCACCTTTGATAGCGCCAGCGACAACATGAACGAGCGCATGAAGTCGGTACGCCTTTCGCTCTCGGGCACTTCGTGTGACCGTAAAAATGACTACTTCCTGGTGCTGCGCGATAAAGACTTAGGCACCGAGCGGGAGCGCTACCGGGTGGTGATCGACTTGGCCTTTACGGATGATTTCTTCTAAGCCAGTGATCGTCCGGCAAGTCGCGATGCAGGTAACGACTTGTCATCTGTCAACGCTTTGCCAGTTAGCTTTCTCACACACAAAATTGTGCTCTTTTTCGCCGTTTAGGAGTGACCGTCTACATGGATTTCGAGCCATCTTCCGCTACGCAAATGACTGATTCGCTCCACGACGCAGACTTGGACACGCTGCTCAATAGCCACTTTGCTGGCCGAGTGGTGCGCAAGGATCTAACTCAGCGCGTGAAAGAGGGCGCCAACGTGCCGGTTTACGTGCTGGAGTACCTGCTGGGTATGTACTGCGCATCTGATGATGCAGAGGTGATTGCAAAAGGCCTGGAAAACGTCAAAGCGATTTTGACGAACAACTACGTTCGGCCTGATGAAGCGGAGAAGGTGAAGTCTATTGTTCGGGAACGGGGCAGCTTCAAGGTCATTGATCGTGTCACGGTGCGACTGAACGAGAAGAAAGACCGCTATGAAGCAGCGTTTAGCAACTTAGGCATCAAAGATGCTGAGATCTCCGCAGGCATCGTCAAAGAGAACGAAAAGCTGCTAGTAGGCGGTATTTGGGTCATCGCAACGCTAAGTTACTTCCATGAAGAGGGGCAGACAACATCACCATTCGGCGTCAGCCTGCTCAAGCCGATTCAAATGCCGCACATGAATATGGACGAGCTATTTGAAGGGCGGCGTGGGTTCACCAATTCACAATGGCGTGAAGTACTGATCCGCTCGATTGGCATGGAACCCGCTGAGCTAGACGAGAGCGTGCAGTGGCACTTGCTCGCCAGGATGATCCCGTTTGTTGAAAACAACTATAACGTTTGTGAGCTAGGGCCACGCGGCACCGGCAAAAGCCATATCTATAAGGAGTGCTCCCCCAACAGTATTCTGGTCTCCGGCGGGCAGACCACGGTGGCTAATTTGTTCTACAACATGAGCTCACGGCGCATTGGTTTAGTCGGCATGTGGGACTTGGTGGCGTTCGATGAAGTAGCGGGTATCTCGTTCAAGGATAAGGACGGGGTGCAGATCATGAAAGATTATATGGCGTCCGGTTCATTTGCCCGTGGGCGTGAGCAGATGGAGGCATCGGCCTCGATGGTGTTTATAGGCAACATCAATCAGAGCGTTGAGTCGATGGTGAAAACCAGCCATCTGTTGACGCCATTTCCCGATGCGATGATTGATGCGGCGTTTTTTGATCGCTTCCATGCCTACATTCCTGGCTGGGAAATCCCCAAGATGCGGCCATCGTTCTTTACCCAGCGCTATGGGTTTATCGTCGATTATCTGGCTGAATTTTTCCGTGAAATGCGCAAGCGCAGTTTCGCCGATGCGATTGATCGCTACTTTTCTCTGGGTGACAACCTCAATCAGCGTGATGTGATCGCGGTGCGTAAAACGGTTTCTGGCCTGCTCAAACTGATGTTCCCGCATGGCGGCGGTTCACAAGGACTTGCGAAAGAAGATGTGAGGGAGTGCCTGGAATACGCCATGCAAGTGCGACGCCGGGTGAAAGAGCAGCTGAAAAAAATTGGAGGTATGGAGTTTTACGATGTCCATTTCAGTTACATCGACAAGGAGACCCTGGAAGAGCACTTTGTGTCGGTGAAAGAGCAGGGTGGCGGTGGCTTGATTCCAGAAGGCCAGGGCAAGCCGGGCGTCGTGCATACCATTGGCCTAAGCGATAAAGGTATGCCGGGTGTTTACCGCATCGAAATGCAGGTAACCGCAGGCAGCGGCAAGCTGGCGATGTCGGGGCTATGGAACTCCACCGCAGCCAAAGAGCAGGTCAAAATGGCATTTGATTACTTCAAGGCCAATGCCAGCCGCATCAGTGGTGCCCGTAAGGTCATGGAGCATGATTTCCACCTCCATGTGGTGGACCTTCAAAATAGCGGTGTCCTGCGCGATTTGTCGTTAGCCAGTTTGGTGGCGTTTTCATCAGGCCTTGTCAGCAAGCCGACGCAAAGCCAAATGGTGGTGCTAGGCGATATGAGCCTGGGCGGAAGTTTAAAACCCGTTCAAAACCTTGCAGAGTGCCTGCAGGTCGCCTTCGATGCCGGCGGTAAGCGAGTCACCCTGCCGATGAGCAGCGCCATGGATATTCCCACCATCCCCGGCGAGCTATTTACCAAATTTCAGACCAGCTTCTATGCAGAGCCAATCGACGCAGTCGTGAAGGCGTTGGGAGTGGATTAATAGAAACCCTCGCTATGCCCAAAACTTCAACATCGGGTACAAGCCGCTACGATAAAGCTACCCGCTTTGGCAACGACTACAAAATAGACAATGATACGTGGATTGTTAGATAAATGCGCTTACCGGTCCGGCGAACGACTATCACCACGAGGAAATAATGATGAACACCGCACCAGATATTTTATTCCTCTCCCACGGCGGCGGGCCTCTGCCGCTATTGGGCGACCCGGATCACCAAGGGATGGTCGAGTCGCTAAAAGGGATAGCCAATGTGATCAGCAAGCCGTCAGCTATTTTGGTCATTAGCGCCCACTGGGAAGCGTCTGAGCCCACGATCACTTCCGGGACCGCGCCAGAGCTGATTTATGACTACGCTGGCTTCCCACCCGAAGCTTATCGAATTCAGTATCCTTGTACTGGTGACCCTGGGTTGGCACAACAGGTGGGGCGGGCGCTTGAAAACGCTGGCATTCCAGCCCAGCAAGATGCCCAACGGGGCTTTGATCATGGCTTATTTGTCCCACTCAAAATAATGTACCCGCAGGCTGATATCCCTTGCGTACAGCTCTCGTTGGTTAACAACCTCAGCGCTAATACCCACCTTGCCATTGGCCGCGCGCTCAAATCTCTTGAGCGCCAGAACCTGCTGGTGATCGGATCAGGTTTTTCATTTCACAACATGCGGGAATTCTTTAGCCCTATTACGCAAGAGAGCCAAGCAAAAAATATGGCCTTCGAAGAGTGGTTAATAACTACGTGCTCCAGCCAAGAGATTGATGAAGTAGAGCGCAGCCGTCGCTTGGCTCACTGGGACAGCGCTCCACATGCACGCTTTTGTCATCCGAGGGAAGAGCACCTTTTGCCACTGCATGTGTGTTATGGCCTAGCGGGCAGGCCGAGTGATGAACAGTTATCAGTCACTATATTGAACAAGACATCAGGCATGTTCTATTGGTCACGAAAAAGCGCCTAAACGTGCTACTGGAACCAAGCTTTTTAACGTCTGGATGACTTTCTACAACGACCAGAAAGTAGGGCACGTCAGGGTGGCCACCGACAACGATATCACCTGTACACACATCCCGCTTAACGGGTGGGCTTCGTGGCGAATACGCTGTCGGCCAGCCAAGCATCTAGCTATAAAAAAACGGAACGGTAAGTTATGAGTCTAAAGTCTACTGTTACTAAATCCAGTGTGTCGTGGTTGCTCTAAAAATTAGTATATTTTTATGAATCATTTATATGTTAGCTAACTAAGTAAAAGCTGTTTTGTTATTTTAATTATCTTTTTAATAACTTCAGTAACTAATTCACGCATGTTATTTTCTTGACAGGCTAGGTAAAAGCGACCATAAGTAAAGGTTAGATACATCGGCTGAAAATAGTTAATTAATTATCGCGCCAGCGATGAGGAATATCATGCTGGACAGACAAAGGCAGAAGATTAGCAATTATACCGTTCAGCACGATGCAAGGGGCCATGCACTTGATATGTTAATTGCCTCGGTTGCTGATTTTTTTGTTTTTCCTATTGCGCTAGTAACACTGGTCGGAGATGAGCATTGGCTTATCGCAAAAGCTGGCATTGATGTTGATGCTATTGCAATGGAAAATGCCTTTTGCAAACATGTGGTCAACCAGAAAGGCCTACTGATAGTAGATGATGCAAGTGTTCACCCTGATTTTCAACATAATCCATTAGTAACAGGCGAGCCGGGCATTCGGTTTTATGCGCGGGTTCCTTTAATGGCGGGTGGTAAAGAGGTAGGGGCGGTATGCTTAATTGATAGTAAGCCAAATATCTTGTCTACAAAAGACCTGCGCTTTCTTGAAACACTAAGCTATTTTATTAGTGATTATATTTATTTGATCGATAAACACGTAAACACCCGTGTTGATTGGTTTTATAAGCAGTTAGGGGCTGATGTGGGAGTCGATACATGGGAGTGGATAATTTCTACCGGTGAAATTCAGTTTGGCCCAACTTGGTTTTATTTGTTAGGCATTGAGCCTGTAGATAATAAGATCACACTCAGTTATTGGATGAGTAGAGTGCATGCCGATGATTACGAATGTCTAAAAAAATCGGTTATTGAGCACCTTGAAGGTAGAGCGGTCGCTATTAATAATGAGTTTCGTGCTCGTCATATTAATGGTAGCTGGATATGGTTTGAAATCTATGGAAAAGCGTTTGAATATGATGAAAGCGGGGCTCCATTACGGGTGGCTGGTACAAGTAAAAATATTACTGTTAAGAAAAATGGAGAATTAAGTGAGCGTAAGCAGATTTGTTTGCTTAATTTTATTATTAGGGCCCAAGCTGTTTTTTAAGAGAGAAAGATATTAAGAAATCATGCAGCTTTATTTTTGAAGAGCTGCTGGCGCTTGCTGACAGTGAGGTTGGCTTTATTGGTCAATTAGTTGAGCTGGACGGTAAAGAAATGTTATTTATACATTCGCTTTCTCAAGTGAGTTGGTGCCGGGCTTCTGATGTCTTGTATGATTCTTACGAAAAGGGGGAGTTATATATAGCCAGTGAAAATAATGTTTTTGGTAAAGTGATCTCAGCGGGCAAGTTTGTTTTGATGAATGATTACATTCACCATACTAATCCCCTTGGAATGCCACCTGGACATCCAATATTACGACGCTTTTTGGGATTGCCTATCAAGGTCGGTGACGAGGTCGTGGGTATAATTGGCTTGGCTAATAAAAGCGTCGATTATACAGAGGAGGATGCTGCGTTTTTTCAACCTTTGTTGGATACGCTTGGTACCCTCTTTTACGCCTTGGAAATGGGGAAGTCACGTCAGAGCATTGTGGAAAAATTACGCTATTTAGCAGAAACAGATGCACTTACTAATTTACCCAATCGTCGTGTTTTTGTCGAGAAATTAAGTTCAATTGGTCAGGGCTCGTTCAGCCCATTTACTATTGCGATACTCGACATTGATTTTTTTAAAGCCATTAATGATGAACACGGCCACCAAATAGGTGATGAGGTATTGGCGGAGGTGGCTCACCGTTTAAGTCGGGAAATAAGGCCAAGCGATTTTATTGCACGTATTGGTGGTGAAGAATTTGGACTGTATCTAAGTGGTTATGCAAAAGTTATTGAGTAATCAGTGCCGTAACCATTACATACTTTTTTGACCGCTTCACAAAGCTTATCGAACGAACTGTAGGCTGTTAACGGTAGCCACCGGTATTTGATTTCGCGCCAAAGGATTTCGATCAGATTCAGCTCCGGCGAATATGGCGACAAGTAGACCAGGTGAATGCGATGTGCCATCCAATCAATAAGTTTGCGCTGGAACGCCTTGGAACGGTGCATCCTGGCATTATCCAGTATCACGACGGCGAATGCGTCAGGGTCTTTATGTGCCGCAAACTGATCAAAGGCTTCTATAACGGTTTCAGTGGTCACTGAGTCGGTGGTCATATGGTGAAAAAACTCACCTTTTCTGGTGAGAAAGCCCAGTACATTCAGCCGTTTGCTGTGTGGGTAGGCCGTGACTTCCCAGGGCTTGGCTATCGGGCTCCATGCATAAGGAAGTGACGATGATTGCGAGAAACCGGCTTCATCAAAGAAATAGAGATCGCACTCACCATCATCTTCCCACTCCTTCAATACATTGATTATCTCTTGCGTATGGCGGAAATCCGCTTCGTCACGATGTGCCCTCAATGAGCGGCGTATCCGCTTACAGCTATAGCCTTTTTTTAACGCGCGCCGCAACGTGTCCTGGCTGACGACGTTACCTGTCTGCTCCTGAAACTTGGCATGGAGGACAGGCAATTGATGGGGATACTCTTCAACCAGTTGTTCTAACACAGCAAGATCGCTCTCGCTGAGAAGGTGCGGGCGTCCTTCGCGAGGCTTGTCTTGAAGACCTTCAATACCGTCTGCTTCCCATTGGGATAACCAAGTCGATACCGTATCGCGCTTAACCCCAATAATATCGCGAATCTGGTTAATCGTATGGCCCTTGTGGTTGAGCAGAATGGCGTGGGCCCGACGACGTAGTGCTCTCTTTTCGCCGTACTGGTAGGCTTCATTTAAGATACGTTGCTGGTCAGGTGTTAAAGAAACGAAACGTAAGCGCCGAGACATGGTTCTGTATTTTACTCTGATGGATCTTTGTTCTTTATACGCGATAATTTATGCAGAATCACTTAAATGATGCTATCGATATATTCCCGTTAGATACCCTTTGCACAGCTGTTGCCAGCGTACCTATCTCAACCAGTAATGGTCTTATTAGCGTCTCTGTAAGTATTGGTGCTTATCACGTATGCCACCCCAGTCAATGGGAAGATGATCTGAGGTGTGCTGACCATGCGCTTTACCGAGCAAAGAAAGAAGGACGCAACTGCGTTAGATGGCATATGACCGACTAGTGTGCGTTCTGCACTTCAAGGCCTAGCACGCAGCTTGTTAGCTTGCTGTATGAGGCAGTGATAGTCGACAAAACTCGATTTGAGGAGATTGTAGTGCTGTCATTGTCTTGGTTTCTCCTGTGAAGTTAAACCTCCTGTGAAGTTAAAACAGTATAAATGTCCTTGGCCTAGCTGCCTTACGCGATACACGATGACTTGACGGTCATCATGGTTCGTTTAAATAATTTCAAGTTAAATTTTATGTAGCCATCTCGGTATACTTTATTAGATAGTCGTCTTGATGTTTTTTCGATGCAAGGCGTGAGAACGGCGATTTAGCTGTAATATTTCTTCCTTAACTAACGTTGATGAACGCGCAGCATACCGCGCTGACCTGCCATTGCTAGACGGAGATGTTCAATGTCAATTCGCAATTTAGATGCGTTGTTTTCTCCCACCACGATCGCTTTGATTGGTGCCAGCAATCGCCCAGGCTCAGTAGGTGCTGTGCTGGCGCGTAACTTGTTTGATGCCGGATTCGAAGGGCCAATCCTGACCGTGAACCCAAGAGAGCGGGCTATCCGCTCGTCTCTCAACTACCACACGGTAAGTGAGCTGCCGCTAGCGCCTGACTTGGCCATTATTGCGACGCCACCAGATACGGTCCCCGGGCTTATTCGTGAGCTTGGGGAGCGTGGGTGCCGGGCTGCAGTGGTGATTACCGCGGGCTTCGGTGAAGGTGAGCATGCCGATGGCCAAGTGCTCAAACAGGCGATGCTTGATGCGGCAAAGCCTTACTTGATGCGCATTGTTGGCCCTAATTGCTTGGGGGTCTTGGCACCGCACCGGGGAATCAATGCCAGCTTTGCGCACCTCATGCCCCAAAAGGGGAATGTCGCCTTTGTGACGCAGTCTGGCGCGGTGGCTACTTCTATCCTCGATTGGGCGTCAGCGCGGGGGGTCGGCTTTTCGCATGTGGTGTCCCTCGGTTCGATGAGCGATGTCGATTTCGGCGATATGCTCGACTACTTGGCCCTCGACCCCAAGACGCATTCCATTCTGCTTTATGTTGAGGCCATTACCGAGGCACGCAAATTCTTATCGGCGGCCCGCAAGGCCTCACGTAATAAGCCTGTGGTGGTGGTTAAAGCAGGGCGCAGCGATGCTGGCGCCAAAGCCGCACTGTCACATACCGGGGCGCTGGCGGGTGCTGATGCCGTTTACGATGCAGCGTTTCGGCGCGCAGGTATGCTGCGGGTCAATACACTTGATGAACTGTTTCAAGCCGCAGGCACCCTGGCCACCGGTATTCACGTTAAAGGCGACCGGCTAGCTATTCTCACCAATGGAGGGGGAATCGGTGTGCTGGCAGTGGATGAGCTGGCCGAGATGCAGGGTCGCTTGGCCGCGCTTTCTGAAGCAACGCTAGTGCGTTTGGATAGTGTGCTGCCACCCACGTGGTCGCATGCCAATCCGGTCGATATCCTCGGCGATGCGCCGGGCGAGCGCTACACAAGCGCACTTGAAGCCTTGCTCAATGAGAAAGAGGCGGATGCGATTCTTGTTATGAACTGTCCCACCGCGGTCGCTGATAGCCTGGACGCTGCCCAAGCGGTGGTTGATACCCTGGGGTCGCAACGCCCGGCCGTTCTTACCTGCTGGCTGGGAGAAGGCGCGCCAGCTAAGGCCCGCCATTTATTTGCGGCACAAAAAATTCCAACCTACGAAACGCCTGAGCAGGCCATCCGGGCCTTCTGGCACTTATCCAGCTACTGGCGAAACCAGCAAACGTTGATGGAAACGCCACCGCCCATTTCCACTGACGGCACCATCGATAAAGCCAGCGCAAACGCTATTATTGACCAAGTCCTTAAAGATGAGCGCAACGTGCTGACCGAGCCCGAGGCCTCGGCAATATTGTCGGCTTATGGGATTCCAACCGTCCCTGCCATCGCTGTGCATACACCGGAAGAGGCGAGTGAAGCAGCAAAACAGTTGGGCTTCCCGGTCGTGCTGAAGATCCTCTCGCGTGATATTTCGCATAAGTCTGATAGCGGGGGAGTGCAGTTGAACCTGGCCTCGCCCGGTGCGGTGGCACAGGCGGCCGAGGATATGCTGGCGACGCTGCGCCAAGTGGCGCCTGAGGCGCGGTTAGATGGTTTTAATGTGCAGCCGATGATTCGTCGCCCTGGGGCGCATGAGCTGATTTTAGGTGTCGCGGAAGATAGCGTTTTCGGGCCGATTATTATGTTTGGCCAGGGAGGCACGGCAGTAGAGCTAATCGGTGACCGGGTGGTGGGTCTCCCGCCACTCAACCCGCTGCTAGCACAAGAAATGATCAAGGCGACACGTATCTCACGTTTGCTGCGAGGCTACCGTGACCGTCCTGCGGCCGACTTGGAGGCGATTTCTCTCACGCTCATTAAACTGTCACAGTTGATCAGCGATCTGGATCGCGTGGTTGAACTGGATATCAACCCGCTACTGGCCGATGCCACCGGAGTGATTGCCTTGGATGCGCGGATCGTGGTCAGGGCCGACCGTGAAGAGCGGCCTCCGTTTGCTATACGCCCCTATCCGCAGCAACTTGAGCAAACTATCGAAACACGCAATGGCCAACATTATTCACTGCGCCCTATTCGTCCCGAAGATGAGGGTGCGCTGGTGGATATGCTTCGTTATTCCACGTCCGATGATGTGCGGCTACGCTTCTTTGCTGCCATCCGGCGGTTCGACCATGCCTTCGCCGCCCGGCTGACTCAGATCGATTATGATCGGGAAATGGCGTTTATTGCGATGCCACAAGGTAAACAGGAAATCGTGGGTGTTGTCCGTTTGTCTGCTGATCCCGACAAGGAAAAGGCGGAGTTTGCGATCATGGTGCGTAGTGACATGAAGGGCACCGGGCTTGGCTATCGGCTTATGCAGCAGATGATTGACTATGCGCGTGAAAATGGCCTTCAGCAGGTCTTTGCCGATGTTCTGCGAGAAAACCATGCCATGCGAGAAATGGCGAAAGAGTTTGGTTTCGTGGTCCAGTCAACCAAAGATGAAGCAGATACCGTCATGATTGTGCTTAATCTGTAACGCCGCTATCCGGAAACTACCTGAGTTGGTAACCCAGGGAGCTATCTTGGTCATCTGCTCTGACACCCCGGGTTATGTGTGTTAATTAACGATGGTCTGAATGTTCAAGGTTTCGCATTCTGTAGCGCTTGTTCTTCGATGGCCCTATCGACTGAAGAGACATAGTACTCGTCGTCGAAAGCGCCTTCTGGTTCCTTGAGCCACACTAGGCAGATCACCCAACTGATGAAGGCACCCGTCGCGATGATGTAGAAGAACTGCGAGGGTGTGACAAACGTAAAGATGGTTAGGTAGACCACCGCGCCAACATTACCGTAAGCGCCCGCCATGCCCGAGATTTGCCCAGTGATGCGGCGTTTGATGGAGGGAATGATACCGAAGGTTGCCCCCTCAGCCCCTTGCACGAAAATCGAGGTGCCGATGGTCACCGCAATGGCCAGAATGAGTGGCCAACTCGAATTGAGCATGGCCATCAGCAAGAACCCAACGCTAATGCCAAACATGTAGCACAGCATTACGAAACGCCGGTTACCCATGCGGTCGGAAACCATGCCGCCCATGGGGCGTGCGACCAGATTGACGAAAGCGAACGACGCCGCGATCAGGCCGGCCGTGGCGGCATTCAACCCCCAGGTCTCCTCAAAGAACATGGGCAGCATCGATACCACCGCCAACTCAGCGCCGAAGTTGGCAAAGTAAGTGCTGTTAAGCGCGGCCACGCTGTTGAATGAGTACTTATCATCCTCAGGTACACCCTTGCGCAGAATCGGCAGATTGACCCGTAGGATTTGTACTATCTGATAAATGACGATCGCTACGATGGTGAGGTAAGCGATGACCGCACCAGTGACCGATAAATAGCCCATGTACTGGATGCGCCAGACCAGAATCGCGAGTACGCCGACCAGCGGGATTGTCCAGATAATCAGCTTGATCATATCGCCCCAGGAGCTCACTTCCATAGCGGCGGTTTTGCGTGGCTTGCGGTGGGCTTTAGCGTCCGGGCCATCGGTGATCGCGAACCAGTAGTAAACGCCGTAGGCTGCCATCACAATAGCGCTCTGGGCAATTGCCCAGCGCCAGCCATCGGGGCCGCCGTACATGCTCAAGGCGATGGTCGGCAGCGACATGGCCGCGACGGCGGAGCCGAAGTTACCCCAACCAGCGTAAAAGCCCTCGGCGAAACCGATGTCTTTCGGCTTGAACCACAGCGCGGTCATGTGGATACCGACCACAAAGCTGGCACCAATCGAACTCAGCACCAGGCGCGCCACCAGCAGTTGCGTCATGCTGTTACCGAAAGCGAACGCCAACGCCGGTAGCGCCATAGTGACCATGAGCACCGAGAACACCCGTCGCGGGCCGAATCGATCCAGCGCCATGCCGACGATGATGCGGGCGGGAATGGTCAAGGCCACGTTGCAGATGGCGAACAGCTTGAGATCATCCGTGGTCAGCCAGTCGACGCTCTTGAGCATGCTCGACGCGAGCGGCGCCATGTTGAACCACACGTAAAAGGTAATAAAGAAGGCAATCCAGGTCAGGTGCAAGGCCCGAATCTCAGGGCTGCGAAACTTGAATACAGCGGAAACTTTCATGGTCGTATCGTCCTGTGTCCCAAAGGTGGTTTGTACCAAAAAGAGGGGTGGGGGCTGCTCAAGGGCTGGGTAGGATCAATAAGGGACACTCGGCGCGCCGGGCCAGGAACGAGCTGACGCTGCCGAAAGTCATGTAGTCGAGTTCATCAACAAAATAAGTCAACGACTTGGCGATGATACCGCCGTCCGGCTGATGGCTATGGCGGGCAATGACCAGTAGGTCTGGCGAGAGTTTGCGAGTGGCCTGCAGCAACATCTTGCGCGCATCCCCCTCGGCGAGAAGCTGCTCGGCCTGGAAGCCCTCGCCGATGGCGAATGCCACACCCTCTTGAAGGTGCCGTTTAACCTCATCGCGTTCCTGCTGAAAAAGCGTTTCGTTGCTATCGGTAGCGTCGAGTGGGTTCTCCACCACGCCGACCAGTACCAGCAGAGGTTGGTTGCAGCGGAACATAGTGACGACTTGAGCGAGCGCCAGCTTGGCGTTTCGCGAACCGTCATAGGCGATCATGATTTTCATGGTGTCCTCCCGCAGTGGGGTAGGGAGTGAAGACCCGGAGCTTGGCTCCGGGCGTAAAGAAGCAAGTTGTATTCAAGGGTTTTTGACGTAGGCACCCTTGCGTAGGTAGAACCACCAGTTGATGACCAGGCAGATGGCGTAGAAGACCGCAAAGCCATACATGGCAAGTTCCGGTGTGCCGGCCTGGATTTGCTCGCCCATTACCCGCGGGGCGATAAAGGCGCCATAGGCAGCGACGGCTGAGGTCCAGCCAAGTACCGGGCCTTTCTGCTGCTGGTCGAAAATAACCCCGATGCTGCGGAAGGTAGAGCCGTTGCCGATGCCACTGGCGGCGAATAACACGATGAATAGCAGCAGGAATAGCCAGAAGAATTGATTTGGATCGGCGGCGTTGTAAGCCAGCATCATCACGTAGCCGGTGGCGATAGAGGCGACCACCATGACCGCGGAGATTATTTGGGTAACGATGGAGCCACCCACTTTGTCGGAGATCCATCCGCCCAGCGGACGGATCAGGGCGCCCACGAAGGGGCCTATCCAGGCCCAGGTTAAAGCGCTGGGCGCCTCTGGGTTAGCCACGCGAATCAGCGTGCCATCGGCAGTGGCTTCCATCATGTTGCCGAAGATCACGTTGATGGAGAGCGGCAGGGCTGCAGAGAAGCCGATAAAGGAGCCGAAGGTTAGAATGTAGAGGATGGTCATTGACCAAGTGTGCTTATTGGTAAATATCGCGAACTGCTTCTGAATATTGGGCTTGATGTCGCCTGGAATCAGGCGCAACAACACTAGAGTCAGAACAATGGTTAACGGCAGGGCAATCCACATATTAAGCCAGCCAAGTGCCAACATACCGACGATGGCGGTCACCAAGCCGACGCCGTAAAGCCCTAATATTTTGCCGAAAGCCGCCAGCGGCGAACCAGGGTTGGGCGTAATAGTGCGAAGATTGTTCATGCCGAACCAACCGGCGAACGCCAGCGGAATCAGAAAAACGAGCCAGATAAAGCCAGCATTCTGGATCCAGGTATCAGTTCCCGCTTCGATGCGACCAATCAAGGTGCCGCTGGCGCTTTGCAATTCCATCGGCGAACCGGCTATAGCGCCGAAAATGCCGACGGTCATTACCAGCGGGATGACAACTTGCATGGCGGTGACGCCGAAATTGCCGAGGCCTGCATTCATGCCCAGGGCGTAACCTTGCTGCTTGCTGGGATAAAATGTGGAGATGTTGCTCATCGAGCAAGCGAAGTTGCCACCGCCGATACCGGAAAGTAGCGCCAACGCCTGGAAAACCCAGAACGGCGTGTCTGGGTTCATCAAAGCGATACCAGTTCCTGCGGCGGGGATCATCAATAGCGCGGTGGTCAGAAAGATAGTGTTACGCCCGCCAGCGATGCGGATCATGAACGATGCTGGGATGCGCAGTGTGGCACCGGCTAAACCGGCAAGTGCGGTCAGGGAAAATAGCTGGTTAACCGTGAACGAAAAACCCAGGTTCTGCATCTGGGTGGTAATCATTCCCCACATCATCCAGACAGCGAATCCCATCAGCAGACTGGGAATGGATATCCATAGATTGCGGTTGGCAATGTGCTTGCCTTCCTGTTCCCAGAATTGGGCGTCTTCGACATTCCATTTCTCAATGTCGGCATTTCTCTTGCTCATGGCGGATTCCCCTTGGCTTCAAACCTTTCTGCATTTGGCAGTTAGAAGGCAAGATACGCTTGCAAAGGGGATTGGGAAACTAAGAGAAATAACCTATAAATCAGCGACATACCTCTTGATAGGTAGCCGCTGAAAAGCCCATGTTCATTGTTTTTAAAGACAAAAAATAGAGAGGGGGTAAGCGCGGGTCAGAGCAAAAGTATGCTGTGAGTCTTTGGAGGTAACCACACAGAATCGACTAGTGATCGATACCTTCCTGGACTGCCCAGACGGCGGCTTCGACACGCGAGCGTAAGTTGAGCTTTTTGAGCAGGTGCTTGACGTGAACCTTGACCGTGCCTTCGGTAATATCCAGCTTGCGCGCGATGAGCTTATTGGAGAGGCCGCCAGCAAGCTGTTGCAGAATTTCGCGTTCACGCAGCGTTAAGCTATGAATATCCGGGGTGGTGGGCGCATTGCGCTGATTACGCAGGGCTTCAGCGAGTAGGGCGGTCAGGCTTTCGCTGATGACCATGCGCCCCAAAGCAGCCTGACGCAGCTGGCGAACCATGTCTTCAGGCTCCATATCCTTTAACAGGTAACCGTCGGCACCGTTGCGCAGCGCAGCGACAACATCATCCTCATGGTTGGAAACAGTAAACATCACCACCCGGCCGCTATAGTTAGCTTCCCGTAGGCGGCGCAAGGCTTCTAAGCCATTGACGCCTGGCATGTTCAAATCCAGTAGAACCAGGTCAGGCTCAAGTTTGAGGGCCAGCGCAATGCCTTCTTCTGGGTCGCCCGTCTCACCAACCAATTCAAGGTCGTCTTCTAGTTCAAGCAGCTGTATCACGCCACGCCGTAGTAGCGGGTGGTCGTCGATAATCATCAGGCTGGCGGGTGTATCGTTGGCGGTGGTCAGCGTCATTAAGAAGTCCCTGTACCTAAGTGAGAGTCGGGGGCAGCCGTCACAGGCTGCTGCTGAATTAAGCGAGCGGTCAACGGCGTAAACACAATCTCAACACTGGTGCCGCCCGTGGGGCGATTGGCGATGCTCAGCTTCCCGTTCAGGGTAGTGGCACGGTCGCGAATGATCACCAAACCGTAGTGCATCGGCGGCGAACTATCGTCTTCAAGGCCGATGCCGTCATCCTCAATACGCACTAGCAGGCGAGCATCGGCGAAACGCACGGTGACCCCAGCCCAGTGGGCTTGGGCATGCTTGTGGGTATTGGCCAGCGCCTCGCGAATGATCTGCAGGACGTGAATTTCTTCATTGGGGTTAAGCAGATAAGGCGGCACATCGTAGTCAAGGTCGACCGCTACCCCCATGCGCTTGCTAAACTCCTCGATGGTCTGGCGCAAGGCAAACTGCAGCCCCGGTCCCTCAAGTTTGAGCCGGAACGTAGTGAGTAGCTCACGCAGTTGACGATAGGCGCTGTTCAAGCCGGTACGTAGTTCGTCGAATACCGCAGACTGCGCCTCGCGGGTTGCCTCTTTTTGCTGCATGCGTTCGAGACGGGCGACCTGCATCTTGAGATAAGAGAGTGATTGGGCTAGAGAGTCGTGCAGTTCGCGCGCAATGATGGTTCGCTCGTTGATCAACGTGACGTGCTGCTGCTCCTCGATACGCCGCTGCAGGTACACCGCCGTGGCGAGCTGGTCGGCTAACATGGTGAGCAGCCGACGGGTGCTATCGTTGAGCCGCTCCTGGGGATACCACACTTCTAAGGTGCCTAGTAGCGTATCGCCTACGCTGATAGGTAGCAGTAAGCATTGGGACCGGTTATTGGCCACTATTTCCAAGGGGCGGGGATCGATTAGGCAGGCGTGGCATTCCTGGTCACGGCAATACTCTGGTCGGGTACGCGAGTGGGTTTCTAAAACCGGCATTTCCCGTTGATCAAAAGGATCGTTTAGGGAAAGCCGTATCGGGCCAATATCCAGCAGCTTTTCAAGTTCGCGTAACATGGGCGCTGCGCTAGAGCAGAGATCATTACCGCCCCCATACAGCGAGCGGCTGGCATCGTGCATTACCCGCAGCGCCTGATTGCTGCGTTCAAGCTCCTGCTCCTTGCGCGACACCTTGTCTTCTAATGCGGCATAGCTTGTTGCCAACTCGGCAGACATCTTGTTAAAGGTGTGTCCCAACAATGCCAACTCGTCGCTGCCGCGAAGCTGTGAACGCGGCTTGAAGTTGCGCTGAGCCGCCTCGCGGGCAAGTACCATAAGCTGGCGTAAAGGCACTACCAGATTGAAGCGAACATCGTAGAGGGCTATCGAAACGACAATAGCGATCAGTACCAGGAAAAGCACTTGCATCATGCCTAGCAGTCGCACCTTGGCCTCGGTGCTCTGCTCCAGATAGGTCACTAGAATTTCGATGTCACTGACCATCGCCACGATCATCATTTCTAGCGTATCCAGGTCAAGCGCTGTGGCTGTGGACGGTGCCTCTAGTGCCGGGCGAAGCGTGTGCTGCCAGTAGACCTGAAGTTTCTCCAATTGACGGCGGCGCTCATGACTATCATCAGCAGGGATTGTTTGTTGTAGCGTTGTGCCATGCAAACGCTGATCGAAGCGCGAAATCAGACCGTCGAGCTGCTCTTCGCTTGTCTCCTCTGGGACATACGCCAGGCGCTGCAAGGCCCCCATGATCTGATAGGCATTCATGCGTAGTGAGCCAGCGACATTGATCGCGGCCGCATCGCCACGGCTGCTGTTAGACATTGCCATGGTCAGGGTGATGCTGATGAGTGCCATCCCGCTAATGGCAAGTAAGGACGCAATGATGCGAGCAACCAGGGAGCGCTGAAGTAATTTCATGGCATTTCCGATAGCGCGGAAGAGGTAAGGGAGTGTGGCACTGGCTGCATTTCGATACGAGGGCTATTCCTTTGGGGATAGCCGGCCTACCTCCGATGTTTTTTGACCTACACCCGGTATTTGCCGACAATTCTGGCATGTCTTCCGATGCCTTTATACCTTTGCTGGGAAACGCCATGCCGTCATCTGTGCCGCCTCCCACGTTGAAGGCATCAATACAGCCAGTTGATGGTTATCAAATGCTGGTCGCTATGCTGTTAATGCCACTGGCAAGCGCTTTAGCGGTGGCTAGCTGGACACTTTATGCCCTGCTCGCAAAACAACCAATCTATGTGCTGATACCGCTGTGTAGTGGTGCCCTGCTGGTGTGGCCGGCTTTGTATATCGCCAGGCTAGGTGACACTTGCCGCTTGATGCAGTGGCTATTACTGGGGCTAGCGTTGGTGCTGGGCGGGTTTGGGATGGCAAGCCAGCCGTGGGAATTTCTGCTGGTGGGCGTTGGGCTCGGATTAGGAGGCGCGGTGATTGCTACCGGTATCGCCCACGCCAAAGGCTGGATGCCTGGTCGTTGGGTGCATCTTTGTGTGGGGCTTTGTCTTGCCTTAGCGGCAGGGGTAGGGCTTTCCTTGCGGATGGCGCCCCTGGTCGTCCAAGCCTATGGTTGGCGCGCAGCGCCATTCAGTCTGCTGATCCCACTGTTCATGATAATGCTGCTGCTATGGCTTTTTGTAGAGTCACCCGAGTAACGTCATCTACTAGTCTCACCTACTGATTCTTAACTACTAGCGATAAGGCTCCTTTTATGACTATAGCGACGTTTGCCGATTTACTGCAGGAAGCACGTAAACAACCTAAGCCCCAGCGACTGCTGTTTGTGTTCGTTCGCGCAGAGCTGCCTGATTTCCCTGATGCTGACCAGCGGCGCCGCTTCGAACAGGGTGAAGGGGGTGTGTTGGTGCCTGTGGTATGCGTAGACAAGTCGATGGAGGCGCTGAGCAGCATGGCTGCTTTGGTCGAGGAGTCTCGCCGTACCGAGATTGAATGGGATCTAGTCTTCGCTGCAGCCATGGACGACCCAGAAGATGATACCGAGGTTGAACGGCAGCTCCAGCGTATGATGGAGTCGCTGCAAATGGGTAATATCACCGCCTATCTTGCCTTCGATCATCACGGCAATGCGGTTAACGTCGGCTAGGGACGGTTACCATGGAGCACTATTTCCTCATCAAGCACCTGCACATGACGGCCGCTGCGCTGAGCATCACGCTCTTCGTAGTGCGCGCCTGGTGGTCGGTACAGGAAAGCCCGCGGCTCAACGCCCGTTGGGTCAAGGTATTGCCCCATCTCATCGACACGGCCTTGCTGGGGCTTGGGGTGACCTTGATGGTATTGCTTTCCGTATGGCCCTGGCAGCTTCCTTGGCTTGGCGCCAAGTTACTGGCGCTGCTGGCCTATATCGGTATTGGCACCATTGCGATTAAGTGCGGGGCAACGCCAACGGTGCGAGCCTTGGCAGCATTAGTGGCGTTGGCCATCTTCGCCTATATGGTGGGGGCCGCTGTTCATCACAGCCCGCTTTCCTGGTTGGCATGAGTTAGGGCAATAAACCCTAAGCTCTAACCAGGGGACAAGTGTCAGGCTGCTTCGAGAGGGCGCGAGGGGCCAAAGTGCTCGAAGTGGCGGCGATCCTCATCGACACCCAATTCAGACAAAGCACTATTGATTGCCGTCATGAATCCTTGGGGACCCACAAAATAGCAGCGTGTCTTAAGGTCTGGTAGGTAGTGAGCTAATAAACTGCGGTCGATACGACCAATATGCTCGGCTTCGTTGCCGCGCTCATGAATGCGGACAGCCTGAAGGTGTTCAGGGTACTCGCTCTCTAGCGCTTCTAATTCGCCTTTAAAAGCATCATGCTCGGCATCCAAGGCGGCGTGTAGATAGATGACCTGCCGCCCAAGTGACAAGGCATGGCGAGCCATGGGAAGTAGAGGCGTTTGCCCAACCCCTCCACTGGCAAGCAGCAGAGGTTCGTCACCCTCAACCAAGGTAAGGTCACCAGCTGGTGGTAACAGTTCCAAGATATCGCCTGGTTGTAAAACATCGTGGAAGTGGCGGCTGACTTGGCCCTGTTCTTCGCGTTTGATCGAGATTCGATAGCTTTGGCCATTTGGCGTGTCTGAGAGGCTGTAATGTCGATAAACCAGCTCGCCATTAATGGTTAGACGTATACCGATATACTGACCTGGCTCATGGTCAGCCACACGACCTCCATCCTCGGGTTCAAGGATAAAAGAACGAATTAAGGCACTTTCCTGCTGGGTACTGGCGATCTTGAAACGACGTGTGCCGCGCCAGCCGCCCGGACGCTGCTCAAACTCACGATAGCGCTGATCTTCAAGATCGATCAAAAGAGCGGCGAGCTCGTTATACAGAGCGCCCCAGGCGTCGGCGATTTCTGGTGTCACGGCATCACCGAGTACTTCGCCAATCGCCGCCAGCAAACATTCACCGACGATAGGGTACTGTTCAGGGAGAATGCCTAGCGAGATGTGTTTACTGACCACAACATCCAGCGTGGCCCGCGCCTGAGCTGGGTTGCTGCGTAGTTGGACATAGGCCAAAACAGCGTGGGCCAGGGCACGGGGCTGACCACCGCTTTGCTGATGAACCTCATTAAAGAGCGGTTTGACCTCTGGGTAGCGGGTAAACATTAGCGGATAGAAGCGCTGGGTAATCGCATTTAAGTGTTCGGCTACGACGGGAGCGGTCGCGTTGATCAGTTTTTCCTGCTCATGTGTTAGCACTGTTAATCCCTCGGTATATTAAGAAGTATTTAAAATGAATCTTAATGCCTTGGGCCTATAAACGCCAGCCATAAGATGTATTTTTGATGCATGTCATGGTCTTTGTTAATGGCTAGGCGCACAATCATATTTCCAAGTAATTTAGTCGGGATCATGCCATGCCAACGACCACCTCATCCCAGCCTGTTTCTAAGCTTGAACATCTGCCATTCATGCGCTTGGCTTTTAGGCCTTTCTTTTTGCTGGCTGCGCTGTTTAGTGTGGCGTCTCTACTGGTGTGGTTGGCCTTCTGGCATGGCACTATTTTGCTGCGTCCTTATGGCGGCCTAGTGTTCTGGCATCAGCATGAAATGTTGTTTGGCTTTGCCGCGGCGGTGGTAGCGGGATTTTTGCTGACTGCCGTACGCAACTGGACAGGACTGCCGAGCTTAAGCGGCGCGCCGCTACTGGGTCTGGTGGTGCTATGGCTATTGGGTAGAGTGCTGATGGCTTTTCCCATGGATTTGCCAGGATGGCTGCTGCTGGCGGTTGACCTTGTATTTCTTCCAGTGGTCGCCATTACTATGGCGCGTCTGGTTATTACCGCAAAGCGTTGGCGCAACTTGATCTTTATACCTGTGCTGTTGCTGTTTGCCACGGCTAACCTGGCGATGCACTTAGGGGTGATGCAGGGTGACGCCGAGCTGATCCGCCAAGCCGCCTACTTGGCCGTACTGTTAATCACACTGATGATGACCGTAGTGGGCGGACGTGTGATTGCCATGTTCACTGCCAATCGTTTGGGCCGCACCAAACCTGAACCTATTGCTTTGCTCGAAGGAGTGACGCTGGTGAGTACGGCTGGCGTAGTCGTGCTGCAGCTGGTCATCATGTTGGGGGTTGCCATTCCTGCTTTATTAATGGGGGGAGTGATGCTCTTAGCGGCGTTGGCCAATACTGTTCGCATGGCGCGCTGGGGTGGGCTGCACAGTTGGCGCGAACCTTTACTTTGGGGGCTCCACGGCAGCTACGCCTGTATTCCGCTAGGGCTTATCATGTGGGTCTTGGCACTCATGGGGCTGATGCGCGTTGAACTTGCCGTGCACGCCCTCACCATCGGGGGCATGGGCACCATGATGCTGGCCATGATGGCCAGAGTTTCACTAGGTCATACGGGCCGCCCCATACGCACTTTGCCAGGTATTGGTGTGGCGCTAGGCTTAATGCTAATAGCCGCCTTAGTGCGCTCACCCGTTTTGGCGTTATTTCCCCAGATCACCCACTGGATCTACACGCTGAGCATCATTTTCTGGTGTTTGGCCTACGTAATATTTCTTGTGCACTACACATGGCCTTTGATGCAGGCAAGAGTCGACGGGCAGGATGGCTAGTGAGTGCTAAGCGCTGACAGTAGGAATGCGCATAAGTTGCGCCAGTTGAGATTGTTGACTGCCCAGCAGGTCGGCCAATGTGTAGCGGTCGAGCACGTCTAGAAATGCTGACAGTGCATCATTAAGAATCGGTTGAAGGCGACATGCTGGCGTAATGATGCAGGCATTGTCGCTATGAAAGCACTCCACTAACGCCATGTCATTTTCCATCTCGCGTACCAGCTCACCTAACCCAATGGTTGCGGGGTCACGTGTCAGCAGTAAGCCGCCATTCTTGCCACGAATAGCGGTAACGTAGTTCTTCTGACTAAGCTCCTGAACGATTTTCATCAAATGATTGCGTGAGATATTAAACGTCTCGGCAATTTCATTAATCGTAGAACGCTCCTCCCCCTTGGCCGCAAGAAAGATCAATACGCGTATCGAATAATCGGTGAATCGGGTGAGATGCATGGAGTGCGTTTTGCTCCGATGTTCAGCTAGTTATTAAACAAGTATGTTGTATGAATGTTCAGTAAGTTGCAATGAGAAAAGCCAACACTAACGCACGGCGTAATTTCAACAACTCCCAGCGTCTATTCCTTTACGTTCGCCGCTCTATCACCTTGGGGGTAGACAGGGTGTATATGGAGGTAATCACGCAGTAATTCGCTTGTCGATCACGCAGAATCCACTCCATGGAACCCGCACTGACGGGTATGCAAATTTCCGAGGAGCCTGGAGATCGACCATGAGTCACTTCATAGATCGGCTGAATTTCTTCCGCAAGTCCCGCGAGCCTTTTGCCAACGAACACGGTGAACTACGCAGCGAATCCCGTGAATGGGAAAATAGCTACCGTGCCCGCTGGCAGCACGACAAAGTGGTGCGCAGCACTCACGGGGTGAACTGCACCGGCTCTTGCAGCTGGAAAATCTACGTCAAAAACGGCCTGGTTACCTGGGAGACCCAACAGACCGACTATCCGCGTACCCGTCCCGACCTACCCAACCATGAGCCGCGTGGCTGCCCGCGCGGCGCCAGCTACTCCTGGTATCTGTACAGTGCCAATCGCCTCAAGTATCCATTAGTGCGCAAGCCGCTGCTGGCGCTATGGCGCGAAGCGCTCAAGGCTAACCCAGACCCGGTAGATGCCTGGGCGTCTATCGTCGAAGACCCCGCCAAAACCAAACAGTACAAGCGTGCTCGCGGCATGGGCGGCTTCGTTCGCGGTAACTGGGACGAGCTCAACGAGCTGGTCGCGGCCTCGAACGTTTACACCGCCAAGCAGTACGGCCCCGACCGGATCATTGGCTTCTCGCCGATTCCTGCCATGTCGATGGTCAGCTACGCCGCGGGTAGCCGCTACCTCTCGCTGATTGGCGGCGTCTGCATGAGCTTCTACGACTGGTATTGCGACTTGCCGCCAGCCTCACCGATGACCTGGGGCGAGCAGACCGACGTACCTGAGTCCGCTGACTGGTACAACTCCGGCTACATTATTGCCTGGGGCTCCAACGTACCCCAGACGCGTACCCCGGACGCCCACTTCTTTACCGAAGTACGTTACAAGGGCACCAAGACGGTCTCGATCACTCCGGATTATGCCGAAGTCTCCAAACTGACCGACGAATGGCTGTCCGCCAAGCAGGGCACCGATGCCGCCCTGGCGATGGCCATGGGCCATGTCATCCTCAAGGAATTCCACCTTGAGAACCCCAGTGCCTATTTCACCGACTATGTGCGCCGCTATACCGACATGCCGTTCCTGGTGGAACTGGAAGCGCGGGAAGATGGCAGCTTCGCACCGGGTCGCCAATTGCGTGCCAGTGATTTTGATGCTGCCCTAGGCCAGGAAAACAATCCCGAGTGGAAAACCGTCGCCTGGGACGAAACCCGTGACCAGCTGGTGGTACCACGCGGTTCCATCGGTTTCCGCTGGGGCGAAACTGGCGACGAAGTGGGCAAGTGGAACCTAGAATCGCTGGACGCCGCAGGCACTGAAATAAAGCCACTATTAAGTTTGGTCAACCACCATGATAGCGTTGCGCGCGTGGCGTTCCCTTACTTCGGTGGCATAGAGCACGAGCACTTTGAGCACGTAAAAGGCGCCGGTGTTGGCGCCGCCGATGACTTACTGTTCCACAATTTGCCCGCCAAACGCTTGAAGAGAGCCGATGGCAGCGAAATGCTGGCGGTCACCGTTTTTGATCTGATGTGTGCCAACTACGGTATCGACCGTGGCTTTGTCGGCGACGGCGAGGATGATGGCGCGACCTCGTATGATCAGATTCGCCCCTATACCCCCGCGTGGCAGGAGAAAATTACCGGTGTCTCGGCAGAGCAGTGCACCCGTATTGCCCGTGAGTTTGCCGACAACGCCCATAAAACCAACGGCCGTAGCATGATCATCGTCGGTGCCGGTATGAACCACTGGTACCACATGGACATGAACTACCGCGGCCTAATTAACATGCTGGTCATGTGTGGCTGTATCGGCCAGAGCGGTGGTGGCTGGGCGCACTATGTGGGCCAGGAAAAATTGCGCCCGCAGACTGGCTGGACGCCGCTAGCCTTTGGTCTTGATTGGCAGCGTCCGCCGCGTCATATGAACTCCACCTCGTTTTTTTACAGTCACTCCTCACAGTGGCGCTACGAGAAGCTGGAGATCAAGGAAATCCTCTCGCCATTGGTCAAGGTTGAGGACTATCCGGGCAGTTTGATTGATTTTAACGTGCGCGCTGAGCGCATGGGCTGGCTGCCGTCAGCCCCTCAACTAGACACTAACCCGCTACGCCTGGCCAAAAAAGCAGAAGCCGCGGGTATGTCGACAGCTGACTATGCCGTTCAGCAGCTCAAGAGCGGTGAACTGCGCTTTGCCGCGGAAGACCCGGATGCACCGGAGAACTTCCCGCGCAATATGTTCATCTGGCGCTCCAACCTGCTGGGCAGCTCCGGTAAGGGCCATGAGTACATGCTCAAGTACTTGCTGGGTACTCGCCACGGTATTCAGGGTAAAGACCTGGGCGACTTCGGCGGCCAGAAGCCTGAAGAAGTCGTATGGCGTGACGAGGCGCCGGAAGGCAAGCTCGACCTGCTGGTGACGCTGGATTTCCGCATGTCCACCACCTGCCTTTACTCGGATATCGTGCTGCCTACGGCAACCTGGTATGAGAAGGACGACCTCAATACCTCTGACATGCACCCCTTTATTCATCCATTGACTGCCGCCACCGACCCGGCTTGGGAATCGCGCAGTGACTGGGATATTTACAAGGGTATTGCCAAGGCGTTCTCCAAAGTGTGTGTAGGCCACCTGGGCGAGGAGACCGACCTGGTCACGCTGCCGATGCAGCACGACTCGCCTGGAGAGTTGGCCCAGCCGGCGGTGATGGATTGGAAGAAGGGCGAATGCGCGCCGATTCCCGGCAAGACCATGCCATCGCTTATTGAAGTCAAGCGCAACTACCCCGAAACCTATGAGCGCTTCACCTCCATAGGGCCGCTGCTGGAAAGTATCGGTAACGGCGGCAAGGGCATCGCTTGGAATACCGATGCTGAAGTCGAGCTGCTGGGCAAGCTCAACCATCGCAAATTGGATGGCCCGCATAAAGGGCGCCCGTTGATCGACAGCGCTATCGATGCTGCCGAAATGATTCTGACCCTGGCTCCAGAAACCAACGGCGCCGTGGCAGTGAAAGCGTGGGAAGCGCTCTCCAAAATTACCGGGCGTGACCATACCCACCTGGCAAGGCCCAAACATGACGAAAAAATCCGTTTTCGCGATGTTGTTGCCCAGCCTCGCAAGATTATCTCCAGCCCGACCTGGTCCGGCCTGGAAGATGAGCACGTCTCCTATAACGCCGGTTACACCAACGTTCACGAGCTGATTCCCTGGCGCACCGTGAGTGGCCGTCAGCAGTTCTATCAGGATCACGCCTGGATGCGTGCTTTCGGCGAAAGCCTGCTGGTCTATCGTCCACCCATCGATACCAAGGCGGCCAAAGGTTTCCGGCTTCCCGCCGACAACGGCTTCAAGAGCAAGGCGCTGAACTTCCTCACGCCGCACCAGAAGTGGGGCATTCACTCCACTTACTCCGACAACCTGATGATGTTGACGCTCAACCGCGGCGGCCCGGTGGTGTGGCTCTCCGAGGCGGACGCGGCGGAAATCGAGATCGAGGACAACGACTGGATCGAGGTCTACAACGCCAACGGCTCGATTGCGGCACGGGCAGTGGTCAGCCAGCGGGTCAAGGCGGGCATGGTGATGATGTACCACGCCCAGGAGCGCAACGTGAACGTCCCTGGCTCTGAGGTCACCGGCACGCGGGGCGGTATTCACAACTCGGTCACCCGTGTCTGCCCCAAGCCAACCCATATGATCGGCGGCTACGCGCAGCTCTCTTACAGTTTTAATTATTACGGCACCGTCGGCTCAAATCGCGATGAGTTCGTGTTAGTGCGCAAGATGAAACACGTTGACTGGCTGGATGGTGAAGGCAATGACAGTGTTCAGAAGAACAGTGCTCAGGAGGCCGTGAAATGAAAATTCGTTCCCAGGTAGGCATGGTTCTCAACCTTGATAAGTGTATCGGTTGCCACACCTGTTCGGTGACCTGCAAAAATGTCTGGACCAGTCGCGAAGGCATGGAGTACGCCTGGTTCAACAATGTCGAGACCAAGCCCGGTATCGGCTACCCCAAAGAGTGGGAGAACCAGGCCAAGTGGAAGGGCGGCTGGATGCGCCGTAACGACGGCCGGATTGAACCGCGTATTGGTGGCAAATGGCGGGTGCTGGCGAATATCTTCGCCAACCCCGACCTGCCTGAAATGGATGACTACTATGAGCCGTTCACTTTCGACTATCAACACCTGCATACCGCCAAGATCGGCGAGCACCAGCCGGTGGCACGTCCGCGCTCGCTGATTTCCGGTCAGCGTATGAGAAAGATCGAATGGGGCCCAAACTGGGAAGAGATTCTCGGCACCGAGTTCGCCAAGCGGCGCAAAGACGCCAACTTCGACAAGGTGCAGGCAGATATCTACGGCCAGTTTGAAAACACCTTCATGATGTACCTGCCGCGCCTGTGCGAGCACTGCTTGAACCCCACCTGCGTAGCCAGCTGCCCAAGCGGTGCCATCTACAAGCGCGAAGAGGACGGCATCGTTCTAATTGACCAGGACAAGTGCCGTGGCTGGCGGATGTGTATCTCCGGCTGCCCCTACAAAAAGATCTACTACAACTGGAAAAGTGGTAAGTCCGAAAAATGCATCTTCTGCTACCCGCGTATCGAGGCCGGTCAGCCGACTATTTGCTCCGAGACCTGTGTGGGCCGCATTCGCTATCTCGGCGTGCTGCTATATGACGCCGACCGCATTGAAGAGGTGGCAAGTTCTCCCGACGAGCGTGACCTCTACCATCGCCAGCGCGAGATCTTCCTTGATCCCAACGATCCGGAAGTGATTGCCCAGGCCAAGCGGGATGGCATTCAAGACAACGTCATCAAAGCCGCCCAGGCCTCACCGGTTTACAAGATGGCGATCGACTGGGGATTGGCGCTGCCGCTGCACCCAGAATACCGCACGCTGCCGATGGTGTGGTACGTACCGCCGCTGTCGCCGATTCAATCTGCCGCTGAAGCAGGGCATGTGGAATTCGACGGCATCCTGCCCAAAATTGAATCGCTGCGTATTCCAGTGAAGTACCTAGCCAACCTGCTAACTGCTGGCGAAGAGGAGCCCGTGGTGCTGGCACTCAAGCGCTTAATGGCGATGCGTGTCTATATGCGCAGTAAGCATGTGGATGGCGTTCCTAATGCCGAGGTACTCGACGCCGTCGGGCTGAGCGTGGCCCAAGTAGAGGAGATGTACCGCTACCTGGCCATTGCCAACTACGAGGATCGTTTCGTGATCCCCACCAGCCATCGAGAAATGGCCACCGAAGCCTTCCCTGAACGGGGAGGATGCGGCTTTACCTTTGGTGATGGTTGCCACGGTGAGAGCCAGCCCAACCTGTTCAATGGCCGAAAGCAGACCAGCGTGTTGGTGAAGCCGGTAGAGGTCTTCGACCCGCAGCCACAACTTGAGGAGTCTCGTCATGACTGAAGCCGCTACCCAATCGCCGACCCCGGTAGAGCCGTCGTTCGAACCGCTACAGGGTATGCGTAGCCTACGCGTACTGGCCCGCCTGCTCGATTACCCGACCCAGGAACTGCAGGATGCCTGTGGCGAGCTTATCGAAATCCTCAATGCCGAGCGCCGCCTGGGGGCGGCTCTCAAGTCGTCATTAATGGAGTGGTGTCAGCGACTTAACGATGGCGACTTGCTTGAGCTGCAGGCCGAGTATGTCGCCATGTTCGATAAGGGGCGCGCTACGTCGCTGCTGCTATTTGAACACGTGCACGGCGAGTCCCGTGACCGTGGTCAGGCCATGGTGGATCTTATGGCTGAGTACAGCGCGGCCGGGTTCGAGTTGGATGCCCGTGAACTGCCCGATCATCTACCGGTGTTTCTTGAATACCTGTCGCTGTGCGACGAAGCCGAGATAGGCCGCTGGCTGGGCGAAATACGCCATATCCTGGCACTACTGACCGCACGACTGGAGGAGCGGGGAGCGGATTACGCCCTGGTACCGATGTCACTGTTGGCGTTAATTGGGGCAGAGGGTGATGTCGAAGAGCATCGGCCCCAGGTCAAAAAAGAAGCGCCTGATAACACCCCCGAAGCATTGGACGCCGTATGGGAAGAAGAAGCGGTGCGCTTCTCGGCCACTTCTGACGAAGACTGCGCGCTGCAGTCCGCCGAAGGCCGCCGTCTTGCCGAGCGCAAGAATACCGTTAAGAGCGAGGCCGTTCGCATTATGAGCGCCACCTCACCAACCTCTTCTGCCAATCGTTAATAGGAGAACCGCTATGTACGACGCGATTGAGCACTATTTCACCCATCTGATCTACGGTTACTACCCCTACCTGGCCGGTACGGTGTTCTTGGTCGGTAGTCTCATGCGTTACGACCAAGGTCAGTTCACCTGGAAGACTGGCTCCAGCCAAATGCTGTCCTCAAAAAACATGCGCCTGGCCAGCAACCTGTTCCATATCGGGATTATCGTTATCTTCTTCGGTCATTTGGTGGGCATGCTCACGCCGCACTGGGTCTACGCGCCTTTCCTACATGCTGGCACTAAGCAGTTGATTGCCATTGTGGTCGGCGGTATCGCCGGTGCCATGTGCGTGGTGGGCGGCGCCATGTTGCTCTATCGGCGTGTGGTCAATCCACGCGTAAAGGCGTCGTCGAGCATGATGGATACCTTGATCCTGGGTTTAATCGTTTTACAGGCGTGCCTGGGTATGGTGACCATCATCTTCTCGCTAGGCCATATGGACGGTGAAATGATGCTGACGCTCTCCAGCTGGGCACAGTCGATAGTCTTCTTTAGCGGCGGTGCGGCGGATTACATGCAGGAAGTGTCGTGGATCTACAAACTGCATATCTTTATCGGCCTAACCATCATCCTGCTGTTCCCCTTCTCGCGCTTGGTGCATGTGTGGAGCGTACCGTTTGGCTATGTGACCCGGCGGTATCAGCTTGTCCGCCGTCGCGCCTAAACACTTACTGTGCTTGCCTAGGCCTAGAGGAGAAATAACATGCAGATGATTGATATCGAACAACTACCAGGAGGTGTCGCTCCGCCTCCGGTACGTGTCGGCGACGCCAGTATCGATGAAGCAACGATTGCGTTAGAGATGCAGTACCACCCCGCCGAAACGGCGGGGGAGGCCCAGCTTCAGGCGGCTCGTGCGCTGGTGGTTAGAGAGCTGCTGCGCCAGCGAGCTAACGTCCTGGGTCTACTATCGACACAGGAAGCCAGCGAAGCGCAGGAGGATGCGGCGATTGCTGCCTTGCTTGAGCAGGAACTTGAGGTGCCCGAACCGGGAGAAGCCGATTGCCAACGCTTTTTTGATACCCACCGTGAGCGCTTCAGCGAGCCGACCCAGCTACGTGTAAGGCATATTCTGCTAGCAGCGGCACCGGATGACTCCCAGGGCCGCGACGACGCGTACCAGCTTGGCGAAAAACTGCTTAAAGAACTTAATTCCATACCCGAGCGGTTTGCCGAATTTGCGCAACACCACTCCGCGTGCCCTTCAAAAGAGATGGATGGCGATTTGGGCTGGCTAGTGTCAGGCCAGACCGTCCCTGAGCTGGATCGCGCTTTGCAGCACCTGCCCGAAGGCCTTCATGAGCGCCCCTTGGCGTCTCGCTATGGCTGGCATGTAGTAATCATTGACGAACGGCGTGAAGGGCGGTCGTTACCTTTCGATCAGGTGGCCGACCGAGTGCGTCACAGCCTGCGCGAGCAGGCGACGCGACGTGCATTGCGCCACTATTTGCTGGCGCTGGAAAGCGAAATAGGCGTCGAAGGAATTATTCTGGATGACGATGCTGGCGGCAGCTTGATGCAATAGCTTGAAGCAATAGCAAAGCTAATAGGAGAGGCTTGATGTCCCATGTTCCTGTCAATGCACTTTTCACTCCGCTTGGCATCGCGGTGCTAACGGTTTCCGATACCCGTGGTTTCGATGAAGATGGCAGCGGTGACCTACTGGTTGAACATCTGAGCGAAAGCGGCCATACCCTGGTGGAGAGACGCATCGTTCCTGATGATATCTATCAGGTTCGTGCCGTGGTCTCGGAGTGGATTGCGCGAACAGATATCCACGCGATTCTGGTTAATGGCGGCACTGGCTTTACCGCCCGGGATACCACTCCCGAGGCGTTGATACCGCTGTTCGACAAAGCGATCGAAGGGTATGGAGAGCTGTTCCGCCACTACTCCCTGAAGACAGTCGGCACAGCGACGATCCAGTCTCGCGCCGTCGCGGGGGTGGCCAACCGAACGATGATGTTTGCCATGCCCGGCTCACCCAAAGCGTGTGCCTTGGCGTGGGACAACATTATCGCTTTGCAGCTGGACTCCCGCACTCGGCCCTGCAACTTCGCCGCCATGGTGCTGCCTTCAGCAACCCCGTGTAGTGGACGAGCGACCTCTTCCAATGAGGTGGAGCACTTATGAACTGTCACTGCGCAGAAATAGTCACGCCCGGCTTGTTAGAGCTGTTTGATGCACGCCAACGGCTTATCGACGCCGCCACGCCCATTAATGCAGTAGAAAACATCACTCTTGAACAATCGGCGGGGCGAGTGCTGGCAGAAACGCTTGTCGCACCTCTCGATATGCCGGGTGTGGACAATAGCGCTATGGATGGTTACGCGCTGTGTCTGGCTGATTACCAAGCGGTACCTCCCGGCGCAGGCTTACCCATTCTTCAACGCGTACCGGCTGGCGCAGGCGTCATGCTGCTACCGGAAGGAGGCTGCGCGCGTATTTTTACCGGCGCGCCGGTGCCCATGGGGGCAGATATTGTGGTGCCTCAAGAGCGGGTGACTCTTGATCAGCGCGGGCATATACACCTCGAGGGTAGCCTGGTGGTAGGCGCTAATATTCGCCGTCAAGGCGAGGAGACTCGCATGGGAACCCCACTACTCGCCGCGGGTAAGTTGCTTGATGCCGCGTCGATTGCGCTGCTGGCGAGCTATGGGGTAAATGCTGTGACCGTCAAACGGCGCCTGCGTGTGGCACTCCTCTCAACGGGCGATGAGCTGATTGCCCCAGGTACGGCGCGATCACCGGGGCAGGTATACGACAGCAATCGCGCCATGCTTAACGTTCTGCTAGCACAGGCGCAGTGCGACGTGCTGGATTTAGGTGTCATCGCAGATTCGCCGGCGTCATTGCATCAGGCCTTTGAGCACGCACAAACCGCTGCAGATTTAGTGGTGTGCACTGGGGGCGTTTCGGTCGGCGAAGAGGATCATGTTCGTCCGGTGATTGAGCAGCGCGGCGGGCTGCATTTTCATGGTGTCGCGATGAAGCCAGGGAAGCCCTTTGCTTTCGGTAATCTAGGCGCGGAGCCATTTTCTTCCACACCGTTAATGGCGCTGCCGGGTAACCCCGTGGCCTCCCTGGTGGGCTGGCAACTGCTGGCGCTGCCGTTTATTCATGCCATGCAAGGTAGAGCTGAAGCGGCTCTACAGCGTTACCCGGTAAAAGCCGGTTTCTCTCAGAGCGGGCCCCAAGGGCGCTGCGAGCTATTACGGGTGGAGTTGGATTGGTCACAGGGGACTCCCGTGGCGCAGTTAGCGGGCGGACAGGGCTCGCATATGCTCAGCGCGGCTAGCCAGGCCCATGGCTATTTGATGATTAATCCAGGCACCGACGTGACAGAAGGGGGCGCATATCCCTATTACCCGATCAGTCAGTTCAACGCTTGAGTCGCTTTTTTTGGCGTGACCACTGACGTCGTTTGCTTTTATAGGAGAGGGTATGCCTTCACATCATAAACCGCGCACACTGATTTATGCCTGCTCCGGCTGTTCTGACGTGGCGCAACTGGCCAATAGTGTTGCTCTGCGTCTTGATCATGCAGGAGAGGCAGAAATGTCCTGCATTGCCGGTGTCGGCGGTGGCGTGCCCGGCTTGGTAAGCATCGCCCGCTCCGGGCGGCCTATCGTAGCCATTGATGGGTGTCAGATGCATTGCGCCAGCCACTGTCTTTCCAAAGCGGGCGTTATGCCCACTGAGCACGTCAAGCTGTATGAGAACGGCCTGCGCAAGCGGCGGGGCCAGTTTTATGATGAGGAAACCATTGAAGAGGTCACCGCCGAAGTGAAAGGGCTCATAGCTCGGCTACCCGTTAACGCCAGTGCCCAAGCAGAGGAGCCCTCAGAATGAGTGCGCTAGTCGATGGGTTTGGCCGTACGGTGCGCTACCTACGCATATCGGTGACTGATCGTTGTGACTTCCGCTGTGTTTATTGCATGGCTGAGGAGATGACCTTCCTGCCTCGGGCCCAACTGCTTACCCTTGAAGAGATAGCCACGCTGTCGCAGGCCTTCGTCGAGCTGGGGGTGGAAAAAATCCGCCTAACTGGCGGGGAGCCGCTGGTACGCCAGGGCGTATTAACGTTAGTGCAAAAACTCGGTGAATTGGAAGGCCTGCGCGAGCTGGCTATGACTACCAACGGCTCTGGTTTAGTCAAGCATGCCAATGCTTTGCGGCAAGGCGGGCTACATCGACTCAATATCAGCCTCGACTCGCTTAAGCCCGAACGCTTTAAAGCATTAACCCGGACGGGGGATCTTGGCCAAGTGATTGCGGGTATCCGCGCAGCTCGCCGCGCTGGCTTTCAGTCGATTAAGCTCAACGCCGTATTGCTCAAGGGGCGCAATGACGACGAAATTATCGACTTGGTAAACTTTGCCCGGGATGAACAAGTCGATATAAGCTTTATTGAGGAGATGCCGCTGGGCGCTATCAGCGAGCATAACCGTGGCGAGACCTTTCTTTCTACCGATACGGTGCGGGAGACCATAGAAAACCACTATCATCTCTTACCCACCACCGAGACCACCCTAGGGCCATCCCGCTATTACCGTATGGCAGACAGCCAGTCGCGGATTGGCTTTATTTCTCCCCATAGCCACAATTTCTGCGCTGCCTGTAATCGTGTTCGAGTGACGGCTGAAGGGCGGCTACTGCTTTGTCTGGGCAATGAGCATTCGGTAGATTTACGCGCTGTCATGCGGCGTTATCCGGGGGACACCCAGCGGCTTAAATCGAGCATTGTGGCGGCAATGAAGAAAAAACCTGAGCGTCATCATTTTACTACCGATGGTGAGGTTCAGGTTGTGAGGTTCATGAATGCAACAGGTGGTTAATTTAGTTTTGAGTTTGGCCGCTATTAGCCGTGTCAGTGGTTAGCAATTGCAAGCGCCCTGTCGGGAAAGTAGTCAAAAGCCCACTTAACAAGTTCTTCTGCGGAAGTTTCAGGTTTCCCATCTATGCAAACCAAGTTGCCTAGCGTTTAAGGACGATTATCGATATTGCCAGGGCGCTGTGCTGTTGTATCGCGAGGGGTAGCCTGCGGCTGTTGAGGCGTCCGCTTTGCATCATTGCGACTACGAACATCTTTCCAAGCGTCCTTGGCTTTCTGTCTGTTTGCTGGCTTACGCAGCCAATTGACGACTGCCATTACGATCCATTTCCTCATGCGAACCTCCTGGTACCTAACTGCTTAGGAGCATATTCGTTATAGCATTGGTGTTAAGTCCCAGCCATTCAAGATGGACTAGGGTTTGTAACAATATCCGATGCGCCGTATTCCTCTGAGTTCCTGATTTTCTACTTCAACCTACCTCAGGCTAAGTTTTCAGCCCTCCATATGCTATTTCACTATTCTCTATGCGGTCATGCCCTTAATCTTCCTTTTTCGCTCCTTAAGCGTAGCAGAGAACCCATTTTACACCTGTGTGGCTAACCAGCTTCCTCGCTCTGTTTTATAGCTATCGACATGCGCTTCGGGAGAAAGTAAACTGACTTTGATTGAATATTGCACACAATGATCATTAAATCGACGATAGTATAATATGCCCAGTACAACAATTCTAAACGCGCTGGTGAAAGGGCTGATGGCGGGTACTGAGTGATTTGCAAATGTCTAAGAGGCTAGGGAGAAAATAATGGAGCTTATCAATAGTGTACCTGCTGTCATTAGGTTGAATCTTCATGACAACGTTGGCGTGGCGAGTAGGGCTGTTCCGAAGGGGTATCCCATTGACGATGAACAGCACACTGCCCATGAGAATATTGATGCTGGTCATAAGGTTGCATTAACGGTCATTGAACCAGAACAGCCCATCTTCAAATATGGTCAGATTATTGGGTTGGCAACGCGGCGTATCGAGGCCGGTGAGCATGTTCATACGCACAATATTGTTATGTTGGAACGTGACACATCACTGGAGCATTTCAAGCCAGCGCCAAGGACACCGGTGACTGACAGTCAGCGCACCTTTAATGGCTACCATCGTGCCAATGGACAAGTAGGTACCCGCAACTACATCGGCATTCTTTCCACCGTGAACTGTTCAGCCACGGTCTCAAAAGTGGTTGCAGAGCGTCTCAATGCCAGCGGTGAGTTTGAAGCATTAGGCTTTGATGGCGTTGTGCCGGTCACCCATGGCTCAGGCTGCGCAATGAATACGGAGTCTGAGGGGTTTGCATTCCTTGAAAGGGTATTGAATGGCTATGCGATCAATCCGAATTTTGCTTTTGTGCTTATTATTGGTTTAGGTTGCGAAGCTAATCAGGTTAAGCAACTGGTTGAAAAGTATGGACTGACCGATACATCAAGAATATTTTATTTTAATATTCAGAGCGCTGGCGGTACCCGAGCGAGCATTGAAAAGGCGTCGGAAAAAATTCGTCAAATGTCGAATGACTACCGTCATGCCGAGAGGCGCCCAGCTCCGTTGAGCCACCTTACCGTGGCACTGCAGTGTGGTGGGTCAGACGGTTATTCTGGTATTACTGCCAACCCTGCCCTGGGACATGCGGCTGATCTTATCGTCCAACATGGCGGTAGCGTTATATTGAGTGAAACGCCTGAAATCTATGGTGCCGAGCATTTGCTGCTAGATAGAGCTATCAATGAAGACGTTGCGCGTAAGCTGCTGGAAAGGATCGAGTGGTGGAAGCACTACACGCAGATCAATGGGGCTGAATTAAACAATAATCCTTCACCTGGAAATAAAGCAGGGGGGTTATCCACCATTCTTGAAAAATCGCTGGGCGCCGTGGCTAAGAGTGGTTCTTCGAGCCTTAATGACGTGCTTGAGTATGCCCAGCCGTTAAAAGAGCCAGGTTTTAATTTTATGGATAGCCCCGGCTATGATCCGGTGTCCGTCACGGGTCAGATTGCTTCAGGCGCAACCGTCGTGTGTTTTACCACGGGGCGCGGCTCTGTCTCCGGGTTTAAGCCCGCGCCGTGTATTAAGCTGGCAACCAATACGCAGATGTATGAAAGCATTCTCGAAGATATGGATATTAACTGTGGCACCATTGTGGATGGTACCGCCACAGTAGAAGAAGTGGGCGAGCATATTTTTGAGAAGATCATTGCGATTGCCTCGGGCGAACAGAGTGCCAGTGAAGCGTTGGGTTATGGTAACAATGAATTTGTGCCGTGGATGGTGGGTGCCGTTACTTAACAGCCCTATATAGCCCTTAACTAACACCTATGTAATGAGTGGCTTGAATGTCGCAGTCGTTGAAAGACCAGCTTTACGAGGCGCTTAAGCGAAGTATCAACAGTGGCCACCTTGAGTCAGGCTTAGTGCTACTCGAAGGCAATATTGCAGAAATATTCGGAATGAGCCGCTCTCCTGTTCGTCAGACATTAGGGCGTTTGCATGATGAACAGTTAATTTGCCGTTTCGATGGCCGTGGTTACTTGGTGGGGGCAACGGCCGTTGAGCCTATCAGGCGGAATCTTACCACGGCCGATTTCAGTGCGTTGGGCGAGGATGCCAAGATTGAGCGCACGGACAGTTGGCGCGCCATAGCCGATGTTGTGGAACATGATGTTGTCTTGAGCTCGATGAAAGGCAGGTTCGAACTCAACGAGCTCCAACTGGCAAGAAAATACAGTGTCAGCCGTACGATTACACATCGAATTCTGCTCTACCTGCAGTCCATTGGGGTGGTTGAAAAAGTGAAGTACACCAGTTGGTCCATTGTGCCGCTGGACAATGATCGACTGCATAACCTTTATGAAGCGCGTAGGCAGTTGGAGCCCTTTATGATTGCCAGGGCGACGCAGAGTATGCCCGAGCAACAAATCTCCCATTTCATTGAGAAGTTAGAGCAGACGGCGGCTAAATATCCTAACGTCGCAGGCGCGACACTGGATGAACTTGAAAGCGATCTGCACTACAGAACAGTGAGCATGGGGGGCAATCAAGAAATTTTTGACATGCTAAGGCGCACCCATCCTGTTCTGCTTATGAGCAAGCATCTGCTGGGCTCTAGCATGGCACTGCCAGACAAAGATCCGTTCTTTCATGACCATCTGAAAATCTTCGACAGAATGCGTCATAAAGAGGGTGAGCAAGCAAGCCAAGCGCTCTCTGCTCACTTGGCAGGCTCCGAAGCCAAGGTTCAAGAACGTCTTAGCGATTTTCGTGACCACGGCGTTCTCGACATCCCCGATTACTTGCGCTAACGATAACGATAAAGCTAGTTCGCGTCGTTAATTGAGGGGCATTTCATTTCTACGTCTGAGTTCTCGAATCAAGGCACTATGGTCGAGCTCTCCATCGCCATGGGCAACAAGGTCCGTGAACAGGCTATTCACCAGCGATGTGACGGGCAGGTCAAGTGACAGCTCTTTGGCGAGTGCAATGGCCGTTTGGGTATCTTTTAGTTGCCATTTGGCAGGGCCGCCCGGAGCGAAGTCATTGGCAATCATACGGGGTGCATGAGCGCGTAGTATGGTCGAATCCGCAAAACCACCTAACAGTGCCTCGCGAACTTTAGCGGGATCAGCGCCACCGCGTTCTGCAAGAAGCACCGCCTCTGAGACAGTGGCGATCGTATTGGCGACGATTAATTGATTGGCTAACTTCGCCAGTTGCCCGGTACCTGCAGGGCCGACATGAACCGGGTTGCCCATTACCTGAAGTAGGGTACTTATGCGCTCGAATGTGGCCACTTCACCACCGACCATAATCGCCAAATTTCCCTCTTGAGCGCCTTTTTCACCTCCTGATACGGGGGCGTCCAGATAACCAATCCCGCGCTCAGCCGCGGCCTTGGCTTGCTGCTGTGCAGTTTCAACCGGGATTGAACTCATCACCATCAGCGTGCTGTGCGGCTTCATGGCTGCCAATAGACCGTTGGGTCCCAGAATCACCTCATTGCAGACAGGGCCTGAACTGAGCATGACCACCACAACGTCTGCTTGCTCAGCCGCCTGCTGGAAAGTCTCGCTTACCTCGATGCCCAGTGAGGTAAGAGCGTGCGCTTTATCCGGGGTGCGATTCCAGACGCGTACCTGATGGCCCGCCTTGGCAAGATTGGCGGCCATCGGCCCACCCATAATGCCTGTGCCAATAAAGGCTATTGTTGTTGGTTCGCTCATGATAGATGCCTCACTGCTCTGGTCCCACGATGATCAATTTTTTGCCGCAGCTATCTTTAATAACGACCCTTCAGTGATGAGTCATCAATAGCCTTTTGTAGCTCAGTCACCACATCGTCCGGCAGCGGAATACCTTGTTCCAAGTACTTATCTCGACGACTAAGTCCGGCTTGTCCAGGCATTCGCACCGGATACTGTGGGTTTACCGGCGTGGAACTCAGGCATGCTTCGATTAAATGATCTGTTTCATCAAGGAAAGCACTCTGTCCCGAGAAAAGGGTGGGGTCGATTACCATGACTGTCACCGAGGCCCCCCAACCAGTGGGCGCATCTTTGCGACCAAACCCGCCTAATGCGGAGGTCAGTGCTTCCACCATCAACCCCATCGCAAAACCTTTATGACCGAACTCCTGGCCGCCGAGCGGCAGGATGCTACCTTGTGGGTCGCTGAAAAAATCCGCTGGATCGTCGCTGGCAAGCCCCGTATTGGTAAGGATGACGGGATGCGCCATTTTGGTTTTCTCAGCGTGTGCTTTACCCACGCTGCCGTTAGTGACGGTCGACATGCTGACGTCCATCATGACCGGTTGGACGCGACTAGGGATGCCCATTGCAATTGGGTTCGGTGTGTAAACTGGCGAAACGCCTCCATAAGGGGCGACCGATTTCACCGCTGGATCCGAGGTCATAATGATCGGCATCAACCCTCGCTCAACAAAAGGCTGTAAATACGAGGCCAAACAGGCGATATGGTGCGAACGTTTTATGGTCACAATACCAATGCCAGACTCTCGTGCTGCATCAGCACTTCGCTCAAGCGCTTTTTGCACTAAGTAGGGGCCAAGAATATAGTGGCCATCAACAAGGGCAGCGACTGAGCTGATCTCTTTTGAGGTCATCGCGTTGTGATCACCGCACGCATGCCCCGATTTCAAATCTCTTAAGTAACCGTTCGCCAGTTTGACGCCATGGGTATGGTGCCCCAATAAATCGCCTTCAATAAGAATACTGCTGGTTGTCTCACTCACTTCACGAGAAGCACCGGCCTCCATGAATAGGGTAGCCAGTACCTCTTCCAACCAATTTTTTGTATAGCGTTTCATGAAATCCTCGGCGCTTTGTGCTGACTGTTATGTTTGAATTTTTTGTAGGCCATGGTGATTAGCGGAGATAGCCATAGCAAAATAACGAGGGCACCTAGACCTGCACTAATAGGGCGGGAAAAGAAGCTGAGTAGATCGCCATTGCTTTTGAGCATTGAGCTCATAAAACTGTTTTCCAATGTCGTTCCTAACACCAAGCCAAGGATCGCAGGCGCCATGGGAAAGTCACATCGGGCGAGAATTGAGGCGATAAAGCCGATCAGCAACATAATCCATACATCAGTAATCGAATTATTGATGGAGAAGGCGCCTACAATGCAGAAGCATAAGATGATCGGCATTAGGATTTTGCGGGGCGTTAAGATGAATACCTTGGCGGATTTTATCGCCGCATAGCCAATCGGTAGCATGATTAAATTGGCAAGAAAGAACACGATGAAAAGGGCATAGATCAAGCCGGTGCCATCCATAAAAATGGTGGGGCCAGGGTTCATGCCTTTCATATAGAGTACGCCGATTACAATGGCGGTTATCGAGTCACCCGGAATCCCGAATACCAGGGCCGGCACCCAAGCGCCGCTAATCCCCGAGTTATTGGCAGAGCTGGCATCGACAATGCCTTCAATATGACCGGTACCATAGTTCTGTTTCTGTTTAGAGCGGCCTTTGCCAACGGCATAAGAGATCCACGCTGCAATGTCAGCCCCCGCGCCGGGAAGTGCGCCAATCAGTGTTCCAATCGAGCTTCCTCTTATCATGTTCGGCCAATAAGCTTTTAAATGCTTTGGTGCCTGCTTGAAAACGCTGTCTTTGGATAACGACGGCAGCTCTCTGCCCTCATTGCGCGAACCATAAAACAGCATTAGTTCGTTGAGTGCGAACATGCCGATCATTACCGGAATAAAGTTAATACCTCCCATTAAGTCTGGAATGCCGAAAGTGAAGCGGGGGGCGCCGCTCATCATATCCAGACCAACCGTCGAAAGCAGTAAACCGATCATCAAAGAGAGAAATGCTTTAACCCTGGAGCCAATAGAGATAAAAATCGAGCAACTTAGCCCCAGTAGTGCCAGCCAAAAATATTCAAAAGAGCTGAATTGGAGTGCCACTTCAGCTAATGAAGGTGAAACAAAGACCAGTACTAGCGTCCCGAATAGACCGCCAAATACCGAACAGATCAAGTTCATGCCCAGTGTTTCTCTGGCTCGGCCCTTGTGTGCCAATAGATGTGAATCGGCGACATAGGCAGCCGAAGAGGGCGTACCGGGAATGTTCAAATAGGTGGCGGGAATATCCCCGGCAAAGATAGCCATGGCCGATGTGGTAACAATGGCGGCAATAGCGGGGGTCGGATCCATGTAGAAGGTAATCGGTACCAAGAGTGCAACCGCCATCGTGGCGGTTAACCCTGGCACCGCTCCCACGAACACACCAAATATGGCGGCCGCAAAGATAACCAGCATTGTTTCTACATTGAAAACGAGCTGCAGCCCTAACAGAAAAGCTTCCATAATCTAACCCCAAAAATTCATTAGCCCTTCAGGAAGGGGGATCAGCAGGTATCGCGAGAATAGGAAATAAATCGTTAACGACGCGACGAAGGAGACCAGCAGTGCTAAAGGTAGGGAAGTTTTTCTCACCAGCATAAGTACGAACATAATGATGGCTAGGCAAAGGGCCGCGCCAAGAAACTCGCTCGCGAATATATAAAAAATAATGAGTGCTATAGGGAGGAGCGAGACAAGCACGGAACGCAAGTCGAAGAAATTTCCCACATTCGCATCGGTGCCTGACAGTTGACGTTTTAGCGTAGGTAGCTGCGTTGCCGAAAGTACTAGGCCCCCTATGAGAAACCCTCCCCCAATGAGGGAGGGAAACAGAGATGGACCATATTGAAGACTCGCCATTGTTGGGTACTGACTAGCGACAGTTAACACGACGGCGCCAAGCAGCATGAAGGCTAGCCCCAAGAGGAGATCTCTCATGTTGATTATCCCCTTATTGGCTCAGACCAACGCTCTCAACAATGTCGCCATACACGGCATCCATTTCGACCATTAGCTCACCAAACTCTTCAGCATTACGCCATTCGGTGCCAAAGCCTTGTTTAGCCATGAAGTCTTGATAGGTATCGCTGTTGTAGGCGGCCTCTAGCGCTTCCTCGAGGGTCGCTACGATCTCCTCATCCATACCTTTGGGGCCAGTAATGCCTCGCCATTCACCGACGAGATAATCACTGCCGATGGCTTCATTAATGGTGGGTACATCGGGGAAGCTGTTAATACGCTCTGGTGACATTACGCCAAGGCTTTTGGCTCGACCGGCTTCGATCATTGAGCGACCTTCAGGAACAGAGCTCGGCACAATATCGATACCACCGGCAGCGAGTTCCGTCATTGCTGGCGCCGCGCCCTGGCTAGGGATCCAGGTCACACGGTTGGCCTCAAGCCCCTGATCCATTAGGAAGCCCGCAAAGGCAAGGTGCCATACGCCACCTTGACCTGTACCTGAGGCTTTAAAGGTGCCCATGGGTTGCTCAGCAATAGCATCAACGAGTTCTTGGACTGAATCGTAAGGCGCATCGGCGGCTACTTGAATGCCGGCGTAATCAAAGTTGATCTGGCCAATCGGAGTGAAATCTTCATACGTCAGGTCGGTCAGGCCCTGCCAGTGCATCATGTTGAGCTCACCGGTAGCCAAGCCCAAGGTATAACCATCCGGTTTGGCACTCGCCATGGCACTGTGGCCCACCACACCGCTACCACCGGTACGGTTAACCACATTCACCGTTTGGCCTAATTGTTCTTCCAACGCGGCAGCAATAGTGCGCGCGGTTGCATCGGTGCCGCCACCTGCGGCCCATGGAACGATGATAGTGATAGGTTTTTCAGGGTAGGCCGCCAGCACCGAGCTGGATGCCGTGAGTAGTAGTAGAGCAGTAATGCGCTTGAGCGATTTAGTTTTGGTGATTGTTTTCATGTGAGCCTCGGGTTTTTGTGTATTTGTAGGTTGGCAAAACAAATCTAGCATTAACGACCATTGTGTTCAATAATCATATTTTGTAGATTTTAGTTCAATTTTGACGCGACTTCTCTAGCTTGATTGAGCTGGAATTGGTCGAAATTACGCTCCGCGATATCTGCTTGTGGCGTTGCATCAACAGGCTTGTTCGCAGGGCGAGAGTAAGTTATTACTTAAAAACACTAACAATTCCAAAGGTAATGAAATGGCACTAATCAACTATGTCACTCAAATTCAATTTGATTTCGGGGCCGCCTCGTTGCTGCAGCAGGAGTGCGACCGGCTGGGCATTCGACATCCTATGGTGGTGACCGATGCGGGAGTGCGGGCCGCAGGTATTGTCGACCAGGTACTGAAGCATCTTCGCGATCCTAATCCGGCCATTTATGATCAAACGCCTCCCAACCCCAATGAGGCGGCCGTTCGTGAAGCCGTTGCGCAATACCGTGAAGGTGGTTTCGATGGCCTCATTGCGATTGGTGGCGGCTCCTCAATCGATCTTGCTAAAGGCGTGGCCATTTGCGGTACCCATGAAGGCTCTTTGAAGTCCTTCGCTGTGGTTGAGGGAGGCTCAGAGCGAATTACCGCCGCAACGGCACCGGTCATCGCAATTCCGACAACGGCAGGCACCGGGAGTGAAGTCGGCCGCGGAGCGATTCTGATTCTGGAAGATGGGCGTAAAGTCGGCCTGTTATCACCCCATCTGGTACCTAAATCTGCTATTTGTGACCCTGAATTAACGTTGAGCCTGCCCGCTCAAATGACGGCAGCCACGGGAATGGACGCCTTATCCCATTGCCTTGAAACGTTCATGTCTGCGGCCTTTAATCCGCCTGCTGACGGCATTGCGTTGGATGGACTGCGCCGCGGCTGGCTGAATATTGAGCGGGCGACGCGCCACCCGGGTGATCGAGAAGCACGCATGAATATGATGAGTGCCTCGATGCAGGGGGCAATGGCCTTTCAGAAAGGATTAGGCTGCGTACACAGTTTGAGTCATTCGTTAGGCGGTATTAATCCGCGCCTTCATCACGGCACGCTCAACGCCATTTTCCTGCCCGCAGTTATTGAGTTCAATTCCAGCTGCGAGTCCGTAAAGCATGAGCAAAAGCTTGAACGCATCGCTCAGACGATGCAGCTCAATAGCCCCGCTGATATTGGACCGGCTATTAAAGACATGAGTAAGCGTCTCGATTTACCCATGGGGTTAGCGGAATTGGACGTGTCCGAAGCGCTTTTCCCCCGAATTATTAAAGGCGCCTTGGCTGATCACACTCATAAAACGAATCCGCGCGTTGCGAGTGAGCAGGATTATCAGTGGATGCTTGAACAATCCCTATAAATCGATCACTGGCGAAACAGGAGCAGAAAGATGGAACTGGGAATTGAAGGTCGTTGGGCACTGGTGTGTGCCGCGAGTAAAGGTCTCGGAAAGGGGTGTGCAGAGGCGTTGGTCACGGAGGGTGTGAATGTCGTCATCAATGCACGCTCCTCCCAATTGTTGGAAGAAACAGCAACACATTTGCGGCACCTGAATCCAAACGTGACAGTTCTCACCGTGGCAGGTGATATTTCACAAGAAACGACACGCCAAGCGGCGCTAGCCGCTTGCCCGCAAATAGATATATTGATTAACAATGCAGGCGGTCCACCCCCAGGGGACTTTCGAGATTGGTCACGTCAGGACTGGTTAGACGCTGTCGATGTCAATATGGTCACACCGATTGAGCTCATCAAGGCAACGGTTGATGCAATGGCGGAACGGGGCTTTGGTCGGGTGGTTAATATCACCTCAGCAGCCGTTAAAGCACCCATCGATATTTTGGGGCTATCCAATGGGGCTCGCAGTGGATTGACGGGCTTTATCGCGGGGTTGGCTCGTCAGCCGCAGCTTGCTGGGCGCAACGTGACCATTAATAACTTGTTGCCTGGCTCTTTTGATACTGATCGTTTAAAAAACACTCATCAAGGGGTCGCAAAATCGTCTGGCCAGGACTACGACAATGTGCGCGAATCCTTTCGTCAAAAAGTCCCTTCCCAGCGCTTTGGCACCGCTGAAGAGTTTGGCGCCTTCTGTGCGTTTCTTTGCAGTGTTCAAGCTGGATATATGACCGGTCAAAATATACTGCTGGATGGTGGCAGTTACCCGGGAACGTATTGAGCAACATTCGTTTCAACAACATCGGCGTGGCGAGTTTCATTAAAGTGCAATCGTCACGCCGATGTTGCTTCTGCTTTTAATCAGCAGACATTCAATCTCGGCTCGCTGAATGGGGCTGCTTACTGATTTTGTTCATTACGCCGCATGCTTGCGTCGTAAAGCCGGGGCACATATTGATCGTTGCCCAACGCCTGTTCAGCTTGCTTTAACACCTCGCGCAAGGCGGGCAGCATCATACTATCAAAACCAGAGGCTGCTATCGTTTCGCTTAAATAACCCATGTCCTTACCGGCGTTACCCAGGCTAAAGCGCAAGCGTGTTTCATCTGCTTCCAGAACCCACGGCATCACGGCGTTGAACATGGCACTATTGGCGCCCCCTTGTGAACACACTTCATATAGCTTGTGTTGATCAACATCCAAGTTAGCCGCCATGGCCGCGGCTTCTGCCGCCAGGGCAGCAGCGCCAAGCGATAGATAGTTGTTGATCAGTTTGAGTTTGTGGGCGGAACCTAGCTCACCAACATGAAATATATTTTCAGCGAATGATTCTATGGCTGGCCGGGCCTGGTCGACTACTTTTTTGCTCCCACCCACCATGACATTGAGCCGTCCTTCGCGGGCCTCCTTTGGTGTTCTTGCTAATGGGGCGTCCAACAGGTGGCATCCTGCGGCTTCGATACTCGCGGATAATCGTTGTGTCGATTGAGGTAGCGATGTCGAGCAATCGACGATAATCAAACCAGGCTTCGCGCCAGCAAGAAGACCCTCAGTGCCCAGAGTAATGTTTTCCATTTGCTCACTGGTACTGACACAGATAAAAACTAAATCACTGCGTGATGCAACTTCAGCAGGTGTTCCTACCTCGTTTGCTCCCAACTGACATAGTGCTTCGATTGGTGCACGATTTCGATGCGCCATGATAGTCAAAGGAAAATTATGCTTAATAAGGTTGGTGGCCATACCCTGGCCCATCAAGCCAAGTCCTATAAAGCCAATTTTTAGCATTTTCTTACTCCCTTTTATAAGGTTGTTAGGGTGGCAATAAGAGTAAAAAGAGAAGGCGGTTGTGCATCGCTATGAATTCAGGTTACACCCTCTTAGGCAAGCCAGCATCTCACTTTGATTTTGTTTGTTCTGCAACGTAACTACTAGTAAAGAGAATACGATGACGGCGTGCCACTATGGTGATGGCAAATTCATCCTGCTAGCACCAAAGGGTAGTGATAAATAGTACTTTCCGTTAAGCTCCTCAGCAATTTTTACCATTGTCTGCGTTGAGGTGAGTGTATGTGTAGCCTTCTAAGGCTGTCTGCAATAGCACTATCAGTACTCATGATAGCGGGTTGTTCAGACCCTAAAATTGACACAAGCTCCATGCCAGCGTCAGTCGTCTCGGTCGAAAAAGTGCGCAACTCGCTGCCTACTTATAAGCGCGACGATTTTGATCAAGGGCTCATCATTATTTCGACGGCATCGACATTTAACAGCATTGACATTCTTAATCCTAACCGTATGAACGCGGCGGAGATCGCTGAGTCAGCCAATATGCAAATGCATGGATTGACTGGCGATCAGGTTATTCAGCGCGCCGATCAAATACTTCGCGAGCGCCGGTCACGAGAGCGTGAGCAAGCTATGCGCACGCTAACACGATTGGAAGAGAAACAAGCTAAGGCGAACAGCGACCAGCAGCAGTTAGCGCGTTTCAGTATTGATAATGCTCGCTATTATATGAGTGAGAGCCCTTATGGTGCTCCTGAGCCGGTGATTGATCTTGAAGTAACGAATGCCACTGATAAGGTCATTACCGAGCTGTCTTTAAGAGGTATCGTTACCAGTCCTGACCGCTCACAGCCTTGGATCGATGAGCAATTCTACTACGTTGTGCCAGGGGGAATTGAGCCGGGAGAGACGCTGGCCTGGAGTCTTGCGCCTAATCGTTTTGGCCCCTGGGGAGAACCTCAGATACCTAGTAATGCAGAACTGACAGTTAGCTTGGAAGGCCTGCGAGGAGCTGAAAAGCAGCCATTATGGGACTCCCCAGCGCTGAGCGAAAGCGAAGTTACCAAGCTAGAGCGTCTTCGGGAGGAGTATGGCGGTGTGGCGTTATCGAACGTGGAATAAGCATCGTATGGAATACATAAGGGAGGCTGTACTATAAAACGCCCTAACGTTTGAATGTTAGGGCGCATATATTTTAGCGGTTACCCGCTATTTGAAGTTATTTACTCTTTGGCTTCATGATCTGCCAGCGCAGCCACTATGGCTTCTTCCCACTGTCCTTCCGTTAGCCCCCAATGTTCCATTTCTGCTTGGTCGGGGCTGCCTTCGGCGGCATCGCGTAATTTATCAACGCTACTGCTTTCATAGCAGTGTTTGGCAAAATCCTTTGTTTTTACGTCTTGTAACTGATTAATCATCGACATGGTGAGTTCCTTTCAATGGTTCGTCGTGAGGCAAGGCCTCTAAGTGTAGCTATTCTGGCTCTTTTTTTCTGCAATGGTTCCCGATATTGCTTAATTAGGGCGAAAAGGGCGCGGCGATTCCTTAGCTGGCCAACCAGGCATCGATAAAAATTTTGCAAGCGATACCCGCCAGTAGCAGCATAATCAGATTATCAAACCAGCGATGGGGTAGTCGCTTGCCCAAATGCGCGCCAAGCGGCATGGCGACCACAATAATGATCAAAGCAACAACGCTGTAAAGAGAACGCTCTAGGGTTAAAATGCCCGCGCTTAAAAGCGCTGGAATTTGCACGCTGGTAATGGCAACAAAAAAGACTGAAATGGAGCCGATAAAGACACGACGTTCCAGTTGCATGGCATTTAGAAATGTCACTGAGGCGGGGGCCGACATTCCTGCGGCGCCTTGCAATACTCCCGCCAGTAACCCAGCGGGGATCACCATTCGCTCAGCGACATTAAACGGCAGAGCCATACGGCGTCTTGCCACCTTAATAGCCAAATAGAGCACAATCGCGCTCGCCACCCCCAGGGATAGTAGCTCTGCTGAAAGTACCACCAGCCCCCACGTTCCAAGCACAATGCCCAGACCACCTGCTAGTGAAAAGAGTGCCAAAAACCGTAATGGCAGTAAGTGTCGACGGTATTGCCACACCTGTAAGGCATTACTTATCAGGTTGGGTGCAACCAGTACCGCAATCGCGAGCTGCACATTGTAGAGCATAGTGAGCACGGGCACGACGATGACCGGTACACCAGATCCAATAGCGCCTTTGACGATACCAGCGGCTAATAGCGTCATTAACGCAATCAACATAGCGGCATCCCGGTTTCTTTCAATTGATGACTGCTATTTAAGAACGTAGCAGGGCGTATACGGCTGGCCATCTAGCTTCATGCGACCCTGTGCCACAAATGAGGTCAACAGCTCATCCAAGCGCTGCATTAGTTCAGGTTCAGCTGTCAGCACAAAGGGGCCATGGGCTTCAATGGCGCGAATACCGTCTTCTTTAACATTGCCCGCTACAATCCCGGAGAACGCCCGGCGGAGGTTGGCGGCTAGCTCATGAGTCGGTTGTAAGCGGTGAAGCGCTAGCGCTCGCATCGCTTCATGGGTCGGTTTAAACGTAGCCTGAAAATCGCGCGCAATGGTTAACCGCCAGTTGTAGTAAAACGCATCCTGGTGCGTACGCCGGAATTCAGCAATTTCGTCGATGCCATGGCGCATGGTGCGCGCCACCGCCACCGGGTCGCCGGTGATAATTGTGTAGTAGCGACGGATTTCTTCACCGAGCGTATAGACCAGGAATTCATCGATTTTCTGAAAGTAGGCGGCAGAATCGGCAGGGCCAGTGAAAATTAATGGGAAGGGGATATCTTTGTTACTTGGGTGCAGCAAAATACCCAATAAATAGAGAATCTCTTCCGCTGTGCCAACACCGCCTGGGAAGACGATAATGCCGTGGCCGAGGCGCACAAATGCTTCCAGGCGTTTCTCAATGTCCGGCATTACCACTAGTTCGTTAACGATGGGATTGGGCGCTTCGGCGGCGATAATGCCTGGTTCTGAAATGCCTAAATAGCGGCCCTCTTTACGACGTTGTTTTGCATGGGCGACGTTTGCGCCTTTCATGGGGCCTTTCATAGCCCCTGGCCCACAGCCAGTACAAATATCTAAATCACGCAGACCTAAGTGGTAGCCGACGTCTTTGGTGTACTCGTACTCTTCACGAGAAATTGAGTGGCCGCCCCAGCAGACCACCAGGCTAGGGTCGCGGCCAGGTTTCAACGTGCCCGCTTTGCGCAGAATATGGAAGACCGCATTGGTAGTGCCTTCGCCAGTGCTAAGGTCAAAGCGGTTGTGATGTTGAATTTCGTTATAGACGTAAACGATATCGCGAATGATCGAGGAGAGATGTTCGCGGATGCCGCGGATCATACGGCCATCCACGAACGCTTCCGCTGGCGCGTTAGTCAGCTTTAAGCGAATGCCGCGATCTTGTTGCAATACTTCAATATCAAAATCTTTATAGGCTTCTAAAATCGCCAGACTGTCGTCACTTGGGTTACCACAATTTAAAACCGCCAGTGCGCAACGCCGAAGTAAATCATGAAGGCCACTTTGAGAGGTTTTATGTAGGCGATTAACTTCATGCTGAGAAAGTACTTCCAGGCTTCCTTCTGGGGAAATGATGCTGGAGAGGGTGGCGCGGGGTTGAGCAGTTGCGGTCATTAGTGGGGCTGTCCCTAGTCGTTTGAGTGCTATTGGCAGTTTACCATGCCCAGGCAGCCGGTACAGCGGCGCAACGGCTACCCAGGCCGCTGTGCTACTATGAACCCTGTTTAAAAGGATGGCTGCTAAAGACAATGGTTCTTTACTATGTTTAATGCCCAATATTTTCGTACGTTTATTACGTTAGTGGAAACAGGCAGTTTTACCCGTACCGCTCATCGCTTGGAAATGACGCAGCCCGGCGTAAGCCAGCATGTTCGCAAGCTAGAAAGCTACTTAAATAAAGAGCTGCTTGAGCGCAAGGGGCGTAGTTTTACGCTAACGGAAACGGGGCGGCGAGCTTATGATTATGCGTTGAAGCTGTTTGCTGAGCATGAACAGTTTCGTCATGGCTTAGATGACGACTCACTAGATAGTGGCGATTGCCGTATTGCGTCACCTGGAAGCGTGGGTCTGATGTTTTATCCGTATATTTTGGGCCAGCAGCAAATGCACCCCAATTTAACGGTCAACTATAGTTTCGCTTTTAACCATGAAATTGTGAATGATCTGTTAGATGGTCGCTATGATATTGGCATCGTCACGGAGGCGATGAACCATCCTGAGCTTCATTGCTCTATTTGGCATCAGGAGCCTCTCTGTTTAGTGGTGCCCGCTGATTTTGCTGGCAGTACACTGTCAGATCTAATGGGCATCGGCTTTCTCAATTATTACGACGGCATCAACCACGCTAACGCGCTATTGCGGGCTAATTACCCGGATGAGTTTCGGTCAATGACGCATTTCCGCCATCAGGGCTTTACCAATGAAGTCAGCATGGTGCTGGATGCGGTCGCCAGGGGGCTTGGCTTTACCGTGGTATCGAGATTGGTGCTGGAAACGTCTCCTTGGCAGCGCCAAGTCAAAGCACTCAATCTGCCCAATGCGGTCAGTGAAGTGCTTTACCTACTTCGTCGTCGCGACTCGGTATTGCCGAAACGCTACGAAAAGCTGTTAAACGGTTTTCACGCCCAGCGTGTGCAAGAAAAAACGCCCCTGATGCCGCCATCGAACAGTTAAGGCAGCAGGGGCGTTTGAGTGGCGTTTAGTCGCGATACTCGTCAATGCTGGGGCAAGAGCAGATCAACTGACGGTCGCCAAACACGTTATCAACGCGGTTAACGGCGGGCCAGTATTTAGCGGCTTGCACAGCAGCGGTTGGGAAGGCTGCCAGCTGACGGTTATAAGGCCGTTCCCAGTCACTATCCATCAGATCCGCCTGAGTGTGCGGCGCATTGACCAGAGGATTGTTATCCAGCGGCCATTCACCGTTCTCCACCCGGGCGATCTCGTCACGAATGGCGATCATCGCATCGCAGAAGCGATCAATTTCATACAGTGACTCCGACTCGGTCGGCTCGATCATTAGCGTCCCTGGCACCGGGAATGACATGGTCGGTGCGTGGAAGCCGTAATCCATTAAGCGCTTGGCAATATCCTCTTCGCTAATCCCGGAGGCCGCTTTGAGCGGACGAATATCGATGATGCATTCGTGGGCGACGGTGCCGTTCTGGCCACGATAGAGAATAGGGAATGACGCTTCCAGTCGCTTGGCAATGTAATTGGCGTTTAGGATGGCAAGCTCGGTGGCTTCACGCAGGCCCCGCGCGCCCATCATTTTAATATAGGCCCAAGAGATCGGTAAGATCGAGGCGCTGCCAAACGCGGCTGCAGATACCGCACCGCTATCGCTATTGACGCCGTTGATCGGCGTTACCACGTGATTGGACACATAGGGCGCTAGGTGCGCTTTAACGCCGATAGGGCCCATGCCTGGGCCGCCGCCGCCGTGGGGAATACAGAATGTTTTATGCAGATTGAGGTGGGACACATCGCCGCCGAAATCGCCGGGACGCGTCAAGCCCACCTGAGCGTTCATATTGGCACCATCAATATAGACCTGGCCGCCATTGTCATGCACTACTTTGCACGCTTCGCGCACGCTGGTTTCAAACACGCCGTGGGTCGACGGGTAGGTGAGCATAATGGCAGACAGCTGATTGCGATGCTGCTCGGCTTTCGCGCGTAAATCTGCCATATCAATATTGCCATTTTGATCGCATTCAACCACGACCACTTTCATCTGCACCATCGCTGCGGAGGCAGGATTGGTGCCGTGAGCGGAGCTAGGAATCAAGCAGACATCACGATGACCTTCGCCCTGGGCCGCTTGGTAACGGCGAATCGCCACTAAGCCTGCATATTCTCCCTGTGCGCCGGAATTAGGCTGCATGGAGAGATGATCATAACCGGTGACTTCGACCAAAAATGCCGAGAGCTCATCGATCATCTGATGGTAACCCGCCACCTGGTCGCGAGGTGCGAACGGGTGAAGATGCGCAAACGAGGGCCAGGAAACAGGGATCATTTCGCTGGTGGCGTTTAGCTTCATGGTGCAGGAGCCGAGCGGGATCATCGCGTGAGCAAGCGACAGATCCTTATTCTCCAGTCGCTTCAAGTAGCGCAGCATTTCAGTTTCGCTGCGGTAACGGCTAAAGGTCGGGTGGCTTAAAAAGTCGCTTTCGCGCTGGCAGGTAGCGGGAATACCTGTGGCGCCGTTCGCCACCACCTGCTCGTCCAATACTGTAACGGCAAGGCCGTGCTCATCGCCCAACAGCACATCAAACAAGGCGGCTACGTCGTGAGCGGTGGTGGTTTCATCCAGGCTGATGCCCACATTGCCATTGGCGAAATAGTGCAGGTTAATATCATGGGTCATGGCGCGGCCATGAATCTTGCCTGCATCTACGCCCGTCAAACATAGCGTATCAAACCAGCTGTCATGAGCGAGCGTGACGCCTGCCTGCTTAAGGCCTTCAGCCAGTAGGGTAGTCAAACGGTGAACACGGCCCGCAATTTTGCGCAGCCCCTCAGCGCCGTGATAGGTCGCATAAAAACCGGCAATATTGGCCAGCAACGCCTGGGCGGTACAGATATTCGAGGTCGCTTTCTCACGGCGAATATGCTGCTCGCGAGTTTGCATCGCCATGCGCAGGGCGGTATTGCCGCGGCTATCTTTGGAGACGCCGATAATCCGCCCTGGGATTGAGCGCTTGAGCTTATCTGACGTGGCAAAGAACGCTGCATGAGGCCCACCAAAACCCATGGGTACGCCAAAACGCTGGGAGTTGCCCACCACAATGTCGGCGCCAAACTTGCCGGGCTCTTTCAGCAGCACCAAACTCAAAAGGTCGGTCGCCACGCAGGTCATGATGTTGCGATCGGCGGCCGCGCTCAACAGCGGTGCCAGGTCACGAACTTCACCGCTGGCAGACGGGTACTGTACCAGGGCCCCAAACACATCGTGGGCTGCCAGTTCTTCAGCTGGGCCAATAATCAATTCGAAACCAAAGAACTCTGCGCGGGTTTTCACCACGTCCAGCGTTTGTGGGAATACATCGTCGGCGACGAAGAATGCGTTGGATTTGCTTTTCTTGTTGCCGCGCTTACACAGCGCCATGGCTTCGGCGGCAGCGGTGGCTTCGTCAAGCAGTGAAGCATTCGCAAGCTCCATGCCGGTTAAATCCATTACTACTTGTTGGAAGTTCAGTAGGCCTTCCAGGCGGCCTTGAGAGATTTCCGGTTGGTAAGGCGTATAAGCCGTGTACCAACCGGGATTTTCCAGCACATTGCGCTGAATGACCGCTGGCATGTGCGTGCCGTAATAGCCCTGGCCAATATAGCTTTTAGCCACGCGATTTTGCCGCGCCAGCTGAGCTAAGTACTCTAACGCTTCGGATTCACTGCGCGGATCGTCTAGCGACAGTTCGCGCCCAAGGCGGATATCGCTCGGCACGGTCTGCTTGATCAGATCTTCCATGTGCTGCATATTGAGCGCTTTTAACATCGTGGTAACGTCATCACTACTTGGACCATTATGACGTTTGATAAAAGCATCGTGGTCGGCCAGCTCGGCCAGGCGGCGTGTTTCAAGAGACATGAAGAAGATTCCGAACGTTAAGAGAGAGCCCTGCAGGATAATAAGCGAAGCGCCTGCCAGAAAAGGCAAGCGCCTGAGTATGCTTTATTCGTCAGCGCTGAGCGTTGCCTGGTAGGCATCGGCGTCTAACAGGCCATCAATGGCATCGCTGTCTAAGCGAACTTTCATAATCCAGCCGCCTTCATAAGGCGCGTCATTGACTGTTTCTGGAGCGTCTTCAAGGGCTTCATTCACTTCAATCACTTCGCCCGCAACGGGGGAGTAAAGATCAGAAGCGGCTTTAACCGATTCAATCACACCAAACTCTTGGCCTTTTGTCAGCGCCGCGCCCACTTCCGGCAGTTCCACAAAGACGACATCACCCAGTGCTTGTTGGGCGTGATCGGTAATACCGACGGTAACGGTGCCATCTTTGTGGTCAAGTACCCACTCGTGGCTTTCAGCGTAACGAAGATTGGCAGGAAGGTTGCTCATGATGTTTTCCTATATGAAACAGTTTTCTGGACCCGGGCATACTAGCGGTTGTCGCTCGCCTTGGCGACTGTCGGCTAGCGGAAAGCGAGCGAATAAAGATGCATGTTAACGTGTTTCCAATCGGAAACAAATTTCTTATCTACTCCCTTCTAAACGTAGTAGAGCGAGGTATTTTGATTCCGTTATTCCTTTGTGTTTGGTTATGAAAAAAGCGGCATCCTCTATGCGCAAGCGACATCACCATAGAAGACCACTAGCTACATAGTGTAAAACATGAAGATTCTGGGTTAACAAATGCAAAAAACTAACAGGGTGAGGAGAAGCAAATGGAAACATTAACTAGCCTCTTGGGGGCAATCAACGGCGTGGTGTGGGGACCCATCATGTTGATCTTGCTCCTGGGTGTAGGTATCTACCTGCAGATTGGTTTGAAACTGATGCCGATTAGAAAGCTCGGTATGGGTTTCAAGCTAATGTGGGCAGGACGTGAGCCAAAACCAAGCGCTGATAAAGCGGTGAGTAAAGAGGGTGATGAGGGGGAAATATCTCCCTTTGATGCGTTGATGACAGCGCTGTCGGCGACCATCGGTACCGGTAACATTGCCGGTGTCGCCACAGCGATTGCGCTAGGTGGCCCTGGCGCGGTTTTTTGGATGTGGATTACCGCGCTAGTAGGGATGGCGACGAAATTTGCCGAAGCGGTATTGGCTGTCCGTTACCGTGAAACCGATAGCACTGGCTTCCACGTCGGTGGGCCGATGTTTTATATCAAAAACGGCTTGGGCAAAAAATGGCTCTGGTTGGGCGGTGTCTTTGCTTTCTTTGGCGCCGTGGCTGCTTTCGGTATTGGTAATACCGTACAGTCGAACTCGGTAGCCGATGCCATGGATGCCACTTTTGGCGTGCCGCACTGGATCACGGGTGTGATCATTATGGTGCTGGCAGGAGCGGTAATTCTAGGTGGTATCAAGCGTATCGCTAAGGTGGCGGGTAAACTGGTCCCCATCATGGGCATTGCCTATGTGGTGGCAGGTCTGCTGGTATTGATCATTAACGCCGGACAGATTGGCGAAGCTTTTGGCTTAATCTTTTACTACGCCTTTAACCCGATGGCGGCGGCCGGTGGTTTTGCCGGTGCAGCGGTTATGGCGGCGATTCGCTTTGGTGTGGCGCGCGGCATTTTCTCTAACGAAGCGGGTTTAGGTAGTGCGCCGATTGCCCACGCAGCGGCAAAAACCAAAAATCCGGTTCGCCAGGGCTTAATCGCGATGCTGGGTACCTTTATCGATACCATTATTGTCTGCACGATTACCGCGCTGGTGATTTTGACTTCTACCGTATGGATCGACGGAGAAGCCGGCGCATCGCTGACCGCGCTCTCTTTTGACGCCGCACTGCCAGGATTCGGCAATCAAATTGTCGCGGTCGCCTTGGCAATCTTTGCCTTTACCACCATTCTTGGCTGGTCATTTTATGGTGAGAAGTGCTGCCAGTTCCTGTTTGGCACGCGTTCTATCATGATCTATCGCGTGCTGTTCGTGCTGGCGATCCCGCTAGGCGCCATCGCTCAGTTGGGCTTTATCTGGTTAATGGCGGATACCTTCAATGCCATGATGGCCATTCCCAACCTAATTGCCTTGGCACTGCTTTCGCCGGTAGTCTTTAAGCTAACCAAGGACTATTTCGATGGCAAAGATGTGCTGCCGGGTGAAGAGCTGGAGCACGATCAATAAAACCTTCAGCTTGTTAGGTGAGCTGCAAGTATATGTTTGATGTATAGCTAAATGGAGTCGGGAAGGCACACAGGTGGCTTCCCGTTCTCTTTTGAGAGTGAAGAATTTCTAAGTGAGGAATCCCCCATGTCTGAATTAAAGCAAACGCCGCTGCACGCGCTGCACCTCAAGTTGGGTGCCAAAATGGTGCCTTTTGCTGGCTACGAAATGCCTGTGCAGTACCCGCTGGGGGTCAAAAAGGAGCATGAACACACTCGCCAGAAGTGCGGCCTGTTTGACGTCTCACACATGGGCCAGATTAGTGTCTCCGGCAATAATGCTGCTGAAGCGCTGGAAACCTTGATACCCGCTGATTTAGTGGGGCTTGCAAAAGGCGCTCAACGGTATGGGCTATTCACCAGCACTGAAGGCGGTATTATTGATGACCTGATGGTGGTCAACGCAGGCGATCATTTTTATCTCGTAGTGAACGCTGCATGCAAAGATCAGGATTTAGCGCATTTGCGTTTAAATTTAGCTTCCACCCATGAGATTGAAACATTAGACCGTGGCTTGCTGGCGCTCCAAGGGCCCCAGGCGCGAGATGTGATGCAGCGGTTGTGCCCTGAAGCGTGCGAGCTAGTGTTTATGCAGCATGGCCGCTTCACTATTGCGGGGCAGGAAGTGTGGGTGAGCCGCAGTGGCTATACCGGTGAAGATGGCTTTGAAATTTCAGTCGCGGCTGATGCCTGCGAAGCCTTCGCCGAGCGGTTGCTGGCAGAGCCTGAAGTAGAGGCTATTGGCTTGGGCGCACGGGATTCATTGCGTCTGGAAGCAGGGTTATGCCTCTACGGGCACGATATGGATATGCAAACGACGCCTGTTGAAGCCGGGCTTATTTGGGCGATTGGTAAACCGCGTCGCCATGGCGGCGAACGTGCAGGCGGTTTTCCAGGCGCTGACGTTATCCTGCATCAAGTTGACGCCAAAGATCATACCCGCAAGCGCGTTGGACTGTTAGCCGACGGTCGTGCGCCTGTAAGAGAGGGGGCGACACTGGTAGACGAAGCGGGCAATGAGATTGGGGTGGTGACATCGGGCAGCTTTGGACCGAGCATCGGTAAACCGGTGGCGATGGGCTATGTGACCCGTGAGCTGGAGGCACCGCAAAGCACTGTGTACGCGGTAGTGCGTGGTAAGCAGTTACCCATGGTGGTTACCCCTATGCCGTTTGTAAAACCTGGCTACTATCGCGGCTAACAAAACGGCAGACACTAGACTAAACCCCACGGCCCCTGTTTAAGCAGGGGCCGCTTGGTTTTTAACCAGTGCTTTACGAAGAGCTTTAGCGCAGCACCTGCCTAGGATCGATGGGTTTACCACCCTGGCGCAGATCAAAGAGGAGATCGTAGCGCTGGGTTGCATCACTTTGGCCTACTTCGCAAAGCGCATCACCCGCGCTCACCTGCTTACCCACCTCGACCAATATGCGGTCACAAAGGGCGTATACGGTTTGAAGATTGTCGGCATGGTGCACAATCACTACTTCGCCGAGCTGGCGCATACCATCAGCAAAACGTACTTCACCGGCGGCGACGGATTTTGCCTGGGCGCCCGCTTGTGTTGCCAGCAGCATTGGCTGGAGAGTGCCACGACTATCTGGGCCAAAGCGGCGAACCACACGATAATCATCCAATGGCCAGGGCCAGCGTCTAGCTGAAGCGGGCAGCGCCTGATTGGGTGCACTACTGGGCGCGGCAGCGGGTCGGTTAGGGCTAGATGAGCCACTACTGCTAGCAGCGGTTCGAGGCGCAGAGCCGCCAAGCGGAACGCTAACGACTTGGCCTACTCGTAAGTTAGTGGGCGTGGCGCTAGGGTTGGCGCTCTGAATACGGCCGCTGGTGGTACCAAAATGGCGGGCGACACTCGTAAACGTATCGCCGGGGCGAATTTGGTAACGATAAGGACCCCCGGAGGGCGCGCGTTCTTGCTGAGTGGGGATCAATAACCGTTGGCCTACCTCTAGCCGTCGTGCATTCACGCCTGGGTTAAATCGTTGTAATCGTTCTAGCGGCACATTAGCGCGGGCCGCCATTTGCCCGAGTGTGTCACCGCGCTGTACCTGCACCCAATTGCCACTAATCTGAGTAGCATTAGGGGCCGCCGCACGCTGAGATGACGATTGAGGCGCATTGGCACAGCCAACAAGCATTCCGGCTAATAGGCAGGTGCTTAACCAGCCAATCAGTCGTGATCGGTTTTGCCGTCCAACAGGCCATCTTTTTCCCGCCAGAGTGAATTGATCCATGTGTGGAAACGTTCCTTATGCTGCTTTTCGTCGTGGTTATTAGGTGCGTACATCCACTGAGGAATATCTAGTTGCCGTGCGTGCAGCGTAATGGGCGCTTCATTACCGCACAAAAAACCCCAAAAAGTGGGGGACGGGTTGGTATAGCTAATCGTTACGTCCAGAATACCATCTAATTGACTGCCTAGCAGGCTAAGTACCTGGGCAACGCCACCTGCTTTGGGGCGCAACAAGTGACGATAAGGGCTTTGCTGGGCATCGCGCTTGGCGACGCTAAAACGCGTGCCTTCGACAAAATTAAAAATCGCAATCGGGGCATTACGTGCCTGTTGGCACATACGCTCGGTAGATGTACGGTCAATGGTGGCAAGTTTGGGGTTTTTAGCTATTTGTTCACGGCTAAAGCGGCGCATGAAGGGAAATTCGAGTGCCCAAAAAGCCAAGCCCACGATGGGTATCCAGATTAATTGACGTTTGAGGAAAAACCGCGGCATCGGTATCCGGCGGTGTAACGCCATGAATAGCATAAAGATATCCGTCCAACTGCGGTGATTGGATATCACCAGCCACCATTGATGGGGGCTCAACTGCTCGGGAACCGTGATCGATACGTCAGGCTTAAGCCAGCGCCGCATCCACCACAGATTAAAGCCAATCCAGTTGAGTGCCACGGCATTTAAACCCAGCAGCACCTTCTGTTTCAGTCGCTGCCCGGGAACAATGAGTTTGAGTAGCGTCAACAGAATCAGAGGTACGCCCCAGAATAGCGTGTTGAGGGTTAGCAGCAGAGCGCTGACAAGCCCTTTTAAAATAGGCATACCACGTTTCCTTACCGTCAGACGAATAGCGTAATACTGAATGCTAAATGATCCTAGCCACGCTGCCCAGCAGAAACCCAGTTCGTCTCATCAACTGTCTCAACAACATAGTAGGGGGTTAGTCACCAGAGAGAGACGGTGCTTGGACCGTCTCAAGCAGTACAGTGCGAAGCGCATGGGCGGCAACGGAAAGCTCTTGATGCGTCAAAATACCCACTCGGCAAGAGATGGCTGGCGCTGTTAGCGGTATGCACCGGGCGCCCAGTTCATGCATTTGTCGAATACACATAGAAGGCACCGCGCTCACCCCTAATCCGTCAGCAACCATTCTTCCGACGGTGGAGAGCTGGTGGCTTTCAAACGCCACCGGCAGTTCCATGTGTTGTTTCCGAAGCTCCTGTTCCAGTAAGCGGCGCACCATAGAAGGGCGCTGCAGCGTGATAAAGTCGTGATTGAGAAGGGTCGACCAAGCGAGCTGTGAGGCTTGATTTAGCGAGGAAGTCGGCGGTACCACAGCGACAAAATGATCTTCAAACAGGGGTGTAAACAGTAGGCTGCCCGCGCCTTCCGGTGAAAAAGCGATACCCATTTCCACCTGTCGAGAACGCACCATTTCAGTGACTTCTTCATTGATCACGTCGTGGACTGTGATATTGATTTTGGGATATTGCTGGCGAAACTTAACTAACGCTGCGGGTAATAAATTACAGGCGAAAGCAGGCATGGCGGCGACGCTTAACCTACCCAGCTGAAGCGTGAAGCGCTGGCGCAACCGCTCTTCGGTATTATCCCATTGGGCCAGCAAGTGTTTGGCCAGCGGTAGCAGCGACTCGCCTTCTGGAGTTAGCCTAACGCTCCGGGTGCTCCGGATTAACAATTTGCCCCCCAACGACTCTTCTAACCCCTTGATCGCCAAGCTGAGCGCTGGCTGGGATAAATGCAACCGCTCACAGGCTTGGGTAAAGCTGAGCGTTTGGGCGACCGCGAGAAAGGCGCGCAGCTGTTTGACAGTCATAAAGTGCCTTTTATAAGTTTTACCAATAAATTGATAAGAAAAACAAACTTAACAAATATATCATCTGGCACAACACTGGCACTATCGTAAGGGGCGGTCTATGTATTATTGACAGCTCTTATCAATGACCACTCATATTTAATGACAACAACGTGAGGCACAACAATGGCAGGATTCGATAAGCGAGTATCTTCCTACGAAGAAGCGATGGAAGGCATCGAGAGCGGTATGACCGTCATTGCTGGCGGCTTTGGCCTATGTGGCATTCCCGAAAACCTGATCGCTGAAATCAAGCGGCGCGGCGTTAAAGACCTCACCGTGGTTTCAAATAACTGTGGTGTGGATGGTTTTGGCTTGGGGATACTGCTTGAAGATCGTCAAATCAGTAAAATTCTGGCCTCTTACGTCGGTGAAAACGCGTTATTTGAGAAGCAAATGCTGAACGATGAAATTGAGGTGGTGTTGACGCCTCAAGGCACGTTGGCGGAAAAAATGCGCGCAGGTGGCGCGGGTATCCCTGCTTTTTACACTGCCACCGGCTACGGCACGCCAATTGGCGAAGGCAAGGAAGTACGTGTCTTCAATGACCGGCACTATATTTTAGAAGAAGCCATTATTGGTGACTTTGCTATTGTGAAAGGCTGGAAAGCGGATCGCTATGGCAATGTAATGTATCGCCATACAGCACAAAATTTTAACCCCATGGCCGCCACCGCGGGGAAAATCACCGTGGTAGAAGTTGAAGAAATTGTGGAGCCGGGTGAGCTTGAGCCTAGCCAGATCCATACGCCAGGCATTTATGTGGATCGGATTATTCAAGGCACGTTTGAAAAGCGCATTGAAAAACGCACGGTGCGTAGTTAAGTCACCGCTTTTTCAAAGACTTAAATTTCAAGTGTCTCACTCGCTTCCCATTTAATGATTCAACAAGAGGTAGTCACCATGGCTTTAACACGAGAACAGATGGCACAGCGTGTCGCTCGCGAACTTCAAGATGGCTTTTACGTCAATTTGGGCATTGGTATTCCCACCCTGGTTGCGAATTACATTCCAGACGGCATTGATGTCATGCTGCAATCCGAAAACGGACTGCTGGGGATGGGCCGTTACCCCACCGAAGAAGAGCTTGATGCGGATATGATCAATGCGGGTAAAGAGACCGTGACGGCGCGCCCGGGAGCGGCGATTTTCTCTTCAGCTGAGTCCTTTGCCATGATTCGTGGTGGGCATGTGGATTTGACCGTACTGGGCGCCTTTGAGGTTGATCAACAAGGCAATATCGCCTCGTGGATGATCCCCGGCAAGCTTATCAAAGGCATGGGCGGCGCCATGGACCTGGTGGCTGGCGCTGACAATATTATTTGCACCATGACGCATGCCTCCAAGCATGGGGAATCCAAACTGCTGGAAAAATGCGAGCTGCCGCTGACGGGGGCTGGTTGTATTAACCGCGTTTTGACCGATCTCGCTTATCTGGAAATCAAAGACGGTGCATTTATCCTCAAAGAGCGTGCGCCCGGCGTTAGCGTTGAAGAAATTGTTGAAAAAACAGCGGGCAAGCTAATCGTGCCAGACCACGTGCCTGAAATGACCTTTGACGCTTAATAAGGCACCACGTCAACCTTAAGCCGAATAGCATTAGAGAGAGTGGAATAGTGAGACTCTAACTGAAAAGAGTTAGCGTCTCACGCCATTTCACAGCGTGTGTGATGGGGCAGAAGTACGTCGGCTAGGCGCTCATGACTATGCTCTACATGTTTTTGGACAAGCGCCAGCCCTCCTAAGCAGAGGCGATGCTCATCGCCATCGGCGAATACTGCTTTCTGCGGTGTCGTTGGGTAAAAACGATGGTCGAGCAGTGATGATACCGTAAAAACACCGTTCTGCTGCTCTTGAAGGCTCAGCATACCTACCTCTTTGATACGTTGATCCAAAACGGCTAACGGTTCGCCAAGCTGACCACAATCAAAGCCCGCGTGGTGCAAGCGGGGTCCCATCACTGCAAGCCATGCGGCAAGTGGGTGGGCCTGCTGCAACTGCTGATAAAGCGCCCAAGAGGGCATTGGCCAGGGTCTACCGCGACAGAGTAAATTATGCCCTTTGCAATCCTGGGGATGCGATTGACGCACCAGTCCTTCAATCGCTTCTCGCGGCGCTTTAGAAAGGGTGCCTATTTGCAATTCGGCAAGCACCAGCCAGCTACAGCCATCGCTGGGGGCTAGTAAGTGCACGAGTAGGCCTTTGTCCGCCATGGCGTAGTGACTAATAGCGCGGTAGCCCATATGGGCTAAATTGCTGCTAAGCGCGGTAGCCGAAAAAGGACCGTAGTTGAGTGTGACTAACGTTAAATATTCGGCTGCGGCCGAGAGTGGCCACAGCCTTAATGCCCCAATATCGGGGTGCGTATGTACGTAGTCTAGCCACAGCTGCTGAACAAACTCCTGACGCTGCATGGTGAACTCCTTGCCCAAAAGTGGCACACCTCGCGTGGGCCATGAGTAACTGCACAGTATAGGCAAGCAAGGCAGGTAAGGGTTCAACGGGTATTAACGAGCGTTTTAACGGCAGCGCAGTGCCAATCGCCAATTACTATTAAACGGCGAGGAGCTGTTTGTCGCGGACAAACTGATCAAACTCGGTAAAGCCACCGACATGGGTTTGATCAACAAATACTTGCGGTACGGTGTGAATGGGTTTGCCAGCGGTCTTGGCGATATCTTCCTTAGTAACGCCTTCAGAAGGCATATCGACATAGCGGTACCCTTCAATTTTCCCAGCTTTTTCCAAGTGTTCCGCAAGGTGTTTAGCACGTACACAGAAGGGGCAGGACATCCGACCAAAAATAACCACAAACATAGGTGGCGCTCCTTTACGATAAGCAGAATAAGTTACAAAGTGGAACGTAACCGAGTGAAAAGTCTTTGCGGCACGATAAATCTGCGCCCATTGTGGCTTAGCAGCGCTTATTTCGCCAATAGCAGCTCGCTACATTGCCCATTAATGCCTGTTATCACCTGGAAAAAATTCACACGTTTATGTATATGCTAACTGCTGACGAATACGCCCTTCTTGCTAAACTGGCGAAGGCCTATCGAGATGTGCATTTACCTTCCATGAAACAACAGGAGGGATGGAACCCGCGTTTAGGGTTTGATGCGCTATGCTTTCAGCATCATGGTGCAGGAAATATGGTGGGCGCGTTGATTACACCCTGTGAACTTTGGCTGGTTGTGGTGCCTGATCAATCCCGTCTCACGAAAGCCTTGGCAAATACGCTGAAGCTTACCTTACCTTCAGGTGCCTATCAGCTGTCTCTTGAGCGGCTACCAGGTTCATATGGGCTCTATAAGCGCGCAATCTTGCGCAATCTAGAAGAGCTCGAGAATATGCAGGAGGCTGCTAGGTTGGCGCAGCAAATGATGGCGCGTTTAATGCAACCTGCCGATTAGCCTGACGCTTAACCACGTACCGCTATACTGAAGACACCTTCTGACCACTTATGCCAAGGAAATGCCTATGACTTCTTCATCCGTTTCAACGCCGCGTGTAGCGCTGGTCACCGGTACTAGCAGTGGTATCGGTGCTGCGGTTGTTAAGCACTTTTGCGAGCTAGGCCATCAAGTGCTTGCTGTCGACTTTAACCCGGCGGGAAAAGCGATTGCTGAACAGGCTGGCGCTGCCTTTTTTGAAGCTGACCTGACCGACCCAGATGCCTGCCGTGCGGCGGTAGCCGATGCGGTTAAGCGTTTTGGCGGGGTTGATATATTGGTCAATAACGCCGGTATCCAGCATGTTGCGTCGATCGAGACATTTCCCGAGGAAAAATGGCGGCAGATTATGGATCTGATGCTGACCGCTCCCTTTCTGCTCACGCAAGCGGCCTGGCCGCACATGCGCGAAAAAGGCTGGGGGCGCATCGTTAACGTGGCTTCAATACATGCCCAAGTGGCCTCGCCAGGTAAAGCAGCTTACATCAGCGCCAAGCACGGAATGATTGGCCTGACCAAAACTGCAGCGTTGGAAGGAGGGGAGCAAGGGATTACTGCTAACGCTGTTTGCCCCGCCTATGTGAAAACACCACTGGTGGATAATCAGATCGCCGACCAAGCTAAATTGCACGGGATGGATGAGCAGGAAGTAATTGAGAAAGTCATGCTCAAACAGGCGGCGATCAAACGCCTGATCGAGCCTGAGGAAGTGGCGCAATTAGTCGCCTACCTGGCGTCCGATGCCGCCGGTGCGGTGACCGGATCAAGCTTTAATATAGACCTTGGCTGGACGGCGCATTAAACGTTCAGGCCCCCGCCATAAACGTTTTAGTAGGGTGGGGGCTTGGACAGCGAGCAACTAATCAACAATCTAACGCCGCACTGGGCGTTTTTGTAATTTGCGCTGCAGGGTGCGGCGATGCATGCCCAGTGCTCGGGCGGTGGCCGATATATTGCCGTCGTGTTCCTGGAGTACCTTCTGAATATGCTCCCAGGTAATGCGGTTAATTGAAGGTGGATTATCAGCCAGCTCAATATCAGGGTCGCCACTTTGGCGCTCAAAGGCCGTTAGCACGTCGTCCGCATCTACCGGCTTGCAGAGATAATTAACAGCACCAAGCTTAATGGCCTCAACGGCAGTTGCAATGCTGGAGTAGCCTGTCAGCACCACAATGCGACACTGGGGCGAAATGGCAAGTAGCTCGGGAAGCAGCTTTAAGCCTGAACTATTTTCCAGTTTTAGATCAAGGGTCGCCATCGTGGGTAAGTACTGGGCGGCCATTGCCAGGGCCTGATCGGCATCTTGGGCAACAATGACTTCGTAACCACGCCGCGTTAAAGCGCGATTTAGCACATGACAAAACATTTCATCGTCATCAACAATCAGCAGGCGTTGGTCTCGCGTTTGCATGTTGTCCTCAATTTATTAAAGGCAATGCTTGGGGCAGCCGGGTTTAATGCGGTGCCGCGCAGCGGGGCAGGGTAACTTCCGTTAGTGTCCCCCCTTCTGGGTGATTATACAGGCTTACCCCACCTCCAAAGCGATTGATGGTGGCATGGGTTAAAAACAACCCAATACCCATGCCTTTGCTTTTTGTGGAGATAAACGTTTCCCCTAGCTGGTCGGCAATCGACATGGCCACCCCTGGGCCATGGTCGCGTATATCAATGACCACACTTTCATCCTGCCAATCTAAACGAATCGCAATGTGTTCTGGGTTGGCGTCGGCGGCGTTGTTCAACAGATTCGTTAACGCCTGGTCAAGCGTGGCATCAACCGCAAGCCATGGCCTGCTACGCTTCTCAGCCACCTCGAACTGATGGCTCACATCAGGCCTTAGCACTAGCCAGCGCTGCACAACGCCTGCTAGCCAAACTTCTGCATCAAGCACTTCAGGCTCTGCCATTCGGCGCCTATCCGCATTAGAGACTAAGTTTTGCAACCGTGATTTGCAGACGTCCACCTGCTGACGCAGTAGGGTAATGTCCTCATGCAGTTCAGACTCAGGTAGCGCGTCGGCCTGCATTTCTTTGAGTAGCACCGCCATGGTAGAGAGCGGCGTTCCCAATTCATGCGCTGTGCCGGCGGCTTGAGTGGCTACTGCCAATACCTGTTCATTACGCAACGCGGCTTCTCGGGTGCGGGAAAGTGCCTGATCCCGGCTACGCAATGCGTGGGCCATTTTGTAGATAAAAAAGGTCACCAGCCCTGCTGAAAGGCCAAAGTTAAGCCACATGCCCAAAATGTGCAGGCTCAAGGGGCTGTCGCTATTAATATGACCCAATTGCGGGATTGGGTAGTAAGAGAACATTAAAGAGGTATACCCCGCCATAGCGCAGGCGGCAATGATCCAGGCGTGGCGCCAGGGCAGGGTGGCCGCGGCAATCGTGACGGGCACCAAGTAGTAAGTAATAAAAGGATTTGTCGAGCCGCCCGAAAAGTAAAACAGTAGCGTGAGCCCGGCGATGTCGGCCAATAGATGCAGTAAATATTCGAAGTGTGTAACAGCGCGTGGTCGCCCCAGTCGCCACCATGTGGCGATATTGAGTATGCCCATCGCGATCACCACACTCACCACAGCCGTCACCGGTAAATCGAAGGCGAGCAATTCGACACCCACAATAATTGCCAGTAAAAAACCGGTCCAGGTGATGCCGCGCACGATAGTGAGCCGCACTAAATTACGGTTGGGTGTAGAGAGCGGAAGTGGTAGAGCCGTTGGCATGATGAACTTACTTAGTCCTGGTTTTTAGGCCATGAATAACAAATTTAATAAACAACGTCATGACGTAGGTGGCCCAGCCAGCAGAGGCCAGGATATTAAATAGCAGCATTTTCGGCGGCAACCAGGCGCTGCCTAAAAGGGCTTCCAGCATGATGTGGAAGAACATCGCCAGCAGCAGTGGCAGGGCTAAAATATGTATCCACATATCGGTACGGCGTTTGCGAATATGGTAACGACCCAGTAAATAACGCAGCGGGCGATGCGCCCAACAGAACACCACGAGAGCACCAATCACTAACAAACTGGCGAGGGTAGGTTCCGTGCTGCCCATATGGACAGACAGCGAAATTGACCAAGCCAGGCTTAGCCATAACACGCCCTCCAGGCTGGCAATGACATCCGCATAACGCCGCACATTCTGCATAAACAATCGGGCCCTTAACGTTAACCGCGAGCTATCAACCCTAGTCGTTAAGACGGGTTCATTAAGAAAAGTGCCATCATGATACGACACTTGGGCAAATGTGTGGTGCTCGAAGAGTGGATTTATCCAATCGCGCAATTGCGTATACTGTCGCTATCATTTTTCCGACATCACTCCAGTACAGGACTCGCCGTGGACACTGTAACACTGACCCGCCCCGATGATTGGCATCTTCATTTACGCGATGGTGAAGCGCTAAAGGCGGTGGTAGGCCATACCGCCGCACAGATGGGGCGGGCCATCATTATGCCTAATCTAACCCCGCCGATCACCACAACCTCTCAGGCGATTGATTACCGTCAGCGTATCCTAGACGCCTTACCTGCGGGCAGTGCTTTTGAGCCCTTAATGGTGCTTTACCTTACCGATACCACGCCCCCCGAAGAGATTGAACGCGCTGCGCAGAGCGGCATCGTCAAAGCGGTCAAGCTTTACCCAGCGGGCGCCACTACAAATTCTGAGTCAGGTGTGACCGACTTGGCCCATTGTGATGCCACCATTGCCAAGATGGTTGAAGTAGGCATGCCCCTGTTAGTGCATGGCGAGGTCACTACCGCTGAGATTGATATTTTTGATCGCGAAGCGGTATTTATTGAAAACGTAATGAAGCCGTTACTGGAGCGCCACCCAACGCTGAAAGTGGTGTTTGAACATATCACTACTCAGCAGGCCGCAGAGTTTGTCGCACAAGCGCCGGACAGCGTGGCCGCTACCATTACCGCCCATCACTTACTGTTCAATCGCAATAAAATGTTGGTCGGTGGTATTCGCCCTCACTACTACTGCTTGCCGATTCTCAAGCGTGAGCAGCATCGTCAGGCGCTTTTGAAAGCAGCCACCAGCGGTAGCCACAAGTTCTTTTTGGGTACCGATAGCGCGCCTCACTCTCAGGGTGCTAAAGAGTCAAGCTGCGGCTGTGCGGGTGCTTATACCGCCCCCGCCGCCATTGAGCTTTACGCTACTGCTTTCGATGAAATGAATGCCTTGGACAAACTGGAAGCCTTTGCCAGCCTTAACGGGCCGCGCTTTTATGGCCTGACGCCTAACGCTGACACCATGACGTTAGAACGACGCGAATGGCGACTGCCGGAGAGCTACTCCTATGCCCAGGGCGAGGCGATTATTCCGCTATTGGCGGGCGAATCGCTTGGATGGGCCATTAAGGCATAGCCGTGAGATGCCCAGCTAGCCTTGGCTAAGCTGCTTCAGCATTTGATCGACCATGCGCGATGAGTGGTCGGCAGCTACTTCCAAAAACTCATCAAAAGAGAGGTGGTTGTCGCCGCTGCCGGGAATGTCAGAGAGCGCGCGGATCACGACGAAAGGGCACTCATAGAGATAGCATGTCTGAGCAATCGCAGCGCCTTCCATCTCGACGGCCAGCATGGTGGGAAACTGGGCGCGGGTTGCTTCTACGCGCGCGGGATCGGCCATAAAGGCGTCTCCCGTGGCGATCAGGCCTTCGCGGACGTGGACCTCGCCTAATGATGCAATGGCGTTACGGGCAATGTCTCGTAGCGCCGTGTCGGCCTGATAGGCGGCGGGCATCCCAGGCACTTGGCCAATCTCATAGCCAAATACGACGGCGTCAACATCATGATGGCGTACTTCATCAGAGATGATCACGTCACCAATCTTTAAATCGGTGGCAAATCCACCCGCCGAACCGGTATTGATAATGGCGTCGGGTTGGTGGCGCTCCAATAAAATAGCGGTGCCCACTGCCGCGTTGACTTTGCCAATCCCTGACTGCAAAACAATGACCTCAAGGCCGTAACGCGTGCCAGTATGAAAAACAAAGCCCGCATGCTCATAGCATTCTGCATTATCTAACTGAGCTACCAAGGTGCTTACTTCCTGCGCCATTGCGCCAATAATACCAATACGTTGCACTGCGCCATGCTCCTGCATAAAAGGGGGAAAATGTATAAATCAGGCGTGATCCTGGGGCGTCAAATCGTGCCGTTCAGCGGCTTCAAGCGTATTTTCGAGCAGCGTTGCGACGGTCATGGGCCCCACGCCGCCCGGAACCGGGGTGATAAAGCTGGCGCGTTCAGCGGCGGCGGCGAAATCAAGGTCGCCTTTTAGCGTGCCATCGTCCTGGCGATTAATACCTACATCAATCACGACAGCCCCTGGCTTAATCCATTCCCCTTTAACGATGCCTGGCTTGCCAACGGCTACCACCACAATATCAGCGCGGCTAACGTGGTCTTTAAGGTTCTGGGTAAAACGGTGGCATACGGTAGTGGTACAGCCCGCCAGCATCAGTTCAAGCGCCATAGGGCGGCCGACAATGTTAGAAGCGCCGACCACGGTGGCATCCAAGCCGCGTAGCGCGATATCGCTTTGCGCCAATAAGGTCATGATGCCTTTAGGGGTGCAAGGGCGTAGCGCAGGCATACGCTGTGCTAGGCGACCAATGTTGTAAGGGTGAAAGCCATCAACATCTTTATCAGGACGAATGCGCTCTAAAATAGGGCCGGCATCTAAGTGCTTGGGTAGTGGCAGTTGAACCAGTATGCCATCTACGGCCGGGTCGCTATTGAGCTGATCAACCAGCGTTTCTAAGTCATGCTGAGAGGTCGCAGTGGGCAGAGTATGCTGGAAGGAAAGAATGCCTGCCTGTTCGCAGGCGCGGTGCTTATTACTGACGTAAACGTGAGAGGCGGGATCATCTCCTACCACAACTACGGCTAGGCCCGGTGCTCGTGCGCCTGCATCTTTACGTGCGGCAACCTTCTCGGCAACCTGTTGGCGAACAGTAGCAGCGATGGCTTTGCCATCGATTAGTTGGGCAGTCATGTAGAGAAATCCCTGTGGACGTGGAAAAGGGCTAGGCGGTGTCTCGAAGCCTTTTGACGTAATGGCTTTTAAGGCAGTACCTAGTGCTGCTAGCGCAGTTGGCTACGCTTTCTAAGGCGGCAATTTTCGCACGCTAGGGCACCCAGGCAAAGCGCCTTCACGAACAATCACTTTAATGGTTGACTTTAAAATTAAAAATAGTAATATATGCCTCGCTTGAGACGGACCAAGCGGTAGCGTCTAGGGTGATGAAAAATCGGGATGTAGCGCAGTCTGGTAGCGCGCCTGCTTTGGGAGCAGGATGTCGGGGGTTCGAATCCCTCCATCCCGACCACACCTAAACGTGAAAGGTAGTAGCTTGCTTTTTCAAGCTTTGGTTGTGGTCTAGTGCTCATCAGTATTCGTTGTTTCTGAATGCTTTTTGTGCGCCCATAGCTCAACCGGATAGAGCAACGGCCTTCTAAGCCGTAGGTTGCGGGTTCGATTCCTGCTGGGCGTGCCACCTAATTTCAGTGGTAACAACCCGTCAGAGAATCATATCTTCAAGCATTTAATACTTGTTTCTACGTAAGATTGTCTATGGTGGGTGTAGCTCAGGGGTAGAGCCCCGGATTGTGACTCCGGTGGTCGTGGGTTCAAATCCCATCATCCACCCCAGTGACAATATTTGCGTTTCCAGTTTTAGGTTGTGGTGGGTGTAGCTCAGTGGTAGAGCCCCGGATTGTGACTCCGGTGGTCGTGGGTTCAAGTCCCATCATCCACCCCATTACCCCGCATATTCCCTTCTTGTTATCTCCTCTTTTTTAGCTTTTATCTTTCAGCGATTAGGCCCTTTTTAGGGATTTTCTCGTTTCTGGTTTTATATCCCTACGTTCTTATTAACATGTTCTTGCTAGCCGAAGCGTCTAACAGTCTGCCGAATAACCTCGTGCCTACAACGCCGCCAGACGAATCACCAAACATGATGCCGAATCCGATGAGCCAAAAAACACTGACGGCAATCGCAAAGTCCGCTACGTTTTTCATAGCGACATTAATCGCGTTCTTGGTACGCGTTGTGCCAGCCTCTAAGCATAGAAAACCAGCTTGCATCACAAATACCAGAGCGGCTGCCCAGAGTACCCAGAGCGTATCGATCAGCGAGCTATCCAGATTTAGCGTGGCAGGCATGGTGTTTTCCTTTGTCACTAGTACGAGGGCATCTTTTGGTGCGAGCGCTTCTTTTGGTGCTTTATGTGTTTTTCGCAGAGGAGGAGTGGCCGTTACGACGTCGTCAATTGCCTACCGTTCAGGTTGCCTAATAGAAACTAAGCAATTGTTATGCCGCTAATAGTGTTGTCATCCTTTTTAGCTCGCTATGGAGCATTAATTACTTATTTTTGGCTCTAAAACAGCGTTTTCTACTATATTAATGCAGTTGGTTTGGTGATATTTTTCAAATAGTTATTACTTACCAATCATGGTGCTGAATCGACAGCGGGGAGTGCATCAACATGGCGCGTCAAACGGTGGTTTTAGGAGCAGGGATGGTAGGTGTCAGCATTGCCTGGCATCTGCGTCAGCGCGGTCATGAGGTTACCGTGGTAGACCGTCTTCAGCCTGGTCGAGAAACCTCGTTTGGCAATGCAGGCATTATTCAGCGAGAAGCTGTTAGGCCTTACCCCTTTCCACGGGATGTCAAAACGCTCCTGAGCGTGTTGCCTAACCGCCGGGTTGATATTCGCTATCGTCCTGCGGGCATGGTGAATGCTGCTTCTCCACTGTTGCGCTACTGGATGAATTCAGCGCCGAAGGCTTACCAGAAAATCGTGCCGGAATATGCATCTTTGATTCAGCAGTCACTGAAGACTCACGGCCCGATGATTGAGGCTGCCGGAGCGGAACACTTAGTGCGCAGACAGGGATGGCTTGAGCTTTACCGTACCCCTGAAAAGTTGGCCGCACGGTTAAAAGATGCCGAAGAGGCGCGCCGTCTTTATGGTGTTCAATTTGAGCAACTGGATCGGGCTGCGCTGATGGAGAAAGAGCCTTCCCTTAGCGAACATATTATTGGCGCGATTCACTGGCTCGACCCTTGGACCGTGGCCGACCCCGGTGCGCTGGTCGCGGCTTATGCTCAAGCATTCAGCAATGATGGCGGGCGCATTCTGCAGGCGGATATCACCTCGGTTCAGCAGGTGGGTGGCCGGTGGCAGGTAAGTACTGCCGCTGAAACGTTAGAAGCAGACGACGTCGTGGTGGCGCTAGGGCCTTGGGCGGGTAGCTGGCTGAAGGAGCTTGGCTACCATTTCCCCACCTTTGTGAAGCGTGGCTATCACATGCACTACGCCCCACAAGCAGAGGCCAAGCTAAATTACTGGGTCATGGATGCTGAAATTGGCTACCTGCTGGCGCCGATGAATGCGGGTATCCGCTTGACCACCGGGGCAGAGTTAGACCGCCTTGATGCCCCCGCCGACGTTAACCAGCTGGGCGCGGCAGAGAAAGTGGCGCGCAGCGTGTTTCCGTTAGGGGAACGCCGCGATGAAGCCCCTTGGAAAGGTGCGCGGCCGTGCCTGCCCGATATGAAGCCGGTGATTGGTCCAGCGCCACGTCATCCAGGGCTATGGCTTGCTTTTGGTCACGGTCATCAAGGCTTTACGTTAGGGCCCGCTACCGGCCACTTGTTGGCGGATATGATGGAAGGGCAGCCAACGGCTATCGATATGGCGCCATTTCGCGCTGACAGGTTTTAAATAGACCTACCACTATTAACGCTTAGGCAGACTAAGCCGATAGTAATTAGTGATAGCATTCGCAATAGTGATGTTTTTTGCGCGTCACTCAATGCTTTGCTAGTTTGTAGGTACGTTTGCACACCATGAGGTGGAAATATGGATGTAGGTATCAGTAGTGCAGTAAGCGCATCGTTGTACATGAACCAAGCGCAAACCGCTGAGCAGGCTCAAATGCAGGTGTTTAAAGAAGCCTTGGATACGCAAGCTAATCAGGTGACTGAAATAATGGCCTCTGCGAACACTGGCGCGCAGCCTGACTTGGCTAAAGAGGGAAGTGTAGGCACCCAGGTGAATACCTACGCTTGATGTTTTTTTATGGCCCCATTGAAGGCTGCTAGGTTATAAAAACGCTGACTTGTTCAGCGTTTTTTTTGGTCTTTTTCAAGGGCGTCACGTTTGACACCACCCGCGACAACAGCCGCCTCCAAGCGTTACAATTGCCGTAATGGACATAGCTCAACGCGCGTTGGCCAGTTAGCGAGAGCTTCTGATCGAGTGCTGCGGATGAGACCCTATATTTGAAGAGGCACAATGAAAGAGACTCAATTAGCCCGTGAAGCTGAGCTTCGCAGGACATTCGCTATTATTTCCCACCCCGACGCCGGTAAAACAACGATCACCGAAAAGATGCTGCTGTTTGGCAACGCCATCCAGCTAGCGGGCTCGGTTAAAAGCAAGCGCAATGATCGCCACGCAACGTCGGACTGGATGAAAATGGAGCAGGAGCGGGGCATCTCCGTCACTACCTCGGTGATGCAGTTCCCCTATGGTGGGCGTATTGTCAATCTGCTGGATACACCTGGCCACGAAGATTTCTCTGAAGACACCTACCGCACGCTCACGGCGGTTGACTCTGCCTTGATGGTGATCGATGGCGCCAAGGGCGTTGAGGATCGTACGATTAAGTTGATGGAAGTGTGTCGTCTGCGGACAACGCCGATCCTTACCTTTATCAATAAAATGGACCGCGATATTCGTGACCCCATTGAGGTGATGGATGAGGTCGAAACGGTACTCAATATTCAGTGTGCGCCAATGACCTGGCCAATTGGCATGGGGCGCCACTTTAAGGGCGTTTATCACCTGTATAACGATGTGGTTCACCTCTACACCCAGGGGCAAGGCAGCCGTATCCCCGATGATAAGCGGATCGAAGGCCTAAATAACCCTGAAGTAGATGCCGTGTTGGGTGAAGACCAGGCCGAAGAGCTGCGCATGGAAGTGGAGCTGGTGCGCGGCGCATCCCATGAGTTTGATCTGGACGCCTATCGCCGTGGAGAGCTATCGCCGGTCTATTTCGGTACGGCGATGGGTAACTTCGGGGTGCGTGAAATGCTAGATGGCTTTGTTGAATACGCGCCGCCGCCCCAGGCCCACGAAACCGACACCAGGGAAGTCACTTCTGATGATGATCGCTTCACTGGTTTCGTGTTTAAAATTCAGGCCAATATGGATCCCAATCACCGCGATCGCATTGCTTTCTTGCGGGTCTGTTCAGGCAAGTACGAAAAGAACATGAAGATGCGCCATGTGCGTATTGGTAAGGATGTCAAAATTGCCGACGCGTTGACCTTTATGGCCTCTGACCGCTCGCAGGTCGAAGAAGCGTGGCCCGGTGACATTATCGGCCTGCATAACCACGGTACGATTCAGATCGGCGACACCTTTACCGTCGGTGAAGATATGCGCTTTACCGGTATACCGCACTTTGCGCCAGAGCTCTTTAAGCGTGTGCGGTTAAAAGACCCGCTCAAGATGAAGGCGCTGCAAAAAGGCTTGCAGCAGCTTTCCGAAGAGGGCGCTACCCAGGTCTTTATGCCGATGGACAATAACGACCTGATTCTGGGTGCCGTGGGTACCCTGCAGTTCGATGTGGTCGCTCATCGCCTGAAAGAGGAGTACAAGGTCGACTGCTTGTACGAAGGCGTCAATGTGCAGACTGCCCGCTGGGTCTACTGTGAGGATGCTAAAAAACTCGAAGAGTTTAAGCGTAAAGCCAGCACTAACCTGGCGATTGATGGCGGCGGCTATCTCACTTATATCGCGCCGACTCGGGTTAACCTGCAGATGACCCAGGAGCGCTGGCCGGACATTCGCTTCCAACCCACCCGAGAACACTAAGTATTGGTATGTTAATCGACGCGCACTGCCATCTCGACTTTTCTGAGTTCGATCATGATCGAACTGAGGTGGTTGAGGCTGCTAAAGCGGTGGGTGTGGCGCGCTTTGTGGTGCCGGGTACAACCCGGGCCCGCTGGCAACAGGTGCTGGCGCTGAGCGAGCGGGATGACACCTCGGTTTGTCTGGGGCTTCATCCGTACTTTATGCAACAGCATCAAGAGGCCGACATCGAGGCGCTCGACCAATCGCTGGGCGAGCACCCTGAGGCCGTTGCGTTGGGCGAGTGTGGCATTGATGGCCGCTTTAGCGACACACTGGACGCGCAGTGGCATTACTTTGATGCTCAATTGAGGCTCGCTAAGCACCACTCACTGCCGGTAGTGGTGCACTGCGTTCATGCAAACGATAAGGTCGCCAAGCGACTTCGCCAGCTTGCGCTACCTCAAGCTGGGTTAATTCACGCTTTCTCAGGCTCTATTGAGCAGGCGAAAAAATTTCTCGATTTAGGTTTCAAGCTGGGATTGGGCGGCGCGGTAACTTATGAGCGTGCCAAACGGTTGCAGCGAACCGTTAAGGCACTGCCCGATGACGCTTTTGTGCTTGAAACCGACAGCCCTGATATGCCGCTAAGCGGCTACCAGGGCAAGCGTAATGAACCGTGCCGGGTAGCGGAAGTATGTAGTGTGGTGGCTGCCCTGCGCGGGCAAACGGCGGAACAGGTCGCGACCATAAGCAGCCATAACGCCACGACGCTGTTTGGCTTACCTCACGCTTAGAAAGCGGAAGGCTAGTTATTAAAGCCAACCGCCAGCTGTTCGGGGTCAACGCGCTCAATCGTATAGGGCAATGGTAGTAAGGTGGCTGGCGCTCCTGCGAGAAATATGGGCGTTGTTTCTTCCACGACCTTGGTACTCATCACTGCAAGCAGCTCGACGCCGCCTTGTTCGTTAAAGGCGCTGACCACGACTTCGCCCACCGCTTTATCATCACCGTTCGTCAGGCTGGTGCCTACCTCGGGTAGCGCTTCTGATAGTGCTTGCGCCTCTACGCTAATATGCATCAGACGCTTTTTAACCTGCCCGCGAAAGTGGGCGCGGGCGACGACTTCCTGGCCGGTATAGCAGCCTTTCTTGAAGCTAATCCCGCCTAACGCTTCCCAGTTAAGCATTTGCGGTAAAAAGTGATCCTGCTGCGCATCGGTCAACCACGCCAAGCCACTGCGAATATCCTCAAGCTGCCATGCGTTACGGCCTTCGTCGTCGTCCTGGATCGATATTTCGTCGCCATGGATATCGTGCTCGAAACACAATAGCCAACGCGGTGTCTTACCTGGGTAGCGCAGCGCACAGAGCTGATCATTGTTGGTGTGGGTGCCAACCTGCTCTGGGAATTGCAGGCCAAGTTGGTCAGCGAGTGACTGGGCGCCCTCATCGGTGCCGATGAACGTAAGGTTAGGCAGTGCCGTCAGTTCGGCCTTATAGAAGGCGGCGAACTTTTTAAGATGGTTGGCTAAACTCTCTAACAGGGTACTGCTGAGTAGCAGCCGAAAATGGTTTTCCCCCATGCGCAGCAACTGAGCATTGGCTAACATGCGGCCCTTAGGTGTGCAAAAACAGGTCAGCGGCGCAAAGTATCCATCGGCTAGGCTGACTTGGGCGCTAGTCTGGCCTTGAAGGAACTTTTCTGCATCGGCGCCTTTCACATCCAGCGCGGCTAAGTGAGTTAGGCGGACGCTGCCAAGGGCGGTATTGCGTGAGGTAACGGTCGCCATAAAAACTCCTGATCAAAGTGGTGATTTGTCAGCCATTCTACGCTTGCGGACAAATGAGTGTGCACGTATTGCCCTTAAGTGCGGGCAGTCGGCATTAATTGCAAGGCACTATTAGCGTGCTAGACTCTTTCCCTCGTAGGAGTCTTGCATAGGCCAATAGGCAGGGAAACGGTATGGCGCAGCAATCATTAACATTCCAGGGTGTTAAATCGGTCGAGCAGGTTAACAAAATTACCACAGCATTGATGATGCTGGACGGTGTTGACAGCGCCGAGGTGGGCCGCCACGGGGCTGATGTCGATGGACGTGCAAAGCGCGAAACGCTGATTAACGCCATTGAAAAACTCAAGCTAGGCATCAAGGTATCCTAATGCACATACCTATTACCGTCATTAGTGAGCGCAACCATGCCTTTAGGCAGCGTGTTGAAGTCGATGGACTAGAAGATTTGTATGCCGATGTACCGCCAGTGGTTGGTGGCGAGGGCAGTGCCCCTGATCCGCACGACTATTTCGATATCGCCTTGGGCACGTGTAAAGCAGTTACCGTGCAAATGTACGCCAAGCGAAAGGGATGGCTGCTTGAGGGAGTGACCGTCACGGTACAGCGCGATGATAGTCAGGAAAGAAAAGGTATTTATAAACTGAGTGTCGCCTTAACACTGCACGGTATTAATGACCCTGTGCAGCGCGCCAGGCTGGAAGAAATCAGCCATCGTTGTCCCATCCAGCGTTTGATGACCGAGTCCACGGTTGAGATAGAGACACGTCTTGTTTAGTTACCCTTAAAATAGTTTTCCTTTTTGGAGCATCGATGAGCAAAGCCTTTCGATTACAGTCAAAATTTCAGCCTGCCGGTGACCAGCCAGCCGCCATTAAAGAGCTGATTAGTGGCCTGGAGTCGGGGCTTGCCCATCAAACCCTGCTAGGCGTTACCGGCTCGGGCAAAACCTTCACCATGGCCAACATCGTCGAACAGCAGCAGCGCCCGACCATTGTGATGGCCCCTAACAAGACCCTTGCTGCGCAGCTTTACGGTGAGTTCAAGGCGTTTTTCCCCGATAACGCGGTAGAGTATTTCGTTTCCTACTACGACTACTATCAGCCGGAAGCCTATGTGCCTTCGTCTGATACGTTTATTGAGAAAGATGCCTCTATCAATGACCACATTGAGCAGATGCGCCTTTCGGCCACTAAAGCGCTGCTGGAGCGCCGGGATGCGCTGATTGTGGTATCGGTGTCAGCCATTTACGGTCTGGGTGACCCGGACCAGTATCTAAAGATGCGCCTCCACTTTACCCGTGGTGAACTGATCGACCAGCGCGCCTTCCTGCGTCGCCTGGCCGAGCTGCAATACACCCGTAATGATATGGACTTTCGGCGCGGGACCTACCGGGTACGTGGTGACGTGATCGATATCTTCCCCGCTGACTCTGATGAAGAAGCGGTGCGTGTGGAGCTATTCGATAGCGAAATCGATACGATTCGCTTGTTCGACCCGTTGACCGGTGCCGTCAAGGGCGAAGTGCCGCGTATGACCATTTACCCTAAATCGCACTATGTTACGCCGCGGGAAACCATTCTAGGCGCCATTGATGCCATTAAAGAAGAGCTCAAACAGCGTCTTGAGTGGATGCGCAAGCATGAGCGCCTAGTCGAAGCGCAACGCCTGGAGCAACGTACGCTTTATGACATCGAGATGATGCTGGAGTTGGGCTACTGCAACGGCATTGAAAACTATTCCCGCTATCTATCAGGGCGTGCGCCCGGCGAGCCACCGCCGACATTTTTTGATTACCTGCCCGATGATGCACTGCTGTTTATTGATGAGTCGCATGTCAGCGTGCCCCAAGTGGGCGGCATGTATAAAGGTGACCGTTCGCGCAAAGAGACATTGGTGGAGTACGGTTTTCGGCTGCCTTCAGCGCTGGATAACCGACCCATGAAGTTTGAGGAGTGGGAGGCGATTTCCCCGCAGACTATCTTTGTCTCCGCCACCCCCGGGCGCTATGAGGGCGAACACGCCAGTCAAATCGTTGAGCAAGTGGTACGGCCTACCGGTCTGTTGGACCCTGAAATCGAGGTGCGCCCGGCCAGTACCCAGGTGGATGATTTGCTTTCTGAAATTGGTCTGCGTACCGCCGTAGGTGAACGGGTGCTGGTCACTACGTTAACCAAACGTATGGCGGAGGACCTGACCGAATACTTTGACGAGCACGGTATTCGGGTTCGCTATCTGCACTCGGATATCGATACCGTCGAGCGTGTTGAGATCATTCGCGATCTCCGTTTAGGCAAGTTTGATGTACTGGTGGGTATCAACCTGTTGCGTGAAGGGTTGGATATTCCCGAAGTGTCGTTGGTGGCCATTTTGGATGCCGATAAAGAAGGCTTTCTACGCTCCGAGCGCTCGTTGATACAAACGATTGGCCGTGCTGCTCGTAACGCTCACGGCAAGGCGATTCTCTACGGCGACCGGATTACTGACTCGATGCGCAAAGCCATCGATGAAACCGAGCGTCGGCGAGCGAAGCAGACTGAGCACAATCTAGAGCATGGCATTACGCCGACGACGATAACGCGTTCGGTGTCCGATATTCTGGAAGCCGCCCAAGCGCCGGGCAAAAAGAACAGCCGTCGGCGCGGCAGTGAACGCAAAGTGGCGGAAAGCGCCGCTGAGTACGATGTGTCCACCATGAATAAGCATGATCTGCTGGGTGCGATTAGCAAGCTTGAGGATGCCATGTTCGAAGCAGCGCAAAACCTGGAGTTTGAAGAGGCGGCGCAGCTGCGCGATCAGCTCCATCAAATGAAAGAAAAACAGCTGGCGCTGGGCTAGCGGCATGCCAGAAGGGCCAGAAATTCGTCGGGCGGCCGATCGTGTTCAACAGCAGATAGGCGGTCGGGTAATTGATGAAGCTTGGTTCGCCTTTCCCGAGCTTGCCAGCCAAGCAGACTCTTTCACTGGTGTTCAGGTGTCACGGGTAGATACGCGTGGCAAAGCAATGCTGATCCGGTTTGCTGATGAGCGGGTGCTTTACTCACATAATCAACTCTATGGGGTTTGGAAGCTGCATAGTGAGGATAAACCTCCCGCCACAAAGCGCACGTTACGCGTTCGTTTGACGGCAGAAGGGCGCTGCGCAAGTCTTTACAGCGCTTCCGATATCTCGCTTTGGCATCGCGACAATCTCACCGAGCACCCATTTTTGGCCCGTTTAGGTCCTGATTTATTGAGCCAGGATGTAACCCCCGCGGATGTTCTGCAGCGATTAAATCTCAAGCAGTTTCACCGGCGAAGCCTGGGTGCGCTGTTGCTCGATCAAGGATTAGTGGCGGGGCTCGGCAATTATCTGCGCTCTGAAATCTTATTCTTTACCCAGTTGCCAGCTAGCGCTCGGCCGATAGGTCTCACCACCAATCAACAACAATCGCTTGCGCGCTCTATTATCGAAACAACTCGGCAAGCGTACCAAACCGCAGGTGTGACCAATCGAGAGGCCTGGATTGAACAGGCTAAAGCAGCGGGTGAGTCACGTAAGCAGTGGCGTTTTGCGGCATTTGATCGCGCAGGTCTTGAGTGCCACCGCTGTGGTTCGGTGATCGAGCGCCGAATGGTGGGATCGCGAAGGCTCTACTATTGCCCGCATTGCCAAGGCAGTTAATAGCTTCGATGATTTTATACCGTTATCTTGATTGTTGTTAGCAATAACTAAAACGCTAATTTCTGTAGCCAGAACACTACCGAGGAGTGCTGCCGACAGCAGGGCAATACGGTATACTGGCCACACGCTAAGACGGCACCTGCGCCGATGCGCAAGAATGCCGCTGACTAGACGATAACCTAGGAGCTGTTAGTCCATGACCGTGATTCGCCAGGACGACGTTATTCAAAGCGTTGCCGATGCTCTGCAGTACATCTCTTACTATCATCCCAAAGATTTTATTGACGCCATGGCAGCCGCCTACGAGCGTGAAGAGAACCCCGCTGCTAAAGACGCTATTGCGCAAATTCTGATTAATTCGCGTATGTGCGCCACAGGGCATCGCCCGATTTGCCAGGACACCGGCATCGTCACCGTGTTTGTTCACGTGGGCATGAACGTTACCTGGGAAGCGGACATGAGCCTTGACGACATGGTCAACGAAGGTGTTCGTCGCGCTTATTTACTGCCTGATAATGTCCTACGTGCCTCGGTGCTAGCGGATCCTGACGGCAAGCGGGCCAACACCAAAGACAATACACCGGCCATTATTCACCACCAAATTGTGCCTGGAGACACTGTCGATATTCACGTGGCTGCGAAGGGCGGTGGTAGTGAAGCCAAGTCTAAATTTGCCATGCTTAATCCTTCCGACAGCGTCGTGGATTGGGTAATGGAACAGCTGCCGAAGATGGGCGCAGGCTGGTGTCCGCCCGGTATGCTGGGCATTGGCATCGGCGGCACCGCTGAAAAAGCGATGATGATTGCCAAAGAGGCGCTACTGGATCCCATCGATATTCAGGATCTACAGGCCCGCGGGCCCAGTAATCGCGCTGAAGAGATACGCTTAGAATTGTTTGATAAGGTCAACAAAAGCGGCATCGGTGCCCAAGGGTTAGGCGGCTTAACCACCGTGCTGGATATTAAAGTAAAAGACTATCCTACCCATGCCGCCAATAAGCCTGTAGCGATTATTCCCAATTGCGCAGCAACCCGTCACGCCCACTTCACCCTGGATGGCACAGGCCCAGCGGCGCTAAAAGCCCCGAAGCTTGAGGACTGGCCGGAAATCACTCGCGAAGCAGGCGATAACGTCAAGCGTGTCAATCTTGATACCGTTACGCCCGCTGAGGTCAAAACTTGGCAGCCAGGCGATACGTTGCTGTTGAACGGTAAACTGTTAACCGGCCGCGACGCTGCCCATAAGCGTATGGTGGATATGTTAGCCAAAGGTGAGCCGCTACCTGTCGATATGAAAGGGCGCTTCATTTATTACGTAGGCCCGGTTGATCCCATCGGTGATGAAGTAGTGGGGCCCGCTGGCCCAACGACCGCCACGCGAATGGATAAATTTACCCGCACCATGCTAGAAGAAACTGGCCTGTTAGGTATGGTAGGAAAAGCAGAGCGTGGACAAACCGCCATTGATGCTATTCGTGACAATGAGGCGGTGTACTTAATGGCGGTAGGGGGTGCAGCTTATCTGGTTGCTCAAGCGATTAAAAAATCCCGAGTCGTCGGCTTTGAAGATTTAGGCATGGAAGCGATCTACGAATTTGAGGTCGAAGATATGCCGGTGACGGTTGCTGTTGATAGCCTGGGCACATCGGTGCATCAAACCGGGCCTGCGAAGTGGAAAGAGATTATCGCTCAGTCGGCGTAACAAGAATGATAAGACTGATTAGGCTTTGAACGCCTAGGTTTTTAAGCGCATAAGGGCCTCGCTGACGGCGAGGCCTTGTTCTTTGTGAGGGCTTTATAAGGACGTGGCTATGACCTCCTGGTTGCTAGGGACCAGCATCTTATTGATACACTTATTGGGTATCGTTTCGGCCATTATGGCGTTAATGTCCAGTCGCACCTCTCAAGGGGCAGTGGCATGGATCATATCGTTGCTTACGTTTCCCTATGTCGCGCTTCCTGCTTACTGGTTTTTTGGACGGCCTCGATTTTATGGCTATGTGTCTGCGCGGGGGCAGCGTGACACTGTTCTACGCCGCGTGCTGGTACGTTACCGAGCTAATGTAGAGCCTTTTGTGGCGCCCTCTAGTAATGCAGATATTCAGGCGGTTGAGCAGCTTGCCATGATGCCCTTAACCTATGGTAATCACGCCACGTTATTAATCGACGGATCAGCGACCTTTGAAAGCCTTTTTGACGGCATTGATCGTGCCGAACAGTATGTATTGATACAGTTTTTTATTGTCCGCAGCGATGCTCTCGGGCAGCGCTTGAAACAGCATTTACAACGCGCTGCTCAGCGTGGCGTGCGCGTCTATTTTCTCTACGATGAGGTGGGGAGTCGTCAATTAAACGATGGTTACCTAAATGATTTAATCAGCGATGGGGTAGCCGTCAGTGCTTTTCGTTCATCAAGGGGCTTTAAACACCGTTTTCAGCTTAACTTCCGGAATCACCGCAAAGTAACGGTCATCGATGGCAAAGAGGGCTGGATAGGAGGCTTCAATATTGGGGTCGAATATTTAGGCGAAGATCCTCGGCATGGCCCTTGGCGTGACACCCACTTAAAGCTTGAAGGCCCCAGTGTATTAGGCTTACAAGAAGCGTTTTGGGAAGATTGGCACTGGGCTACCGATGAAGTGATTAGTCTGAACTGGATGGCTGAGACGTCTTCTTCAACTGATCATCATGTTGTTATTGTGCCCTCTGGGCCTGCAGATCGTCAGGATACTGCCAGCCTGCTGGTACAACAGGTTATTCATAGCGCAAAACAGCGCCTATGGGTGACCAGTCCTTACTTTGTTCCTGACCAAGGGGTGCAGGATGCACTGCGACTTGCGGCCATGCGCGGGGTAGATGTACGCGTCATGATTCCCGAACGACCAGATCACTTATTGGTTTTCCTATCAGCTTTCTCGTTTCTACCTGATATGTTAAGAGCAGGTGTGAAAATATACCGTTATCTTCCTGGTTTTTTACATCAAAAAGTAATGCTTGTAGATAACAGTGCAGCCACGGTTGGTACCGTAAATCTGGATAACCGTTCATTTCGGTTAAATTTTGAAATAACTGCCTTTATTCCTAACCAAGACTTTGCTGCCAGCGTGGAAGTTATGCTGGAAAATGACTTTTCACAATGCCGCCGGGTCAGCATTGATGAAATCAACCAGCGCTCAATGTGGATGAAAGTCGTATCACGTGCTGCCTATTTAATGGCGCCCGTCCAATAGACCGCAAAATAGGAAAACAATATGCGTGCACAAAGGGTGAGACAAGGAGTCCCGGGGTGAATCTCGAAACAAAATGGCTAGAAGATTTCGTTGCACTCGCCAGCACACGCAGCTTCTCTGCATCAGCACGACAGCGCCACGTAACGCAGCCTGCATTTAGTCGGCGCATTCGTGCACTGGAGCAGGCCGTTGATGTCACTCTTGTCGATCGTTCCACTACCCCAGTTGGGCTAACACCGGAAGGCCAGCTGTTTTTGGTTACCGCCCGTAATTTGGTCGAACAGTTAAACGAATCGCTTAGCCATTTGCGTGGGCTTTCGATTGCCAATGAAGCGCTGGATATTGTCGCCGCTCACTCCTTGGCATTAAGCTTTTATCCGCCTTGGATCTCCCGTTTACAACAGGGCTTAGGTGAATTGCCGACACGCCTAGTGGCAATGAACGTAGGTGAGGCGATACATGTGCTACGTGAAGGCAATTGCGATTTAATGCTGGCTTATTACGATCCCTTTGCCACCATGCAGCTCGATGCCGAAGTGTTTCCCTCCTTCTCGATCGGTAAGGTCAATATGCTGCCCGTCTCGCTACCCGATGCACAGGGAAAAGCTAAATTTTCCCTTCAGCATGACACTTCCATCCCTTACCTTTCCTATACGCAGGGTGCATTTTTGGGGCGCAGTGTACGTATGCTGCTGAAGAATGATCCGCTACGTATGAAGCTGCGTACCGTGTATGAAACGGCCATGGCCGAAGGTCTGAAAGGGATGGTATTGCAAGGGGTAGGCGTTGCCTGGATACCGGATTTCTGTATTCGTGAGGAATTAAAAAGCGGCCGCTTGGTCAGGGCGGGCGACCCGAGCTGGGACATTCCCTTAGAAATTCGCTTATACCGCTGCTCAATGGTGCATAAGCCCGGCGTGGAGCGTTTATGGCGGCAAATGATGAAATTACCCAGGGATTTCCTGCAAGCATGAACGTCCCAAGCGATTGCCGCCCTAATTCCTGAAATTTCTAGTTGCTTCCAAAATCGGCAGGCAGGCCTAGAAAATTCTGAATAATAAAAAAGTGGTCTTCAAACAGGCTCTCAGGTTCAAGGTCAGCAAGTGCCACCCAGCGCGCATGATCTCCCCCTTTAACAGGCTTTAAGCGAGGCAACTGTTGGTCTGGGCGTAACGCAAAGTAGAAAGCTTCTGCCAAAGTGCGCCCGCGCCAACTGCGGTGGGGTTCATCAAACAGACGCTGGCCACGCAGTGACCCCTTAAGCACAGGCTCGGGGACTTTTAACCGCAACCGTTCGCGCAGTTCGCGCAAACAGGCATCAAGTAAACGCTCATGAGGATTAATAAATCCGCCTGGCAGGGCGTAAAGCCCTTTACCCGGCGCCGCCGTACGCCGTACCAGCAATACATGGCCCGACTGCACCACGACCGCATTTACGGTGACAAAAATAGGCGGGTAGGGCGCATGGGCCCACGCCTGACGGTATTGATCCAACAACTGCTGCTCTTCCAGTAGCCGCTTATAAGCGCTGACGTGGCAAAACTTCTTTACACTTTCGACAACGCCGGGGGGTAGGTCGTGGTAAGCCCCCGTACTTAAGTAGTCATCGGTGGAGCTGGGCGAACGGAACAGGCGCTCTCGAATTTGACTCGCTGAAATCCCTTCTACCGACGGTACACTGACCGACTCCCATTGAGGGAATAGCGACAGGTAGTAGCTAGACTGCCCGCGGCTGGCTCCAATCAAACCAATGCGCGGTAGGCGGACATTGGCAGGGGCGGCTAAATCACGCACTTTGCGCTGAACATCGCGTACCCAGACATCATCATTGTAGAGTGCGTCCAGTAGCGGGGTAATCTCTAAGCGTTGATTGTCAGCCTCATCAAACCCTGAACGGAGCATGGCTTGACGTTCGTCAAATCGCCATGGGTTACGCAGCGAGCGTGCTTGCCACGCAGAGCCCACCAATACAATTACTTGCCGTGCGCGTTTTAGTGCTTCCCGAATAATCGCCAAGTGGCCAAGGTGAGGCGGTTGAAAGCGACCAATAAACACCAAACAGTCGAAATCGCATGCGGTTGTAGAGCGCGCAATATCGGTGGCCATCCAAGCTTCCTTTTGGTTTGGTGATGTTAGGGGGTCAACGTATCAGAAAACTGCGCTAAACGCTGTGGTTAGGTATGCTAGAAAAAAATAGGTTATTGATTACGTTTAAAATTGGCCTTAATACCAACGACACAGGGAGGGAATATGATAAAACGTGCGGCTAATTTTTGGTGGAAAGTCACCCAAGACGCCACCTCATTATGGCTGGAACGCAATGCGTTTAGCTATGCGGCTTCGCTCGCGTTTTATACGCTTTTCTCACTGGCACCCACGATTATTATTGCCGTCACGGTCATCGGTGTTGTGATGGGAGAAGAGGCCGCTCAGGGACAAATAGTCGCTCAACTACAGGGCACTTTAGGCACGGATGCCGCCGTCGCCATTCAAGACGCCGTTGCTCAATCCAGAATCGAAGAGTCTGGCCTTTTGCCCACGCTATTAGGTGTCGGCGCGCTTGTGGTAGGCGCCACCACTGTTTTTGCACAAATGCAGTTTTCACTCAATACAATTTGGGGCGTGACAGCCAAGCCAACCTCTAACAGTGCGTTAAGGTTTATCAAAAGCCGCTTGCTCTCGCTAACCGTAGTGCTGTCTATCGGATTTATACTGCTAGTGTCATTAGTGCTAGGGGTTGTGTTACGTGGCATGCTGTTTGCGGCGGACAATCTATTCCCATTCGCTAGCCTGTTTACCACCACACTTGAGTCGCTCATCTCTGTCGCCATGGTGACCCTCCTATTTGCGACTATTTTTAAGGTGCTTCCCGACGTGGTGCTGCGCTGGCAAGATGTGTTGATTGGTGCCGTTGTTACCGCCGTGCTATTTACCCTGGGCCGAAGCGTGATCGCGATCTACCTGGCTTATACGGCGACAGCGTCTACCTATGGTGCTGCCGGTTCAGTGGTAATGATCTTGCTGTGGGTCTACTACAGTTCGCTGATACTGTTGTTCGGCGCGGCATTTACACGCTCCTTACTGCTACGTCGTGGCCGTCCACTGGTACCGCGTAACAGCGCCGTGCTGATCAAGCATGAGTTTATGTAACATATAGTACGAGGAGGAAAGGATGACTGACTGCTGTGTACGTGCCTTGGTCACTGGTAAAGTGCAAGGTGTCTCATATCGCCGTGCTACTCAAGAGAAAGCGCTTCAGCAGAGCCTTACCGGTTACGCTAAAAACCTGCCTGATGGACGTGTCGAAGTGCTGATGTGTGGCCACTCCGATTCGGTCAAAGTCCTGAGCGAATGGCTATGGCAAGGACCGGAGGGGGCGCAAGTCACCCACGTCGAACTTGAGGTCTTGGATAATTGCCACGCCCCTAGCCATTTTGCAACTCACTAGGGCCTGCTTAGACCCTAGTGCTATCACATAATGCGCTAATACTTCTATTTAAGCACTTTTCCATTCGCGGATATTATTCGCCGTCAGGCTGACAATATTCTGGCGCGCTTCCGGTGTAATCCAGGCGTTGTGAGGCGTTACGATTAAGTTGAGCGGCTCGTGAAGTGCATCGAGCAGTGGATGGCCGTCTCTGGGCGGTTCTGCAGGCAGTACATCAACGCCCAAGCCGCCCAGCTTGCCACTGCGCAGCGCCTCTAGTGCAGCGACTTCGTCGATAACTCCGCCGCGGGCGCAGTTGATCAGCAGTAGTGATGGCTTTGCACTGGTCAGACGCTGTCGATTAATCAAATGCTTAGTAGCGTCACTAAGCGGGCAATGTAGGCTGATCACATCTGCTTCTGGGAGCAGGTCATCCAGCGCAGGACGCTTATCATTGGCTTCATTGCCCGGCCTGGCGGCGAAGGTCACGCGCATGCCAAACGCCTCCGCTAGGCGTGCCACTTCTGTGCCTAGCTCACCTTGCCCCACCATGACTAAATGTTTATCTGACAACTGCAGTGTTGGGTAGTCTTGCAAACAGAAAAAGGCGCTACGCTGCCATTCGCCTGCCGCGACATCACGCTGATAAAGCGGAAGCCGATTGGCTAATGTCAGCATCAGCATCAAGGTATGCTGAGAAACACTGGCGGTGCCGTAAGCCGCGACGTTTTTAACCTCGATATTCTGCTCTTTTGCCGTTTCAAGATCGATATTATTAAGCCCCGTAGCGAGCACACATATCAGCCTGAGTTTAGGCAACTGCTGTAACGTTTCAGCGTCAAGTACCACCTTGTTAACAATGGCGATGTCGGCATCCGCTAGGCGTTCAAGTGCTTGCTGGGTGGTACTTTGCTCAAACACCTCAAGGTGTGTGACTGACTCTCTAATAGCGCTTAAGTTGATCCCTGGGCCGAGGCTTTGCGCGTCCAGTATTACTGCATTAGACATTTTATTCTCTCCATTAACTGCCGAAGGCTGCATAACCTTGCTCGGCAGGGGTCACAAAAGGGTATAATGGCGGCGCTTATCAACCGCAGCCTTGGAATTTATCCCGACTGGCCACATATTGGCAGCTTGGCAGCGTTTGTGTTCGCCACTGTTCTTTTCTTTCAGCACTTGGTCTTACCGGACTAGGTCTGTCAGTACTGAATCTGTCAGGGTTGAGCTTTTTAGGAGCCAATAACATGCCCATCTATGAATATGAGTGCAAGGCCTGTGGCCATCGCCTGGAAAAATTGCAAAAAATTAGTGCCGATCCGTTGAAGGATTGCCCTACATGCCAAAGCGATGGCTTGGAACGGCTGGTCTCGGCCGCGGGTTTCCGCTTGGCCGGCGGCGGTTGGTACGAAACCGATTTCAAAACGGGTAGCAAAAAGAATCTGGTTGCTGATGGTAAAACTGCCTCCACAGAGACCGCTAAATCAAGTGATTCCAGTGCTACTCCCAAAAGCGTTACTCCCAGTGACAAAGGCGCCGCAGCATAACTGCGGCAGTCAGGGTCGGGGACGCCCGCGACACATTAATTGCCACGTAACAGAACAGGATTTGACATGCGCAGCCATTATTGCGGCCAGCTAAACGAAACTTTGGTGGATCAAACGGTTACGGTATGCGGATGGGTTCATCGCCGCCGCGACCACGGTGGGGTCATTTTCCTCGACATGCGCGATCGCGATGGCATCGCTCAGTTCGTGGTCGACCCTGATACCGCCGAGGCGTTCGCCACTGCCGACCGTGCCCGCAGTGAGTATGTCCTGCGTATCACTGGACGTGTTCGGCTGCGCCCTGAAGGTACTCAAAACGCCACCATGCCCACAGGCATGATTGAAATATTGGCGAAAGAGGTCGAAGTACTCAACACTGCGATTACACCGCCTTTCCAACTGGATGAGCATGGCAAGGTAGGCGAAGAGGTGCGCTTAAAGCACCGTTATATCGACCTTCGCCGTCCGGACATGATTGAGAAGCTACGCCTGCGTTCGAGCATTTCTCACAACGTACGTGCTTATCTCGAAAGCCAGGGCTTCCTGGATATCGAAACACCGGTACTCACGCGTGCCACGCCTGAAGGTGCCCGCGATTACCTGGTGCCAAGCCGTACCCACGCGGGAAGTTTCTTTGCACTGCCCCAGTCACCACAGCTCTTTAAGCAGCTGTTGATGGTGGCCGGTTTTGACCGCTATTACCAAATCGCCAAGTGCTTCCGCGATGAAGATCTGCGCGCCGACCGTCAGCCTGAGTTCACTCAGATTGATATTGAAGCGTCGTTTGTGGAAGAGAGCGACATCATGGGCATTACTGAATCCATGATTCGTCAGCTATTCCAGGACGTGTTAAAAGCCGAACTACCTGAATTTCCGCGCATGACTTGGCAGGAAGCAATGGATCGCTTTGGCTCTGATAAGCCGGATCTGCGCATCCCGCTTGAATTGACTGATGTCGACGATCTGATGCAGCAAGTCGATTTCAAAGTTTTCTCTGGCCCGGCCAGCGCGGATGATGGTCGTGTAGCGGCGCTGAAAGTACCCGGTGGCGCTAAGCTGTCGCGTAAAGAGATCGACGAATACACCAAGTTTGTCGGCATCTACGGTGCCAAGGGCTTGGCGTGGATCAAGGTCAACGAGCGCGCTAAAGGACTTGAGGGTCTGCAGTCGCCGATCGTTAAGTTCATGGAAAATATTGTTGAAGAGTTGCTCGATCGGGTAGGCGCTGAAGATGGCGATATCATCTTCTTTGGTGCAGATAAAACCCGTATCGTCAACGAAGCCATTGGCGCGCTGCGCGTCAAACTGGGCGCTGACCTTGAGCTCTACACTCAGGAATGGGCACCGCTGTGGGTAGTCGACTTCCCGATGTTTGAAGCTGACGACAATGGCCGCCTCAGCCCGCTTCACCACCCCTTTACCGCGCCTTCTTGCAGCCCGGAAGAGCTAAAGGCCGACCCAGCGAGCGCACTTTCGCGCGCTTACGATATGGTGCTCAACGGTACCGAATTGGGCGGCGGCTCTATTCGTATCCACGACCAAACCATGCAGAGCACCGTTTTCGAGATCCTCGGTATTGGTGAAGAAGAAGCTCAAGAAAAATTCGGCTTCTTGCTGGATGCGCTTCAGTACGGCGCGCCGCCCCATGGTGGCTTAGCCTTTGGTTTGGACCGCCTCGTCATGCTGATGGTGGGTGCTAAGACTATTCGTGAAGTCATCGCCTTCCCGAAAACCCAAAGCGCTGCTTGCTTAATGACGAATGCCCCAGGCGAAGTCAGTCCTGAACAGTTAAAAGATTTAAACATCCGTCTACGCCAGAAGGCCAAGCCGGAAACAGCCACCGAATAACGTGGTTGGTTAAGTGCCTAACACCGACGCTCCGGCGTCGGTGTTTTTGTATAAAGCCCCAACGAGTTTCGACGACATGGATGAGAAAAAGTCTGCTAATCCTGTCCGTATCCTGGGTATTGACCCAGGGTCACGCGTGACAGGGTATGGGGTAATCGACGTGGTCGGTGTGAAGCCCTGCTACGTGGCAAGTGGTTGTATTCGCACGGCGGAAGGGGCGCTAGAACAACGACTGGCACAGATTTATTCCGGTCTTAGCGAAGTCGTCGGTTTGCATCGGCCCAACCAAGTGGCTATTGAGCGTGTCTTTATGGCCAAAAACCCTGATTCGGCGCTCAAGCTGGGCCAAGCGCGGGGGGCGGCGCTTGTCTGCATGGCCAATCATGGATTGAGCCTTGCCGAGTACGCCGCGCGGCAGATTAAACAGGCGGTGACAGGCCAGGGCGGCGCGGACAAAGAGCAAGTCCAGCATATGGTGACCGCTATTCTGCAGCTTTCTGCTACTCCCCAGGCTGATGCCGCAGATGCATTAGCGATTGCGTTAACGCATGCCTTTAGTGGCTACGGCCTACCCGCCGCGCCAACGCGGGCCCGTCGTCGCTCCACAGGCCGCTGGCGGCTGTAACGGTTACTCTGCGTGTGGCTGAACTACTGGTCACCTGTACAGAGTCGCTTTATAGTAAACGTCTGTTTTCACCCTCTTGTTTTATTATTTCAACACCTGTGCGAGCGACTTTATGATTGGACGTCTAAGTGGCCAGTTACTGGCAAAGCAACCTCCCTGGATTGTGATCGACGTTCATGGTGTAGGCTATGAGCTGGAAACCTCGATGAATACGCTGGTAGCACTGCCTGCCGTCGGTGAAAGCGTTTCATTATTTACTCATCTAACAATTCGTGACGATGCTCATTTGCTATATGGGTTTGGTAGAGAGCATGAACGAGCGCTTTTCCGCGCGCTGATCAAAGTCAATGGGGTGGGGCCCAAGCTGGCGTTAGCGATTTTATCAGGTATGGATGAAGACGCCTTTATGCGCTGTGTGCGTGATGATGACAGCAAGGCGTTGACAACACTGCCGGGGGTGGGCAAGAAAACCGCCGAGCGGCTGATTATCGAAATGCGTGACCGCTTCCCCGAGTGGGAAGATGGCAGTAACGCACTACTGCCTCTAGAGGCCGCTAATGGCCGAGCATCCGCCCGTGATAGCCTTGCCGATGCAGAAGCCGCCTTAGTCAGCTTGGGGTACAAGCTGACTGAGGCATCGAAAATGCTCGCCGACATTGACCCTAATCAGTCCACCGAAGCACTGATTAAAGCCGCGCTCACCCAACGCATGAGCGGCTAAGCGAGCTCGCATTAGCAAACGTCAATTCGACGCTGTCATTTTGTAATCGTTATTAAGAAGAGCACTTATGCTAGAACACGATCGGCTGATCGCCGCTGAGCCCGAACAGGGGGAGGGGCGCATTGATTACGCAATTCGCCCTAAGCGGCTGGATGACTATATTGGCCAGCCGCGTGTCCGCGAGCAGTTGGAAATCTTTATTGGCGCCGCACGGCTGCGTGAAGAGAGCCTGGACCACACGTTGGTATTTGGCCCGCCTGGGTTAGGTAAAACGACACTTGCGCATATTATTGCCACCGAGATGGGGGTCGGAATGAAGTCGACCTCTGGCCCGGTGTTGGAGCGGGCGGGGGATCTCGCTGCCATGCTGACCAATCTTGAGCCTGGCGATGTGCTTTTTATCGATGAAATTCATCGTCTTTCGCCGGTGGTCGAAGAAGTGCTATACCCGGCCATGGAAGATTTTCAGCTGGATATCATGATTGGCGAGGGTCCGGCTGCGCGCTCTATCAAGCTGGATTTGCCCCGCTTTACCCTGGTGGGGGCGACGACGCGGGCAGGTTTATTGACCTCTCCACTGCGCGACCGGTTTGGCATCGTTCAGCGGCTTGAGTTTTATAATCTTGAAGAGCTAACTGAAATTGTTTCGCGCTCGGCGCGCCTGTTGGGGGTTGAAACTAGCCACGACGGCGCGATTGAAATCGCCCGCCGCTCCCGCGGTACGCCACGAATCGCTAATCGGCTATTACGCCGTGTGCGTGATTACGCTGAAATGAAAGGCAACGGTGTGGTCGATGTCGCCATAGCCGATGCTGCCCTCAATATGCTCAATGTGGACCACCACGGCCTGGATCATATGGATCGACGGTTACTGCTGGCCATGATCGACAAATTTGACGGCGGGCCAGTGGGCATTGACTCGCTCGCCGCTGCTATCAGTGAAGAGCGTGACACCATTGAAGATGTGATTGAGCCCTATCTGATTCAACAGGGCCTAATGATGCGTACACCACGCGGGCGTGTCGTGACCCGCCAAGCGTGGCTGCACTTTGAACGTGTGCCCCACGAGCAGGCGACCGACATGGAAGGGGAGCGCCGTCCGTGAGTGATTTGGCTAACGATAGTTATCGCCTGCCGCTGCGTGTTTATATGGAAGATACTGACGCAGGCGGCATTGTCTACTACGTTAACTACTTGAAGTTTATGGAACGGGCGCGTAGCGAATGGCTACGCCAATTGAACCTAAATCAGCAAACGCTGCTAGACGAAGGCACGCAGCTAGTGGTATACCGCTTGGCCTGTCACTATGCGAAACCGGCTTGCCTCGATGACATGCTGGAGATTAGTACTCATGTCACCGACATTGGTCGCTGTCGAATGACATTTGAACAGCAAGTTTGGCGTAATGAGGAACTCCTCTGCTCAGCGACAGTCGAGATAGCCTGCTTGAGCGTCGAGCGTATGCGACCTAAAGCATGGCCAGAATCGCTTAATAGTTTGATCCGGGCCTCTTAACCAAGAGGTCATTCACTGCGTCGGCAATACCGACCCTAATAGATTGATGAGGGCACCTGTGAACGATAACACCATGTCCATTCCCCACTTAATAATGAATGCCAGCACCGTGGTGCAGCTGGTTATGTTGCTACTGTTGGTGGGGTCGATCCTCTCTTGGGTGGTGATTTTCCAGCGTAGTATTGCAATGCGTCGTGCCAAGCAAGAGTACAACCAGTTTGAGGAGTCTTTTTGGTCGGGTGTCGACTTAAATGAACTCTACCGTGAAATCCCCGCTGATGATCCACGCCATGGTGCCGAGCATATTTTTCAAGCAGGGTTTCGCGAGTTTAACCGCTTAATGCCTAAAACCCGGGATGCAGATACCGTATTGGAAGGCGTGCAACGCAGCATGCGCGTTGCCTGGTCACGTGAAGAAGATCGTCTAACCCAACATCTGGTGTTTCTGGCGACGGTTGCGTCTGCCAGCCCCTATATCGGTCTTTTCGGTACCGTATGGGGCATCATGGGGTCATTCCAAGCGCTGTCACTGACCCAACAAGCGACGCTCGCAACGGTTGCTCCCTGGATTGCTGAAGCATTGATCGCGACGGCCATGGGTCTGTTTGCGGCTATCCCAGCGGTCATTTTTTATAACCGCTTGTCCAATACATCTTCTCGCTTACTCGGTAAATATGAAGATTTTGCCGAGGAGTTCCACGCTATCCTGCACCGTAATTTGCAAGGTCGTGATGGCAAGCCAAGCGCGAGTTAAGGGAGACAGCCATGCAAGGACCTTTCAATCGCAGCGGTAAAGGCAAACCAATGGCGGAGATCAATGTGGTCCCTTTCATTGACGTCATGCTGGTGCTGCTCGTTGTGTTTATGATTACGGCGCCCATGTTAACCCAGGGCGTACAAGTTGAATTGCCGCAAGTCACCTCTCAGCCTATAGAGACGCAGGAAGATAATGACCCCATTGTCATTTCGGTTGATAGCGAGGGTGGGTATTTCATCACATTGGGGGAAGACTCCAACTCAGTCTCGCTGGATGAGATGGCCGCGCGGGTAACCACGATTTTAGAGCGACGTCCCGGCACGCCAGTAATGGTGCGTGGTGACCGCAATGTGGCCTATGGACAAATTGTTGTCTTGATGAGCACATTACAAGGTGCTGGTGTGGCTAACGTGGGGCTGCTTTCTGAGCCGCCGCAAGATGGGTAAGGGCAACGCGCACATGGCAGTAAATACTCCGCGTGATCCTCAAGATGTCGGCTATAAGTGGCCGACTGTGCTGGCGATAACTGTGCACGTTGCGATTGTCGTGTTTAGCTTAATCAGTTTGCCGACCCGCAACGCAGAGCCCGATAGCTCTTCGATTGTTCAAGCAACGCTGGTGAGTACAGAGACCTTTACCGACCAGGCTCAGCAGGCAACGGAACAACAAGCGGCGATGAATGCACCGGCTGAAGCGCCTACTGAGCCCGATGCACCAGCAGAGCCGTCGGCCAGTGAGCAGCAAGCCGCCGCCGAACAGCAAGCGGCCGAAGAAGCTGCCCAGCAGGCAGCCGAAGAGGAAGCGCAAGCATTAGAAGCCGCGCGAGAGGCAGCTGAAGCAGAGGCAGAGCGCCGGGCTCAAGAAGCGACAGAGCAGGCTGAGCAACAAGCCGCTGAGGCTGCTGAACGCGAGGCCGAGGCGGAAGCCGCTGCTGAGCGTCAACGTGAAGTCGAAGAGGCGCGCCGCCAGCAAGAGGCTGCCGAGCAGCAACGCCAGGAGGAGGCAGAAGCCGAACGTGCGCGTGAAGCGGCAGAGCAGCAGCGCCAGGAAGAGGAAGCAGCCGAACGTGAACGTGAAGCGGCAGAGCAGCAGCGCCAGGAAGAAGCAGAAGCCGAGCGTCAACGTGAAGCCGAAGAAGAGCGGCTTCGTGAAGAGGAGGCGGCCCAGCGAGAGCGAGAGGCGGAAGCTCAGCGTCAACGTGAGGCAGAAGAGCAGCAGCGCCGAGAAGCCGAAGCAGAGCGCCAACGCCAGGCTGCAGAAGCCGCAGAGGAGGCTATGCAACGACAGCTGGCGGGTGAGGCAGAAGCCGCGGCCAATGCTCAGCAGGCTGAGCAGGCAGCCAATAGCTTTATCAATATTGTCCGTCGCGCTGTTGAGCAGGCGTGGTTGATTCCTGCCGGTGCAAGTGATTCGATGAGTGCTACCCTACAAGTGAGGCTAGGACCGTCTGGAGAAGTATTGGCAACATCGATCGTGACATCCAGCGGCGATAGTGCTTTTGACCGGTCTGTGATGCAGGCCGTGGAACATGCTGCACCGTTTGGTGAATTGAGAGATTTACCAGCCGATCAGCAGCGTAATTTACGTCAGTTTAATCTGCGATTTACCCCGGGGGATGTTCGCTGATGCAAAGCTTGAGCAAAGTGTGGTTGTTCTGTGTGCTGCTGCTAGTCAGCAGTGTAGCGAGTGCCAATTTAACCATTGAAATCACGCGTGGCAGCGATCAAGCGCTGCCTATCGGCGTAGTACCGTTCGCAGGTTCAGACGGAATGCCCGAAGATGTTGCGCAGATTGTCCAAGATGACCTTGAGCGTAGTGGCTATTTTGATCCGCTAGAGCGTAGCGCGATGTTTGAACAGCCCAATCAATCTGACGATGTTCAATTCGATACTTGGCGTTCATTAGACGTACGCTACTTAGTCGTAGGTAGGGCAGAACAGACCAACGGCGGTTTTGAAATACAGTTTGAGCTGATGGATATTAGCGGTCAGCGCCGGATGATTGGTGAAACCGTGACGGTGAGAGGCAATGACTTGCGCGGTGCCGCTCACTATATCAGTGACCAAATCTTTGAAGCGATTACTGATATTCGTGGTGCGTTTTCAACTAAAATTGCCTATGTCACCGCACAGGGTATTGGTGACAACATGCAGTTCGGCCTGTACGTTGCCGATGCCGATGGACGTCGTAGTGAGCAAGTATTGACCTCTGACGAACCCATTATGTCGCCCGCATGGTCACCGGATGGCACAAAGCTTGCTTATGTTTCGTTTGAAACTGAGCGCCCAGCTATCTATATTCAAGATGTAGCAACAGGCCAGCGGATAAAAGCAACGTCATTTGATGGTATCAATGGCGCGCCAGCGTGGTCGCCTGATGGTCGTCGTATCGCGATGTCTCTCTCCAAAGACGGCCAGCCAGAAATCTATATTATGGATGTGGCTAACCGCTCAGTAGAGCGTATTACCAATAACAACAGCATTGATACTGAGCCTGCTTGGGCACCCGATGGTCGTAGCTTGCTGTTTACCTCTGATCGTAGTGGTGGCCCTCAGCTTTACCAGTATGCAATGGGGGGAGGAGAAGCCGAACGCTTGACGTTTACGGGTAATTACAATGCGCGCGGTCGCTACTCACCAGATGGCGAACAGATATTCTTGATCCACCGTTCAAGCAATGGCTATCAAGTGGCAAAGCAAGATCTAAGCGGTAACCGCTTGGTCGTACTTAGTGAATCAACAAGAGATGAATCTCCTAGTGTTGCGCCGAACGGGACCATGGTAATCTTCGCTACCCAACAGGGTAATAGTGGGGTGCTAAGTGCTGTTTCTGCCGATGGCCGCTCATCCTTTAGACTGCCATCAGCACAGGGCGATGTACGTGACCCAGCTTGGTCACCCTTCTTAAATTGATCGACACATCTGATTTACATCGAAATTTTTAGTTTTCAGGCAAGGAGTCTGATTATGCAACTTAAACCGTTGGCTCGCTCATTAGCAGCAGCGCTATCTATCGTGGTAATCGCTGGCTGTTCCAGCACCGGCGGAACCCAGGACGGTGACTCGTACGGTAGCCAGGATGGCAGTACTACCGGTTCCAGCACCTCTGGTACAGGTACGGGAAGTCAATATGGTTCTTCCTCAGGCTCTGGTTCTAGCTCAGGCCAGCAGGCTGATTCGCGTATTCCAGAAGTACGCACTATCTATTTCGATTACGACCGAGATACGATCAAGAGCGAATATGAGTCTGTCGTAATGTCGCATGCACGTTACTTGCGTGCCAACCCGAGCGCTCAGGTAGTTCTGCATGGGCATACGGATGAGCGCGGCACTCGTGAATACAACATGGCGTTGGGTGAGCGTCGTGCTAATGCTGTAGAGCGCTTCCTGAATATTCAGGGTGTGTCTCCTTCACAAATGAGCGTTGTCAGCTATGGTGAAGAGCGCCCGGCCGTTAATGGTCAAGACGAGAGCGCCTACTCGCAGAACCGTCGTGTTGTATTTAACTACTGAGCATTTAACGATTGAATGCTTAACCACTGATGAATTCGGCGTGCGGCTTATCGCACGCCGTTTACGTCTACGGAGTCATTATGAATCACAGTCTCAAGCGTTACGTTGAGAGGCTGTGCGGTGCGGGAGCCTTAGCGCTCCCGCTGTCCGTATTGCCTTTAATGGCCGTCGCTCAACAGCCGCTCGTCCAAGATCTTTCTAACTCTGACGCTTCCAGCAGCAGCTTCTATCAGCAGACGCAGCGTCAGGAAGCCTCCAGCGGTAATTTGGTGTTATTTAACCAGGTGCAGGAGCATCAGCAGGAAATCCAGCAACTGCGCGGTCAGATTGAAGAGTTGCGTCACCAGTTAGAGCAGCTACGTCGTCAATCACAGCAGCAGTATCTCGATATTGAAGACAGGCTAATGAGCAGTGGGCCAACGCAGATTGAGCAATCAACCCCAGCGGTTGAGCCTGAAGCTGCCGAGGAAGTGGTTAACGCCCCCTCTACTCGCAATGTCAGTGAGGATGCGCAAGCCGATTACCAGGCGGCCTTTGCACATGTTCAAGCACGCCGTTTTGAGGAAGCTATCGCGGCGTTTGAAACCTTTGTCAATGATCATCCTGATACCAGTTTAACGGCCAATGGCCACTATTGGCTGGGTGAGTTGTATTCAGCTGAAGGTGAATTGGACGCTGCTGACCAGGCGTTTAGCCGCGTCATTGACGAGTATAGCGGTAGCAGCAAAGTACCTGATGCGATCTATAAGTTAGGTTTAGTAAAAGCGCGTCAAGGCGAAGCGGAACGTAGCCGTGAGCTACTTGAGCGAGTGCGTGACGACTACCCGCAAAGCAGTGCCGCGGGCCTTGCCAGTGACTTTTTACGCCAGTCAGCAAGTTAAATTTTGCTCTTAATCGCTTCTAAGAATAGTTTCAAGGAATCAGCATGAGCTGCAAGATCGACTATCAACCAGCGCCCAACCTATTGGAAAATCGCATCGTGTTGGTAACCGGCGCAGGAGACGGGATTGGCCGTGCGGCAGCATTAAGCTATGCCCAGCATGGGGCCACCGTGATTCTATTGGGGCGCACCATTGCCAAATTAGAGCGTGTTTACGACGAAATAGAAGCGGCAGGCGGGCCTCAGCCTGCGATTTTCCCACTCAATTTTGAAGGCGCTACGCTCAAAGATTTTCATGATATGGCCGAAACGCTGGATCAGGAGTTTGGCCGCTTAGATGGCCTGTTACATAACGCTGGGCTATTAGGTCGCATTACGCCATTTGAGCAATATAACCCTGAGCTATGGCAGCAGGTGATGCAGGTCAATATCAATGGGCCTATCTGGATGACCCAAGCGTTATTGCCACTACTACAACAGTCTGAAGATGCCTCGGTAATCTTCACTTCCTCTAGCGTTGGTCGTAAAGGGCGAGCCTACTGGGGGGCTTATTCCGTCTCTAAATTTGCCACTGAAGGCTTTGTCGACGTATTGGCTGATGAGCTGAATAATCAGGCACATATTCGGGTGAATTCACTTAACCCAGGCGCCACACGCACCCAAATGCGGCGTACGGCGTTTCCCGGTGAAGACCCCTTCACACTACGTACGCCGGAAGAGATTATGCCGACCTACCTGTGGCTAATGGGGCCAGACAGCGCAGGCACCAGCGGGCAAAAGCTAGATGCCCAACCTCCCCGCACATAACCGTTTGTTTTGAAAAACGCGTCGATGCCCCCCGCCATCATGCTTGTCTAGAGCTTGAACTCGCCTAGGGCATCGACCAGCGCTGCACACTCTTCAAACCAAATGTCAGCTGGCCACTGTTGGTAGTCATCCTCTTCGCTGATATAGCCATAGCCAACCGCGACGGCGGTCATGCCGGCGGCGACGGCGGCCTCCATATCACGCACATGGTCACCGATGTACCAGCAATGTTTAGGGTCAACGCCAAGCCGGCGGGCAGCTTCCCAAAGCGGTTCAGGCGCTGGCTTTTTAACGCTGAGATCATCCGCACATAGCAATGCGCCAGGCTGCAGCAGCAGAGCTTCTAGTAGCGGCAAGGTATAGCGGCGCGGTTTATTGGTGACAATCCCCCACGGCCGCTGATCGCCATGCCACTCTTGTAGCCACACATCCAGCGGCGAGAAAACCCGGCTGTGTACCGCTACGGCTTGCTCATAAGCATCAAGCAGAAACTGGCGTGCTTGAGTGTGTCCATCAGCAGAGGCCTCTAAGCCCAGCGCTAGTGTAACCAGCGCACTGCCGCCATTAGATACTTGGCGGCGAATTACCTCAAAGGGTAGCGGCGCTAACCCATGGTGAGCACGCAGCGCATTGGTCGCTTCTGCCAAATCGGGGGCCGTATCTACCAACGTTCCGTCCAGGTCGAACAGTATTGCTTGAGGCGCTTGCATCGACATTTAATCGCTTACCTTGCGGCAGTACATCATGTAATTGACCGAAACATCATGGCTGACCAAGCGGTAGTGGCGGGTAAGCGGGTTGTAGGTCAGTCCCGTCTGTTCACGCACTTCTAAACCGCTGTGACGAGACCAAGCCGCCATTTCTGAAGGGCGAATAAATTTTGCATAATTATGCGTGCCTCGTGGCAGCAGTTTAAGCACATATTCGGCGCCTAAAATAGCGAACGCGTATGACTTAGCAGTCCGGTTCAACGTAGAGAAAAACACATAACCACCCGGGCGTACGAGGGCGCTGCAAGCACGAATGACGGAGGCAGGGTCCGGTACGTGCTCCAGCATTTCCATGCAAGTCACCACATCATAAAAACCAGGCTTCTGAACGGCCATGGCCTCCACGCTGATATGTTGGTAATCAACTTTTACGCCACGCTCTTCTGCGTGCAATCGGGCCACTGCTAACGGCGCTTCACCGAGATCAATGCCCGTCACCGTAGCACCACGGTGGGCCATTGATTCGCTTAAAATACCGCCGCCGCACCCTACATCGAGCACTTTTTTACCCGCCAACCCCGCACGCGCATCAATAAAGTCAAGACGTAAGGGATTAATATCATGAAGGGGTTTGAATTCACCCTGCGGATCCCACCAGCGGCTAGCAAGAGCCTCAAATTTGGCGACTTCTGCTGCATCGACATTGTCTTGATAGTGATGAGCAATGCTATCCTGTGGTGTCGCTTGCATAGTGTGACTCCCATAACTTTTGAACATTTAGCAAAATATTGACGTGTAGCCACTTGTTCGCCGTTGCGAGGTGGTATCCATCCACGCCTTCAGTATTATGGACATTCTAACCACTCCTGTGTCGGAACGCATGAAAAGGACCTCTTCTATGATTCGTAAAGCCGTACTTCCTGTTGCTGGGTTTGGTACTCGCTGCTTGCCAGCGTCGAAGGCTATTCCCAAGGAGATGATTACGATTGTCGATAGGCCGGTGATCCAGTATGTCGTTGAAGAGGCAATTGCCGCTGGTATCCGGGAGATTGTGCTGGTCACCAGTAGCAATAAAAGCGCTATCGAAAACCACTTCGATACCCATGCTGAGCTGGAAGCTAGCTTGGAAAAAAAGGGAAAGCATGAGCTTCTGACAATGTTGCGCAATTTAGTGCCTGACGACGTCAGCATTATTAGCATTCGTCAGGGCGTGCCGTTAGGGCTAGGCCATGCAGTGCTCTGTGCCCGCCCCATCCTTGGCGACGATGAACCTTTTGCGGTGCTATTGCCCGATGTGTTGGTCGATAATAGTGCCAACTCAGCAACGGACTTGGCCGGTATGTTAGCGGCCTATGATCAGCAGCAAACGGCGCAATTGATGGTGGAAGAGGTCGCCTGGGAGCAGGTGGAAAAATATGGCATCGTGGCGCCAGCAGGGGATGTGCCCGCTGCAAACGAGTCAGCCGATTTAGCCGGCATGGTGGAAAAACCCAAGCGTGATGCTGCACCCTCGAATTTAGCGGTCATAGGCCGTTATGCGCTACCAGGCCATATTTTCTCCATATTAGAAAAAACACCGCCCGGTGCCGGTGGTGAAATTCAGTTGACCGATGCGCTGGAAACACTACGAGAACAGTCCGGCGTCCAGGCATATCGTATGCAAGGGGTTACCTACGACTGTGGGCAGCCCTTAGGTTACCTTGAAGCCACACTCGCCTACGCACGCCGTCATCCTGAGTTTGGAGAAGCTTTCCAAACCCTGCTGTCACGATACCACCAGGGAGAGTAACGCATGCGGGTGTTACTTTACGGCAGCGAATTAAGCGCAGCGACGGCAGCCGCTGCGCTGGCTTGGGTGGGGCATCAGGTTCAGTGGTTACCCCACGCTGATGCGCCTTGGTCAGTGCTTTCTGAGGTGGACTGGTTACGCAGTGAACCTCATTTAATGACCCATCTTGAACAGGGCTTAGCAGAGGGTACCCTGCAGCTCATTGGGCAAATAGATGATGCCGCCATCCCAGAGGTGATTTGGATGGCGTTATCACCCTCACAGCGCAGTTCGGCCAGCGCACTACTTGAAAACCCGTTATTAGCGGATCAGCACGATATTGTGCTGGTTAATAACTCGACGTTTCCGGTAGGCGAGACCGAACGCCTGCATACATTAATGGGTGCCCAGCACTCCAGTGTGGCACTGCCCGATACGTTAGAAGAAGGCCGTGCATGGGACTCTTTCACACGCCCAACCCGGCGCTTGCTAGGCTGCGATGATGCGACGGGTGAGCAAGTCACCAGAGAGCTGTTACGCGCCTTTAATCGGCGTAGCGAAGTGTTTCAATGTATGCCTCGCCGCGCTGCGGAGTTAACCAAGCTGGCCATTAACGGCATGTTGGCCACACGTATCAGTTATATGAATGAAATCGCCGGTTTGGCTGATACTCTAGGCGTGGATGTCGAACATGTCCGCCAGGGGATGGGAGCCGATTCGCGTATCGGGTTTGAGTACCTGTACCCTGGGTGCGGTTTTGGAGGCCCTAACTTCTCCCGCGATTTGATTCGCTTGGCCGATGTGCAACTGCAGAGTGGCCGATATTCAGCGCTGCTTGAGCAGGTAATGGATATTAACGAACAGAAAAAAGAAACGCTGTTCCGCAAGCTGTGGTCCCATTTTTCCGGCGAAATGGCCGGAAAAACCGTGGCGATTTGGGGAGCTGCGTTCAAGCCCGGCACTGCACGCATTGACCACGCGCCCGTATTAACACTGCTTGAAGCACTTTGGGCGCAGGGAGTTAAGGTTCAGCTACACGACCCTGCCGCCGTACCAGCTCTCCATGCCCTGGTAGGCGAACGCGAAGATTTACGCACCTTTACTCATGACCCCTACCAAGCCTGTGAGGGCGCCGATGTACTGATGTTGGTAACAGAATGGAAAACCTATTGGAACCCAGACTGGCATCGGCTGGGCTCGTTATTAAACGCTAAGCTCGTATTAGATGGACGCAATATTTACGATCCTGAATTTGTTGCCAGCTGTGGATTAATGTATCGCGGGATAGGCCGTCGTGCTGACCCGAAGACTCTCTGAGGAACTGTTATGCCAGACGCCACTGCATCCTCTCGTATCGTACCCGATGTGGATCAAAGCTTGACGGCGCAGCATTTGCGCCACCGAAAGGGGCCTACTTTATGGCCGCTATGGCTATGCTTGTTATTAATCATTGCCCTATTGGGTGCGGCGGCGGCTGGACTTTGGTACGAACGTGAACGACTGTTAAATGAGTTACATCGGGTAAGCGGCGAAGTATCCAATGTTCATGCTCGCTTGGATTCGGATGACACCGATGTACAAGATACGATAACCTTTGTACAAGCTCAGATGTCGACGCTTTTTCAAGAGCAAGAGCAGCTGTCCATTGCGCTGAGCGATACTCGCGAAGAGTTGTACAGTCTGCTAACCATGAATGAGGACATGGCCTCTAGTGATTCGATCAATTCGTTGCTGCAGCAGTTGAACCAGCTTAATGAGCAAGCTGAGTTGCGTGATAGCCAGCTGTTGGCGATGCGGGAATCATTGAATGCCTTGGAACAGGCTGGGACCTCAGGACGGCGAAATTTGATTGAGGAAGTGTCCCACCTTGAGCAACTGACCGAACAACGCCTGTCCGAACTGGATAGTCAGGTCAGTAACATTAGCAGTGATTGGGAAGAGCAGTTATCAGCGCAAAGAAGCGCCATTGAGTCGCGCTTTGATGAGCTGGAGGCTTCTGTTGCTGAGATTGAAGCGTCACCGGATCAAGAGGCTCTGGCGGCATTAGAGCAGGAATGGTCGCAACGCTTGAATTCGCTAGAGAGTGATGTTCGACAAGTCCGTCAGGCACAGCTTGCCTTTAGTGCCCAGTTAGAAATGCTACGTTAAAAAGTAGCCAAGATAGTTGGGTAGTCAGGATAGTTGTATCGCATTGATGCGTTCTAGTGCGAAGAACATTCTATAAGTCGTTGAAGTAAATAGATAATGAAGCCGCTGATTTAGGTTAGGATAAAAATGTATGGGAAGACAACGGCGATGGACTTCAGCCACCGGTCGCACTGTGTTGGTAGTGCTACCACTATTATACGCATCACATGGGGCATGGGCGTTAGAGGCGAGCATCACGGGTGTTTCCGATGAGGTCGAAAGTAATATTCGAGCCTATCTACAGAACGTAGAGGCTGAGCAATACACCGAAGCACGTTTAGAAGGTGAGGTTCGTCAACGTACTGAAGAAGCCATGCGTGTGTATGGTTATTATGAGCCTGATATAACCTTTGAGCATACTGACGATGAGCTTGTATCGCTTGAGATTGAACCAGGGCCTCAAATTGAAATTGAAATTTTATCAATTAATGTCGAAGGCGACGCCAGTAACGACCCACCATTTCAACAAGCAGTAGAAGACTTCCCGCTGGAAGAGGGTGACGCACTGCGGCATGCCCCATGGGAGCGGCTGCGTGGTCAGTTTTCTGGTTTGGCTATCGAGCGGGGTTACTTTGACTGGGGCTTTACGGATCGACGTATGGAAGTCCGCCCGTATTTACAAAGTGCGCGCCTCTATATGGATTTTGACAGCGGCCCCCGCTATCAGTTTGGAGAGACTTCAATAACAGGTAGCCACATAGAGATCGACCGATTACTCCGTATACAGCCGTTTGAAAGAGGCGATCCCTATCTAGCGCAAACGCTAGCTGACTATAACCAATCGCTTGCAGAAACCGGCTGGTTTAGCTCAGTGTCAGTGCGGCCGCGACTTGAAACAGCGCAAGAGCTGGCGATTTCTCCGCCTGGTGGCGGAGACGCCTGGTGGAGCGAGGCGACTGCTTCCCAACCAGAGCGCCCACGAGTCACCGGCGCGGCTTTAACCAGTGCGCTAAGCATCAATAAGCCCAGTGATACGCAGTTACCTATTGATGTGAGTGTGGAGCCTGCTGATCGCCACCAGTTTGAAGTCGGCATTGGCTACGCTACCGATGTGGGGCCCCGTCTGCGTTTTGGTTGGGAACAACCATGGATCAATCGTTATGGTCATAGTCTTGACCACGACCTCTATTTATCCTCCCCGGAGCAGCGGTTTACCGGGGTATATAACGTTCCGCTAGAAGACCCGCTGCGTGATAGCTACCGGCTGCAATACGGTATCCGTAATATTGATGATAGTGATACCCAATCATTAGAAGGCACCGTTGAAGTGGCTCGGCGCTGGGAGTTTGATAACGATTGGGTTCAAACTCTGTACTTCCGTACCACTTATGAAGACTTCGAGCAGGGGGGCGAAGCCGATCAAGTATGGCTGTTTTATCCTGGTATTCAGTGGTCGCGAACCCGGACACGCCCTCAGCGCTTTCCATTATGGGGCGACCGTCAGCAGCTCTCTTTAGAGTACTCGGATAAGGTTTGGGGGTCGGATGCACAGTTCACACGCGTTACGGCCGATACGGAATGGATTCGCACTATCGGCAATGATAACCGCTTCCTGGCGCGAGTTAGCTTAGGCGCCATCGAAACCGATGACTTTGCCAAAATCCCACCTTCTTTACGCTTTTTTGCCGGTGGCGACCGCAGTGTGCGCGGCTACTCCTATGAAAGCCTTTCGCCACGCAATGAAGAAGGACGGCTACGGGGCGGCCAACAATTGCTGACCTCAACCCTTGAGTACCAACGGCGTGTCACGGGGGATTGGTGGGCAGCCACCTTCGTGGACAATGGCGATGCGTTTGATAACTGGGGACCTAACGATTTGAAAACAGGCGCCGGCGCCGGGGTGCGCTGGGTTTCACCGGTCGGGCCAATTCGCTTTGATATCGCACATCCTTTTGACCATGAAGACGATTGGCGTTTGCACTTTTCCATCGGACCGGAATTCTAGGAGAGAGATTTGCCTCAGGTTGAAACAGCGACATCTGATAAGCGCCAGCGACTATCACCCAAATACCGTACCTGGCTTCTGTTGTGGAGCCTTTGGCGCCTGATTATCGTATTGCCAATTTGGCTGTTTGGGATTGCGGCGCTGCTTGTTGGGGTAGCATTATCGCCTTGGGGCACTGGTGTATTGCTCTCTCAGGGGGAGCAGCGGGACTTATTCACCTATGCACACCATGAAGGTGGGCTGCTTGATCATTTTCTGGTCGAAGATTTCCAATTGCAGTTGGGTGAAACCCGTATCACCGTGGATGAATTTGAGCTTGCGTGGGCGGATGACTGCGTCCTGGCGGGCCGGTTATGCATCGACACGCTTCGCGTGGTAGGCGCTGATGTTCGTTTAGGTGCATCGGGCGAACAGGAGCCGCCGCCAGAAGAAGAGGGGGCGCCACTCGCTATTCGTTTTCCCTTCCCGATCGAGCTACGTTCGCTACAGCTTGACGATGTCAGCCTACGCCTTGCCGACGGCACCGAGATCAAATGGCGCTCGTTAAGCTCAGCGGCTGTTGCCGAAGGCAACCAAGTGCGTCTTGAACCGACCCACTTGGAGCAACCGCGCCTTTATTTGCCACCATCGGCAGGCGTGTTACTGACGCAAGCCACTGAAACACCACTTTCTGCTGAGGCTATCGATGCCGCTATATTGCTCCGCGAACCGCAAGACGAGGCCGTACTGGCAGTAGAGTCTCCAGAAGAGCAGTTAGAAACACGAGAACGGCTGGAATTACCTGACATTACCTTGCCGGTGGATATTCAAATACCCGAATTTACGCTTAACGATTTTCGCCTGGAAGGCGCCACTGAGTATCACGTGGAACGCCTTCAGCTTGGACTGATGACCGAGGGCGACCGCGTTGAGTTAACCGAACTTGCTGTCGTTACCCCAGACGCTGAGGCTGAATTAACCGCAAAGGCGACTTTAAGCAACAGTTACCCACTTGAAGCTCGTTTGAACGTAGAGCTTTTTTTAGCTGAGAGGTTTCCTGAGCTCGATGGCGAGATCTTGACATTAACGCTGTCTGGCCCACTCGATGCCCTTGAAGCACAGTTGGAAGCATCCGGCGCGGTAAACGCGTCGTTAAACGGCCAAGTAGACGCCCTAGCCCCTACACTGCCATTTCAAGTGCAGTTACAAAGTGACCAGGTCCAGTGGCCGCTCTCCGTTGACGAAACGGCGCAAGCTAACGGCGACGGGGCCACCGACCCTTATGTGGTCGATGAGCTGGATATACAGGTGACCGGAAGCCTGAGTGAGTATAGCGCTCAGCTCGCGATGGCCGTTGAGGGCCCCAGCGTACCGCGTACCCAGATTAACGTCAGCGGTGAGGGTGACCTTGAACACTTTAGCTGGCAGCCGCTTACTCTGGCCGTAGGCGAAAGCTCCCTGCGCAGTGAAGGCACCGTTAGCTGGTTAGCTCCCTTGCAGGTTAAGGCGAGTATCCGTTTGGATCAGTTCGACCCCTCTCACTTCGTGGATCAGTTAGACGGCAGTCTGAATGGCGATATTGAATTTTCCTTGTTCCAGCAAGAGAGCCCGCAAGGTGCCGTGTGGGCTGTCAGCGTACCCAACTTGGCGATTGATGGTGTCCTGCGCGACTACCCCCTGACACTGCAGGCAGCTCTGGACGCCAACAGCAATATGGAGCTGGATATTAAACAGCTGCTGTTTACCCAGGGGGATAACCGGTTGGAAGCGGCAGGCCAAATCAGCGAACAGGCAATGTCGTTAAATGCCGACATTGCGCTACGCCAACTGCAAACCCTCTCACCAGATCTAGCGGGTAACATTGTGGGAACGCTGGAGGCTAGCGGTAGTTTTGATCAGCCGCAATTGCTGGCTGACTTACAAGGTGATGGCGTGCGTTTCGGCGAAAATCGCATTGAACGGCTCACGCTAAATGCCGATGTGCAGGGAATCGATGATCCTACCCTTGATGTGCAACTGGCCCTACAAAACGTCAATGCCGTTGGCCAGGCGCTGTCTGCCATGAACGTTAATTTAGCCGGGCGTCTCTCAGAGCACCGTCTTGAGCTTAATGCCCAGGGTACGGACAACAACGTATTAAGTCGCGCGCAACTCGCCCTTGATGGGCGTTTTGATCAGCCGAATCAATTGTATCAGGCTCGGGTAACGCCACTGGAAATCGATTCCGAAGCTGGCGATATTCGCCTTGAAGCACCCTTGGATCTCCGTTACAACTTGGCCGGCGGTCAGGCGAACCTTTCATCCTTCTGCCTACGTCGTGAGCAGGGCGGCTTGGTCTGTTCTGAAGAGGAAATAAATGCTTCGGCGCAACAGGGCAACGCCGTCCTTTCATTACGTGAAGTGCCTATGGAAATGCTGGAGCCTTTTTTACCCGAAGAGTGGCAGTTAGAAGGCGACACAACGGCGGATATTAACGTTAATTGGCGCCAGGGCGGTGCACAGTGGCAGGCAAATCTACAGGTGCTAAGTGAACTCGCAGTAACGGCCATCAATGATTATGGTCAGCCCGTGCAACTGCCAGAAATCAATTTAGACGCCCAGATTGAGGCTAACCAAGCACAAGCGGATGCCAATGTAACGCTTTCCCTTGCCGAGGCAGGCGATCTAAACCTGGATTTATCGATCAATGATCCACTAGGGGCAGGCGAGCTAGATGGGGAGCTGCGTGCAAACGATGTTTCGCTGCAACCTTATCGCCCTATGCTCGTCGGGATGGATCAATTGGAAGGAGATCTGACAGGTAGAGTGCAAATTTCGGGCACTACCGATCAGCCCGGCTTGCAGGGCCAGCTTGGGTTGCGTGAAATTCGTGTAAACGGTCCTGATATTCCCGTTGACGTACAAGATGGAGAGTTGCTGGTTTCCTTTGATGGTGAGCAGGGCGATATTGACGGTTATCTGGCGGCCGAGCGCGGGCGTTTGGAAATCACCGGTGATGCTTACTGGCCAAGCGGTGACGACTGGCGCATTGGCGTCGATCTAAATGCTGTTCAAGAGCCTATTCTGATCGTATTACCACAGTTTGGTCGTCTAGAAGCGGCGCCTGATGTTCGTGTTCGTGTGACCCCAGAAAGGCTGCAAGTAAGGGGAGATATCAACTTACCCTGGGCAAGACTGGAAATTGGCGATATGCCGTCTTCGGCAGTTACGCCTAGCGGTGATGAAGTGATTATCACCGAGCGCGACGATCGGCAGGCAGAAATTGAGGCACAGCGTGCTGCCGCCAATGGTGATGAGCCTAGCGCTGCAGATGAACTATCCGCTACCGGCATGGCCCTTGATGTGCTGGTCACGCTAACGCTGGGCAGTGATATGCAGCTATCGGCCTACGGCTTAGAATCCGGATTGGGAGGTTCATTAGAAATTCGCCAAAGTGGCGGTGCATTACAGCTATTTGGCGATGTCAATTTAGTTGATGGGCGCTTCCAGGCGTTCGGTCAAGACTTGGTCATTCGCCGCGGTGAACTACTGTTTAGCGGGCCCCCTGGGCTACCTACCCTCGACTTTGAGGCCATCCGTCATCCCGACGTCACCGAAGATGACGTTATTGCTGGCCTGCGTGTCACCGGTAATGCCGAAGCCCCCAATGTACTGATCTTCTCCGAACCAGCAATGGATGAAACGCGCGCACTTTCATACCTACTACGGGGACGCGCCCCGGATGCCTCCGGTGGTGGGGTGGATAGCGCACTGACCACGGCGTTGATTGGTATGTCATTAGGACGCACCGGTGGCGCAGTGGGCTCAATTGGCGAGGCTTTCGGCATTGATGACTTAACCCTGGATACCACCGGCGCAGGCGATGACAGCCAAGTCGCCGTCAGTGGTCAATTGACCGACGACCTTAGGATTAGTTACGGCGTGGGAATTTTCTCGCCGATTGCAGAACTAACACTACGCTATACGCTGTGGCGTAATCTTTATCTTCAGGCCGTATCGGGTGCCAATCAGGCGGTGGACTTGATCTACACCTTTACCCGTTCCGGTGACCCAAAAATCTTACAGCAGCAATGAGTGAGGGCGATATGTCGCTATTTTCTTCTTCAAGTACCAGTCGTGTATTGCCTGGCCGTGATACCCCTATAGAGACCAGCGATGTTCACACCATCAGCGGGCATTCGTTGCATCCATCGTTTTCAGAGGGCCATGAAGAGATTGTGCTGGGAATGGGCTGCTTCTGGGGTGTTGAACGGCTGTTTTGGCAATTGCCCGGCGTCTATGTGACCGCGGCAGGTTATGCCGGTGGTGAAACGCCCAACCCCACCTATGATGAGACCTGCACGGGGCGTACCGGCCACACCGAGGTGGTGAGGGTGGTCTACGATCCTAAGCAGGTCGACCTGGAATCGCTGCTACAGGTGTTCTGGGAACAGCACGATCCTACCCAGGGAAATCGCCAGGGCAACGATATTGGATCGCAGTATCGTTCAGCTATTTTCACCACCAGCGAGGCTCAGCAAGCAGCCGCTGAACAGAGCGCGTCCGCCTTTCAGCAGGCGCTCAACAAGGCAGGCAAAGGGCAAATCACTACCGAAATAAAACCGCTTGAAGCGTTTTATTATGCAGAGGCTTACCATCAGCAGTATCTCGATAAAAACCCCAATGGCTACTGCGGCCTAAAAGGCACCGGTGTGACGTGTCCGATAGGCTAAAAGCGAGTTTTAACCAAGCTAACCAGCGCATTATAAAGGAAGCCATTATGCAGCAGCGTTATCACCGAAAGCGGGCTTTCCAGCGTAGCGCGATAGGCAGCACTTTGGTACTGCTACTGTGTGCGCCGTTATCCTGGGCGAGCGAGGAGGCCACTAGCGAGCTTTCGATGCCTCAAACCGTTGGCGACACTCAGTTCGCCAGCGAGCGTGAAGCAGTGATGTGGCGCCAGCAAGAGCTCAAAGATATTGAAAGCCTGGTTCGTCAGCTGCGTTTTGACTTAATTAACAATCAAGATGTAGAGGCTGCCGCCCCGCGCTTAACGGAACTCCAAGAGCGTACGACTGCCCAGCAGTTACTACCTGCCTTTATTGAGGGTACGCATGGCGGTGGTTCTGAGGCGCGCGCCTCTATTTGGGAAGAGTGGAATGAGTTTGCCGCTGGCTTTACTGACCTTGAGGATAAAATCACTCAGTTGGTTGAGGTCGCCGAACAGGGGGATACCCGTAACACGGCGCGAGCACTTTCAGAGGTAGGCGCTAGCTGCAAGAGTTGCCATCGCGCCTACCGTTATGACTAGCGTCTCAGTAGGCGCTAAAAGAGAGACTTAATCGCCTGATTGTATGCGGTCAATGCGGTAAAGCGTTTCCACTTGCTCTAAGCCACTGATGGTGCAATTCAGGTCTTTAACACGACCATCACTTAAACCGTAAACCCAGCCATGTACCGAGATTTGCTGCCCGCGCTGCCAGGCGCGCTGCAAAATCTTGGTACGGCACAAGCTATTCACCTGCGCTTTAACGTTGAGCTCGCACATACGGTCAATTTGGTCTTCCAGAGGAAGATGATCTAGCGAATCACGGTGACGGTTGTACTGTTCGCGAACCGAATGTAGCCAATAATCAACTACGCCGCATTCGCCTCCCATCATGGCGGCCTTAATGCCTCCACAACCATAGTGTCCGACAATCATAATATGGCTGACTTTAAGCACATCCACCGCGTACTGAACCACCGACAGGGCGTTCATATCCGTATGGTGGAGCAGGTTCGCTACATTGCGATGAACGAAGACTTCCCCAGGCGGCAGCGCAATAATTTGATTGGCGGGCACACGGCTATCCGAACAGCCAATCCATAAATAGTCAGGGTTTTGCTGACTCGAAAGCCGTTTAAAGTAGTCGGGGTCCTCTTCGCACATGCGCTCAGCCCAGGCACGATTGTTATCGAGAAGCGTCGAGATAGAGTCAGACATAGAGTCTCCAGCAAGATTAAATAGAGTTAAGTCGCTGATCGAAAAGCGGAATAATAAATCTTAGTCAGTATAAGGGATTGGACAGTATAAAATAGCAGCAAATGGTTTTAACCTCCCCCGACAGTCAGGTCAATATCCTTGTTTGGCCGTCAGGGGTAGGAATATTTAACTTCACAGGAGTAAACGATGGCAGACGTTTCCGAATACGAATATGACCTCCTGGTGATTGGTGCAGGCTCCGGTGGCGTGCGTGCTGCGCGTATGGCAGCCGCCGCCGGTGCCAGAGTAGCGATTGCCGAAGACCGATACCTGGGGGGGACCTGTGTCAACGTTGGCTGTGTGCCCAAAAAACTTTACTCATACGCCGCCCATTTTCACGACAGCTTTGATGACTCGGCCGGTTTTGGCTGGCAGTTGCCTGGCCCGGCCAGCTTTGACTGGGCGACGCTGCGTGATAATAAAATAAGCGAAATCAAACGGCTAAACGGTATTTATCAGCGCATGCTGGAAGGCGCCGGGGTAACACTTTTTAATGCCCGAGCTCGGCTGGCTGATGCGAATACAGTGACGTTGAGCGGAGAGCATGGTGATATTTCGATAAGCGCAGAAAAAATCCTGGTGGCCACGGGTGGGTGGCCATGGGTGCCCGATTTTCCGGGTAGTGAATATGCGCTGGACTCCAACCAAATCTTTGATCTTGATACGTTTCCCAAGCGCTTTTTAGTTTTGGGTGGCGGTTACATCGCGGTCGAGTTCTCCAGTATTTTCAACGGGCTTGGCAGCGAGACACACCTCATCTACCGTGGCGAACTGTTCCTGAAAGGATTTGATCAACAGGTTCGTGAATTCACTTGTGCCGAAATGGAAAGAAAAGGGGTCAACCTCCACTTCAACACCAATATTGAGCGTATTGAAGCCACCCAGAATGCCTACAACGTTCATCTAACCGATGGGCAGGTAATGGAAGTCGATGTGGTGCTGGCGGCAACTGGGCGCAAAGCTAATATAAAAGACCTGGGTCTGGAGGCGCTGGGTATTAACCTGAATGAGCAGGGCAAGATCCCTGTCAACGATCGTTTTGAAACGGCGCAACCGTCGATTCTTGCGCTAGGCGACTTAATCGCCGGCCCTGAACTGACGCCTGTGGCTTTGGCAGAAGCGATGCAGCTGGTGGATGTCCACTTTGCCGACACCGTCCCCCAGCCGCTCGATTACACCACGATTCCAACCGCTGTTTTTTGCCACCCTAACATCGGTACGGTAGGGCTCTCCGAAGAGGCGGCACGTGAAAAATTCACCAATATCCGCGTTTATAGCACCAATTTTCGGGCCATGAAGCACACCTTGTCGGGTAGCCAAGAGCGCACCTTAATGAAATTGGTGGTAGACGATGCCACTGATGTGGTGGTCGGGGCCCATATGGTGGGCGACGACGCAGGTGAAATCATTCAGGGTATCGCTATCGCGGTAAGGGCAGGCCTTACCAAGCATGACTTTGACCGCACTGTGGGTATCCACCCAACGGGAGCAGAGGAGTTCGTCACCATGCGTACGCTAACGCGTACTTGATTCGTTGCTTATGTTGCTGAGCTGGATGCCCTTTAAGACATCACATGTGAAAACAGATTTAGGTGTGCCCGTTGGCACGCCTTTTTTTGTCGGCGAGTTGGGCTATTCTAAATCAGTAAAGACGGATTTGAGCGCGAGCAGATAGCTAACAAGCCGTCTCTCATAACAAAAAATTATGGAAAGTAGGGTGGTGAATAATATGGTTTTTGAATTGCTCATAATCAGCTGTTATAATAATCATCAAATTCGCTACAGCGAAGCATAACTATGAGTACGCCCATACAACCGTTTACCCCCTCTGCTGACTTGGCCAGGCCTACAGTGGCTGACGCTGTCGTTGGTCATGCAGAGACACCGCTGTTTATTCGCAAACCTAATGCGGATGATGGCTGGGGAGTGTACGAGCTTATCAAAGCCTGCCCGCCGCTGGATGTGAATTCTGCCTACGCCTATTTGTTACTCGCTACACAGTTTCGTGATACCTGTGCAGTCGCTACCAATGAAGAGGGTGAAATCGTTGGCTTTGTATCGGGCTATGTGAAGGATAATGCCCCGGATACTTATTTCTTATGGCAAGTGGCCGTCGGCGAAAAAGCACGCGGTACGGGGCTCGCGCGCCGCTTGGTCGAAGCGATTATGTCGCGCCCCGAGCTTGACGATGTGCATCATCTTGAAACCACGATCACGCCAGACAATCTAGCCTCTTGGGGCTTATTTCGTCGCTTGGCGGCGCGCTGGCATGCGCCGCTCAATAGCCGCGAATATTTCTCTACCGAACAGCTCGGAGGGGAGCATGACCCGGAAAACCTGGTTCGTATCGGTCCGTTCCAAACAGACCGAATCTAATACGTGCGTTTAATCGTCAATAGCACGTAGTGAACATACTGTTTTTCCCGCTCATGTTGCTCCGGGCTAGCAACGCCTAATGGCAAAATGATTGACCAAGGAGGTCGCAATGCAGACCCAGACGCTTGAACGCATGGAATCCAATGTACGTACTTATTCTCGTTCATTCCCGGTGGTGTTTACCAAAGCGCAAAATGCGCGCCTAACCGATGAGAACGGCCGTGAGTACATTGATTTCCTCGCCGGCGCGGGCACGCTTAACTACGGCCACAATAATCCGCACATGAAGCAGGCAATGATTGATTACCTGTCAACGGACGGTGTTGTGCACGGTCTGGATATGTGGACCAATGCCAAGCGCGATTATTTAGAAACGCTTGAAGAAGTAATCTTCAAGCCACGCGGTCTCGACTACAAAGTACATCTGCCGGGGCCGACTGGCACCAACGCTGTCGAAGCCGCTATTCGCCTGGCCCGTGTTGCTAAAGGCCGTCACAACATCGTGACGTTCACCAATGGCTTCCACGGTGTAACGATGGGCGCTTTGGCTACCACCGGTAACCGTAAGTTCCGTGAAGCCACGGGGGGTATCCCGACGCAGGGTGCCAGCTTCCTGCCCTATGATGGCTACATGGGCGAGCATACCGACACGCTGGATTACTTTGAAAAACTGCTGGGCGACAAATCCGGCGGCCTGGACGTTCCCGCTGGTGTTATTATTGAGACCGTGCAAGGCGAGGGCGGTATCAACGTGGCAGGCCTGGAGTGGCTGAAGCGTTTGGAAAATATTTGCCGCGCCCATGATATTTTACTGATTATCGATGATATCCAGGCAGGTTGTGGTCGTACCGGTAAGTTCTTCAGCTTTGAGCATGCAGGCATTACGCCAGACATTATTACCAACTCGAAGTCACTCTCTGGCTTTGGTCTGCCATTTGCGCATGTGTTGATGCGTCCAGAACTGGATAAGTGGAAACCGGGCCAATATAACGGCACCTTCCGTGGCTTCAGCTTAGCGATGGTGACAGCCACCGCCGCGTTAAAAAAATATTGGACCAACGATACCTTTGAGCGTGATGTTCAGCGCAAAGGGCGTATTGTAGAAGAGCGTTTCCAGAAGCTTGCGGCACTGCTGACTGAGAGCGGCATGCCTGCCACTGAACGTGGGCGTGGTTTGATGCGTGGCATTGACGTGGTATCGGGAGATATCGCTGATAAAATTACCAGCAAAGCGTTTGAGCACGGCTTGATAATTGAAACCAGTGGTCAGGACGGTGAAGTCGTTAAGTGTCTGTGCCCACTGACCATCAGCGATGAAGACCTGCTGAAAGGCCTGGATATTCTGGAAATGTGCGTGAAAGCTGTTGCTAGCGAGTAATTTGGCGTTAGGATAAAGCGTAAAATCACACCCGTTTCGTTAGGGAAACTGCGGCTGGTAATCGCTAGCCGCTAAGCTACGGAGTACTTCTATGATCGTTCGTAATCTCGAAGAAGCGCGCAAAACAGAACGCCTAGTCACCGCTGAAAATGGTAATTGGGACAGCACACGTCTTGTTTTGGCCAATGATAACGCTGGTTTCTCGTTCCATATTACCCGCATTTTCCCCGGTACTGAGACCCACATTCATTACAAAAACCACTACGAAGCGGTGTTTTGCTATGAAGGTGAAGGCGAGGTGGAAACCCTGGCCGACGGTAAAATCTGGCCGATCAAAGCAGGCGATATTTATCTGTTAGATCAGCACGATGAGCACCTGTTGCGCGGTAAAGAAAAAGGAATGACGGTTGCTTGTGTCTTTACACCGCCGATTACCGGCAACGAAGTCCACCAGGAAGACGGTTCATACGCAGCAGAATAGAAAACGCTATTTAGAAAGTAGTTATGAAATCGTCAGCTTGAAATGAAAAAAGCAGCCTGCTGAATAGCGGGCTGCTTTTTTAGCTAGGTGCCGAGTTTTGTGACTATTGACCTGTTTTCTCAAAAACTAGGGTGATTTCACCCAGCGTTAAGCCGAATTTTCGCATAGCCGTTCGATTGATCAAGCGGCCATCCGGTTGCAGGTACATCCAGTCATCCATGGTAAACGTAATCATCCGCCCGTCGATAGCAATCTCTAACGGGTAACGCATATGGAAAGCATGACCATATTGACGAGCTTCAACGTGACCCTCCACGTCGCTGGCGGTGCCAACCCAGTGATGCGCGTCGATACGTTCAAACGTCCATACCCGTCGGTCGGTTTCACCATCTGAAAACATGAAGGACTCATCCAGCGTTAGTGTGTCGGCCTCGTAGGTGCCCTGGATTTCCACCGTGAAGCGGCGCTGTACCTCACCAGAATAATCCTGCACCATGCCCCAGGCTCGCGTAGTCCCTGTAAAGTACTCGGCAATATCCAAGCGGGGCTCTGAATCAGCGTAATCTTCGATATCAACACCCACACAGCCAGCCAGCAGGAAGAGCAGTGTGAAAAAGCTTATGCGCAGCGAATGGATCATGGCATCATTTCCTATATTAAAATGGACTCAGGTACAGCTATGGTAAAATATTTTAACAGCATAGAGCAGCTAAGCTGTTGTAGCTACTACGTCTTCTTTGGGTTCGCTTAATATATATTATGTTAAATAAGGTAAATTGTGTTTCTGAATAATCGTGATGACGTTGGACACTAGTCGCCCATCTCCTTATTATTCCCCCCACCTATTTGTCCAAGGATATCTCTCGTTATGCGCCCAGGTGTTTTGTGGCTAATAGCTAGCTTGTCGCTTTCAATCGCAGGCTGTGCAGCAACCCAGCCAGAAACGAATGAACCGCCTCCCTTAAGCGAAGCGTCTTTCAATACTCGTATCCTTGAATTAGAGAGCCAATTGGCGCAGCAATGCGCCACCCGTTCTGAGCTTCAGACACGCCAACTTGATCAGCAGCAGGTACTCACTGCCGACGTGCGTGAAGTCGGTAGTTTGTTACGTTCGCTACGTCAAGATGTTCAGCAGTTAGAAGCCCGTGGTGAAGAACCTGTCATCATCCGCGAAGAGTGTGAAGTTGATGAGACGCTAAGCACGAAAACGTTACTGGGTCGTAGTGAATGGGTTGGTTTTCCAAGCCTGGGCACTTACCTCAAGGCACGTGTCGATTCAGGAGCTAACACCTCATCGCTGTCAGCCGACGAAATCACCCGCTTTGAGCGTGACGGTGAAGACTGGGTGCGTTTCAAACTAGCACTAAACGACGACGATGTGGCCGTTGAGTCACAGCGTGATGAATGGGTCGAGGCGCCTATTGTGCGTCGGGTTCGTATTCTTCAAGCTTCTGGTGAAGAATCCCGCCCAGTTATTTCATTATTAATGACGTTGGGACCTATCCGCGAAAACGTCGAGTTCACGCTGAATGACCGCTCACATTTAGAGTATCCGGTGCTACTGGGCCGGCGCTTCTTAATGGATATCGCGGTAATAGACGTCGCCGATACCTACTTACATGACCGTCCCGAGTTTCCTGGTGGCGAGCCAGCCGATCAAGCTGCTGAAGATGAAGCAGTTGATGACGACGATACAGAAGAGTAACTGCTCTCCCCTGGCGCTTTACGTAGAAAGGAATCTCCATGTCACGGTTAATGTTTTATATCATTGTCGGCTTGCTGTTGGTCGCGGGTATTGCCACCAGCATACATCGCCATGTGCAGTTTGAAATCCCCTGGCTCCCCGGTGAACAACGCCAAGTCTGGGAGATTGAAGCGGGCATAAACTTCAATGCTCAAGATGGCCCTGTGCAAGTCGACTTGGCGCTGCCTTCTCATCAGGCTGGTTATCGGGTATTAACCGAAAATACAGCATCATCAGGGTATGGCTTGGCCTACCAGGCAGATGAGCTAGGCCGTACCGCGCAGTGGACGATTCGCGAAGCGGCTGGCAGCCAAACGCTGTACTACTCCGTTCAAATGCTGGTATCGCAAGATGCCCGAGCACCGGTGCAAACGCCGCCTGAAATGGCTCCTATAACGCCATGGGAAAGCCCCTATGACACGGCGGCTAGCCAGCTGATCGAACAAGCCTGGGCTCGCAGCGCCAATAACGCGACGTTTGCCCGGGAATTGATCCGAGATGTGAATGGTGAGCGTCAGGGCGAAAACGCGCGTCTTCTGTTATCTCAGGAAAACCCAGCAGCGCTGGTGGTCCGCTTGCTCAACCAAGCGGGCGTATTAGCGCGCGAAGTAAGCGGACTGCTATTGGAAGATGGACGTCGCCGCCAAACACTTAGTAGTTGGATTCAAGTGTTTGACGAGTCTGGTGAACAGTGGGCCATTTTTCATCCGCTGACAGGCGAGCAAGGCAAACCCGAAAACCTACTGTTGTGGGAAACAGGCGGTCGAGCCGTCTTAGAAGTACAAGGTGGCACCAACTCTCGGGTTACCTTCTCAATGATGACCCACGATCAGCCGGCTTCAGCCGCGGTGCGCAATCACTATTCCGAAGACACGCTGCTGAATTTCTCCATTCATAGCCTGCCGTTGGAAGAACAGGCGCTATTCCAGACTATTCTGCTGATTCCGATTGGCGCGTTAATGGTGGTGTTTTTACGTGTCTTGGTAGGCATAAAGACATCCGGTACCTTCATGCCGGTTTTGATCGCCCTCGCCTTCATTCAGACCACCCTGCCCACTGGCCTTATCGGTTTCCTGCTTATCGTTGCGGTCGGGCTGATTATCCGTAACTACCTCTCTTACTTGAACTTGCTGCTGGTGGCCAGGGTCTCCGCGGTCATCATCACGGTGATCGCGATCATTTCTATCTTTACTGTACTGGCCTATCGCATGGGGCTGAGTGCTGGCTTAACGATTACCTTCTTCCCGATGATCATCCTTGCCTGGACTATCGAGCGGATGTCGATTCTATGGGAAGAGGAAGGTCCTAAGCAGGTATTGATCCAGGGTGGCGGCAGCTTGATCACCGCCGTCCTTGCCTATCTGGCGATGAACAATCCCTGGGTACGCCATATCACGTTCAACTTCTTAGGCGTGCAGTTGATACTCATGGCGTTGATCTTGCTGCTGGGTAATTACACTGGCTACCGACTGTTGGAGTTACGCCGCTTTAAGCCAATTATTGATGATGAGAAACCATCATGAGTTGGTTCAACAACTGGACGTGGCCCACGCGCTTGCGTGATAAAGGCATCATTGGCATGAATCGGCGTAATATCCGCTACATTGGCCGTTATAACAGCCGCCGACTCTATCCCTTGGTGGACGATAAACTTAAGACCAAACTGCTCGCCCAGCAATATGGGATAACGTCGCCAGAATTGATCGGCACTGTGACCACCCAGTTCGGGGTTAAGCACATCGGCGACATGCTCACGGGCCATGCAGGCTTTGTTATCAAGCCTGCTAAAGGTAGCGGCGGCAAAGGAATTTTGGTGATTGAAAAGGTCGAAGATAATGCCTTTATCAAGCCAAGTGGTGCCAAGCTAACCCTCACCGATGTTGAGCGGCACGTCTCTAATATTCTTTCCGGTCTCTACTCATTGGGCGGCTCGCCCGATGTGGCGGTGATTGAGACGCTGATCAATTTCGATGAAAGCCTGATGGATTACACCTACGAGGGGGTGCCCGATATCCGGGTGATCGTCTTTAAGGGCTATCCCGTTATGGCCATGATGCGGCTTTCCACCGCCGCCTCTGATGGCAAGGCAAACTTGCACCAGGGTGCCGTGGGAGTGGGGCTAAACATTGCAACGGGGGCTGCACTACGCGCCGTTCAGTTTGACCGGCCCTGCTTTAGTCATCCCGATACGGGTCACGACTTGGCAAGCTTAGTGGTGCCTCAGTGGGAAACGCTGCTGAACCTGGCCGCGGGCTGTTATGAAATGACTGGCCTGGGGTATCTCGGTACGGATATGGTGTTGGATCGCAAGCATGGGCCGATGCTGCTTGAACTGAATGCACGCCCCGGCCTAGCCATTCAAATGACCAATGGGGAAGGTTTGCGCCGTCGCCTGGATCTAATTGAGCGGCAGCCGGATGGCGTGCCTGCCAAACAGCGTGTCGCCTTTTCCCAACACCATTTCGCGCGGCAAAGTGAGCTGGTAGAAAGCCCTGACACCACCTCTTCCAGCGCGTAGACTGGCGATAAGAGCCTATTGACGAGAGCCTAGGCTAACCACGTTCAACGAGTTGTCCATGACCCAAGCGAATACACTACTGCAGCAGGCAGAGTCTCAGTGCCACATCCGCGGCGTTCGTTTCACGCCCATACGCAGGCGCGTGCTAGAGCTGATTGCCGAAAATGGTGGTGGGCTGAAGGCGTATGATCTGCTGGATAAGCTGTCTACCGAACATGCGGCGGCTAGGCCGCCGACGGTTTATCGGGCGCTTGAGTTTCTGATTGACCAGGGCTTGGTGCATCGGATTGAGTCGCAAAACTCCTATGTGGCCTGCGCGTGCCCTGAGCATGTGCATGGTTTTCAGTTGCTCATTTGCAGACACTGCGGGTACGTAGAAGAGCTGCATTTAGATGAGATCAGTGATCAACTGGCGGCTCTGGCAAACAGCCAAGGGTTTAACGTTGAGCGCCAAACCATTGAGCTACAAGGGCTCTGTCAGGATTGTCGAACAAGCTGATGTGTTCAATAGCTAGCGAGTAGAATGTATGTCCCGTTTTGACCAAGTAGCTCCAGACGCCCTTTTTAAGCAGCTTGAGCGTGCTATCCCTGATGATAGCCTGCCCGCTATTGCAACCCTGCTAACGGCTGTGCGCTTTAATGCCGATGGTTTAATCCCTGCGATTGCCCAGCAGCACGACTCCAAAGAAGTGCTAATGATGGCGTGGATGAATCGTCAGGCGCTAGAAGAGACCCTAGCCACTCAGCGGGTCTGTTACTACTCGCGCTCACGGGAAAAATTGTGGCGCAAAGGGGAGTCATCGGGCCAGCAGCAACAGCTTGTGTCCGCTGCCCTTGATTGCGATGGTGACACCCTGCTTCTGCAAGTTGAGCAAACAGGACCCGCTTGCCATACCGGACGTCGTAGCTGCTTCTATATTGGCGTGGCCCAAGAGCAGGCATCGATTACCAGCACGCCGCTAATCGATCCCGATGAGCTCTACGGCAGCAAAGCCTCTTCCTAGCCATGAAGCGCCTAGCCATGAGCCGCTGTCTAACATCACTGCGATCAGCCCTGCGCTGGGCATTAACTAGCGTGATGATTGGCTGCGTTAAAACCTATCAATATACGCTTAGTCCTCTTTTGGGCCCGCGCTGTCGCTTCTGGCCCAGTTGTTCGTCCTACACCATTGAAGCAATTCAGGTGCATGGGCCGATAAAAGGTGGCTGGATGGCCGTGAAGCGTATCGTCAAGTGCCACCCAGGCAGCCCTGGCGGCATGGACCCAGTACCCGGCGGCCGAAGCGAGCAGCTTTGCCGCGAGGACGAAGATGCATCCTCTTCCTGTTGCAGCGACCACCATTCCCGCTAGCGCTGGTGTGCCACCTGATAGATCTTTTCAAGCATCGCATGTAAGCCGTTGCTACGGGTTGGCGAGAGATGCTTATCCAATCCCAAATCAGCTAAAAAGTGCGGTTCGGTAGCACGAATCTCTGCTGCTGAGCGGTCACTATAAATGCGCAGTAATAAGGCAATCAGGCCCGACACAATAGCGGCATCGGACGTCGCCTTAAAAATCAGCTTATCGCCCTCCTCTTCATGCCGCATCCATACATTAGACTGGCAGCCCTGGATTTTAAACTCCTCGACTTTCCAATCGTCGGGGAAGTCAGGCAGCTGTTTGCCCATATCAATAATGTACTGATAACGATCCATCCAGTTATCGAATATCTCGAAATCTTCAATCAGCTCTTGCTGGGCCAGTTCGGCGCCGGAAGTGCTCATGGTATTTCCTTCTAAATGGATAATGGCTACTGGTATAGCTATTAAGGAAGCTATGAATCTGCCCCATTATAACGAGTCAATGGCGAATTGCTTAACCGATGAAGCTGCTGCTCGTTATGCCACTCAATGTCTTCGGTATGCAGGTAGCGAGATGTGGTATCGAGACGCGCATGACGCGCGCTTTCAGCCAAATGGCGCAGGCTAATGCCCGACTGAGCCTGATGGGTAATCGATGTATGCCGTAACCAGTGTGGCGTTGCCTGGCGCAGCGCGTTGACATGCTGTGAAGCGCCGCCCTCCTTTTCAAGCGCTAGGGCTGCCTGCTGAAACGTTGCCCGAATCAGCCTATAGAGCTGGTTGTGCCCCAAGCCGCGCTGCCCATCCAGGGCGCGTAGAGCCGGCGCATTATGCTCCAGCTCGGTAAGCTGGTCAGGCAAGCCTAGCGCTTGGCGCCACTGTCGCAGGCAAGCCAGCATGTCGTCGGGTAGCGGTATCCGCGCCACCTTGCTGCCCTTACCTACCACACTCCACCACCAGCGCCCTTCGCTGCGCTGGAAATCGCCCATGCGGGCATCTGCCATTTCGCTAATTCGCGGAGCGAGTAGATAGGCAAAACCAAAGATAAAGCGTCGACGCGCCTGCTCAAAAAACCTTCGACTACCCTCTTCCACCGCTAACGGCTCATTGAGCCACTGCCAGAACCACGCCCATACATCGCTCTCCAGGTAACGCTCAATGCGCGGCGCCTGATTGTTCAAGCGCCTTGATTTATCACGCATCAGGCGAAACGGGTTATGGCTAACCCACCCGGCTTCTACCAGCCAGGCAAACATGCCCTGCAGAATCACTAAGCTCTGGCGCCGACTGGCGGGCGATAAAGGCCCACGAAACGGCCGCCACGCTGGGTGTGCGCGGGGCTTGGAGGGCCCTACCCACTGATCACTGGGCTGAGGGTCGGCAAGGAACAGCTCAAACCGGCGCAGCGCATCTCTATGGATATCTGCCAGCGTGAGTCCTTGGCTATTCAGCCAGAGTAAAAGCCGCTCGGATTCCCGGCGGTACGCTTTCCAGGTTTGTGGGCTGTCAACGTACTCTTCAAGCCAAGCCATCACCGCCTGAGCATCATTTTGTGCCGTAATTCTGACGTTAAGCTGCCCGCTTACAGGTCCATGCTCCAGCAGCAGCGGCCCTACTCCACCGGGTGTTAACGCATTTGGCATGTATTACTCCCTGAACCGCCGATGTTCTCTATGTGCCAGAGTGTGCCTTTGCAGCAGTATAAATTCAAGATAATAAGGGTAATCTTGAATTTATATCTTATTTGATAAATAAAATTACGTATTATGTAATACGTAATAATTGCTTTTTAACCCTTAAGTACCGACAATGGCGGCTATAAAATTCCCAGCAAGGATGTCATATGGCCCGCAACGGCATTCAGTACGGCGATGTTCAACACGCCATTGATGAATTGCTCGCCCGTGGTGACACACCCAGCGTGCAGCGTATCCGCGATGTACTGGGCACTGGCAGTTTTACAACGATTAGCGATCACTTCCGCCTTTGGCGCAGCGAGCGCGAACAAAACCGTGATGTGCCGCCACCCAAAGGTGTGCCAGAAGTTGTTGTCACCATGGCCAGTGAGCTGTGGCGTGAGGCCCAAAATGTGGCCAATCAAACGCTGCTCCACTATCGCGAAGATGCCAATCGACAGGTGGAGGACGCGCAGCGGCTAGCGGAAGAGGCTAAACAGCAGGCGGCAAACGCCGAGCAGCGTGAAAGCGCCCTGGCCGAGCACTTACGCCACATTGAGCAACGAATGGAGGCACTTAATCGGGAACTAGCCGCCAGTCAGACCAATGAACGCCACTGGCAGCAGTTGGCCGAAGCGTCGCAAGGAGAGGCCAAGCAACTCAAGCAAGTTCAGCAACAACTAGAGAGTCAGGCAGAAGCGCAGCGCGAAGCCCATCACCTTGCTCTCAACGAACAGCAAGCGGCCTGGGAACAGCGATTGTTACAAGAAGAGCAGCGTCACGAAGCGGCTGAAGGAAGATTGATGGCGATGCTGGATAGCGCCCAACAGGCGCGGGCGCAAGAAGAAAAGACCTTCCAGAAACGGCTCCAGCAGTCAGACCAGCGGATCGAAGGACTAAGCCAAGAGCTAAAATCAAAGCAGCAGGCATTGCATCAGCTACAGCTGGAAGCCAGCGAGCGGGATCAGCAGCTTAGTGAGGCTCAGCAGCAAAACAGCGTGTTGGAAAAGCAGCACCAAACACTTGCAGAGCAGTTGGAGGAAGCGCAGTCGGCGTTAAAACACCAAGCGCAACGGCATGCCGATCAGGAAACGGCGCTACAGCACGCCTGGCAAGAGAAACTCTGGGCACGAATGGAAGCACTCCAGCAACAGCTAACTGATTTACCCTCCTCGCTGGAAGATAAGGAGCCATCGCCAAAGCGTTAATGTAGCTAGTAACAGTTAGCCAAAAAAAAGCCACCTCGCTTGAGGTGGCCGATTAGCGGAATCTATCTCGCTCGTTTAAGGCGTATTCGACTTAACATTATTACTGCTCAAGCCGTCACTGCTAGCACTAGCATCGCCGTTATCATCCGGTAGCTCCCAAGTACCCTCTTTTGTCCACGGGTCATTTTCGGGAAACTCTTCAATATTGATTTCCGGGTCGTTGTAGTCAGGCTGGAAGCGCAGATCATATTTCGCCGCTCGCACCATAGAGATCATCAGCAGCAGCGCAATAACCAGCAGGGGCACGCCGCTAACAATACTGGCCGTTTGCAGTGTTTGAAGCCCACCTAAGAAAAGCAATGACATAGGCAATAACGAGAGCGTAAATGCCCAGAAAAGACGGTGCCAGCGGGCTGGCTCTTGATTAACATTTTTCTCTGCCGCGGAGGAAAGGATATAAGCAATGGAATCGAACGTGGTGGCAGTAAAGATGGAAAGCAGCACAACCACCGCTAACGTCACCAGCCATGAGAGCGGCAGTTCGCCTAACACAGCATAAAACGCTGCATTCGCCGACTGGTCGTTCATGATCTGGATAACATCCAGCGCACCCGAAAGCTGTAGATAGAGGCCATAGTTGCCCAAAATCACGAAGAACAGCGCGCAGCCAAGTGAGCCAAAAAAGATCGATCCAGCCACCATGGTCTTGATCCGGCGCCCTTTGGAGATCCGTGCGATAAATAGCCCTACGGTAGGGGCAAACACTAGCCACCAAGCCCAGTAGAAAATCGTCCAGTTTTGCGGAAAGCCACTGTCTTCAAAGCCATTTAAATTGCCAAACGGCTCAGTCCAGGTGTCCATCTGAACGAGATTGCTTAACATCAGGCCGAGTGAGTTAAGGCCGGTATCCAGAATAAATACCGTTGGCCCCATCGTCAGTACAAACAGCAGTACCGCCAACCCTATCCACATATTAATATCAGAAAGTATTTCGATACCGCCTTTCAGACCACGCCAGGCGCTGACGGCAAACAGTGCGGTAGTGCCTACAAGTACCCCGATCTGACTCAGAGCATTCGGCGTAAAACCAAATAGCCCGCCCAGGCCTTCATCAATCAGTGGCACTAAAATACCCAGTGACGTTGCGCCGCCGCCAAGCATGCCGAAAATAAATAGGATATCAATTACGTTACCTAGCCAACTACGGGCGAGCTTCTCACCCAGCACTGGGCGGATCGCCTCACTGATGCGCAGCACCTTGTGCTTGCGCACGTGTAGGAAATACGCCATTGGCAGCGCAGGAACCAAATAGATTGACCACGCGATAGGTCCCCAATGGAACATGCCGTAAGTGGCAGCCCAGGCGGTCGCTTCTTCAGAAAATGGCTCAAGATGAAACGGAGGGTTCTGCAAGTAATACATCCACTCGACCATTCCCCAGAAAACCACCGCACCACCGATACCGGCAGCGAACAACATGGCACCCCAAGAAAACAGCGAGAATTCGGGTTCGGCGTCCACATCGCCTAATTTAATTTGGCCGATATCGCTAAACACGATGTAAAACATGAAGCCTAACGATGCTAGCCCCATCGTTTGATACAAGACACCAAAATTCTGAGTCACAAACCCTTGTGCGGCCATTACCCATACTCGCCCCATCTCGGGGAAAAGTATCAATGGAAGCGTCACTGCTAACAAAAGCCCTAATGAGCCGAAAAAAATCGGCTTATGGATATTGGCAAATGTGCTGCGAATGTTAATGTTCCTAACTCCCTATTCTCTTGTCTATCTAGCTAGCCAAATGAGCCCAGCGCCATACTAGTGCCAAGCGTGCGGCTTTATCGCTTGTGTTTATTACACGACTCTTGCGTTGAGCACAGTTGGAATGTTCAACGTAATTTGCCGCAAAGCTATAGGCGCGCACAAAAAAGCCCAGCACGTGGCTGGACTTTTCTGATGTGGTATTACGTTTAGATTTAGCGGTAGTAGGCGTTGGTGGTGTCGGTATGGTCGGTCACATCGCGAATGCCCGCAAGCTCCGGGATGCGCTCCATCAATGTTTTCTCGACGCCATCTTTCAGGGTTAAATCAACCGCTGCGCAGCCCTGGCAACCGCCGCCAAAAGCTAAGACAGCGTATTGTTGTTCAGTCAGCTCAACCAGCTTGATCTCGCCGCCGTGGGCCGCCAGCCCAGGATTGATCTCGCTGTAAAGCACGTAATTGATACGGTCTTCAAGCGGACTATCCGCATTCACCTTAGGCATCTTGGCGTTGGGCGCCTTGATGGTTAGCTGGCCGCCCATGCGGTCGGCATTGAAATCCACCACAGCCTCTTCCATAAAGGCCAGGCTGTTTTTGTCGAGATACACATTGATCTTCTCGAGTTCTAGCAGCACATCCGTCGGCTCTTCTTCACCCGGACGACAGTAAGCCAAGCAGGTCTCTGCGTAAGGCGTGCCCGGCTGGGTAATGAAAATGCGTACAGCGATACCTTCAACGTTCTGCTTTTCAAGCAGTTCTGCCAAGTATTCTTGCGCGCTATCGGTAATATCAATACTTTGAGTATCGATATTGGTATCTATTTCGCTAGTCGTGGTCATGAGGGCTGTCTTCCTCCCGTGGTAGTGGCGGCGCCACTTCACATGTCATTTGTCACTATGGTAAGCAAAACGGCGCGCTGACACAATCCCGACTGTTTTAGTAGGCTATTTAAATGCTGTTTCTCAAATGCGTGTAGTGATTGTCTTTGCTTATGCACCGTATAGCGCTCCCTGGGGGCGCCTTTTGCTATGCCTTTTGTTATCATTATGCGCCTTATTACGACAGATACTGCTTTTCCGACGATAACAACATCCCCTTTGACGACTGTGACGCTGGAGAACTCCCCCTGCCATGGCTGATAGTGCTTTGACCGCAACCCTCACCCAACGCCTTGCCGAACGTATCCTAATTCTGGACGGCGGCATGGGCACCATGCTGCAGAATGCCCAGCTGAGCGAGGAGGATTTTCGTGGCGAACGGTTCAGTGACTGGCCCTCGGATCTCAAAGGCAATAACGACCTGCTCGCGCTCACCTGCCCTGATGTCGTCACGCGGATTCACCGTGACTATTTAGAGGCCGGTGCGGACATCATCGAGACCAACACTTTCAATAGCACCCAGTTGTCGCAGTCCGATTACGGTATGGAAGCGCTGGTGGTGGAACTCAACCGCGAGTCAGCGCGTCTTGCCCGCGAGGTGTGTGATGCCGTTGCCGCCGAAACCGGCGTGCCCCGCTATGTCGCTGGGGTGTTAGGCCCCACTTCGCGCACCGCGTCGCTATCGCCGGATGTTAATGACCCGGCCAAGCGCAATGTCACCTTTGATGAGCTTCGCGAGAACTACTACGAAGCGGCGGAAGCCCTGATTGCGGGCGGTGCCGATTTGATCATGATCGAAACCATCTTCGATACGCTCAACGCCAAAGCGGCTATTTATGCCCTGGAAGAGCTCTTTGACGATCGCGGCGAACGCTTGCCGGTAATGATCTCAGGCACGATTACCGATGCATCAGGCCGTACCCTATCCGGCCAAACCACCGAGGCTTTCTGGAACTCGGTGCGCCACGCTCAGCCATTATCTGTTGGCTTGAACTGTGCCTTAGGCGCCGAAGAACTTCGTCCTTATTTGGAAGAACTCTCTACAAAGGCCGATACTTTTGTCTCCGCGCACCCCAACGCGGGCCTGCCCAACGAGTTTGGTGAGTACGACCAAACGCCGGAAGAGATGTCCGAGATCGTTAGTGAGTTCGCCTCCAGCGGGCTGGTCAACATTATCGGCGGCTGCTGTGGCTCCACACCTGAACACATTCGCGCGATTGCGGATTCCGTTCGGGATATGGCGCCGCGCTCTATTCCCGAGCGCAGCCGTGCCTGCCGTTTATCCGGTCTTGAGCCGTTCAATATTGAGTCTGACGCGCTGTTCGTCAATGTTGGCGAGCGCACCAACGTCACCGGCTCGGCGCGCTTTAAGCGCCTGATCGTAGAAGAGGACTTCACCACCGCGTTAGAAGTTGCCCTTGAGCAGGTAGAAAGCGGTGCTCAGGTCATCGATATCAATATGGACGAAGGCATGCTCGAGTCCAAGGAAGCCATGGAGCGTTTCCTTAACTTGATCGCCGGTGAGCCCGATATTGCCCGCGTGCCCATTATGATCGACTCCTCCAAGTGGGAGATCATCGAAGCGGGCCTGAAGTGCGTTCAAGGCAAGGCGGTGGTGAACTCCATCTCGCTCAAAGAAGGCGAAGATGCCTTCCGCGAACAGGCAACCAAATGCCGACGCTATGGTGCTGCCATTGTGGTGATGGCGTTCGATGAAGAGGGCCAGGCAGACACCTTTGCGCGTAAAACCGAAATTTGTCAGCGCGCCTACCGTCTATTGGTCGATGAAATTGGCTTCCCCGCCGAAGATATCATTTTCGACCCGAACATATTCGCCATCGGCACTGGGATCGAAGAGCACAATAACTACGCAGTCGATTTTATCGAAGCGACCCAGTGGATTCGCGACAACCTGCCCCACGCCATGGTGTCTGGCGGCGTTTCGAACGTCTCGTTCTCGTTTCGTGGCAACAATCCGGTGCGCGAAGCGATTCACTCGGCGTTTCTTTATCATGCCATTCGTGCTGGCCTCACCATGGGTATCGTTAACGCGGGCCAGCTCGCTGTTTATGACGACCTCCCCGCCGAGCTGCGCGATGCCGTTGAGGATGTGGTGCTCAACCGCCGCAGCGACGGCACCGAGCGCCTGCTGGATATTGCCGACAAGTACAAAGGCGACGGCAGCGGCGCTCCCAAAAAAGAAGACCTTGAATGGCGCAGTTGGCCGGTTAACAAGCGTATTCAGCATGCGCTGGTTAAAGGGATTACGGTGTATATCGAAGATGACACCGAAGAGGCCCGTGCCCAGGCTGAGCGCCCTATCGAGGTCATCGAAGGCCCGCTGATGGACGGCATGAACGTGGTCGGCGATTTATTTGGCGACGGCAAAATGTTCCTGCCTCAGGTGGTCAAATCGGCACGAGTCATGAAACAGGCTGTGGCCTACTTGATTCCTTATATCGAGGCTGAGAAAAGCGAAGAGACCAAAGCCAAAGGCAAGATCGTCATGGCCACGGTCAAAGGCGATGTGCACGATATCGGTAAGAACATCGTTGGCGTGGTACTGCAGTGTAATAACTACGAAGTGATCGATCTGGGCGTCATGGTTGCCGCCGATAAGATTCTGCAGGCGGCCAAAGATCACAACGCGGACATTATTGGTCTTTCCGGGCTGATTACTCCGTCGCTGGATGAAATGGTTCACGTGGCCAAGGAGATGCAGCGACGCGGAATGGATCTACCGCTGCTGATTGGTGGTGCCACCACCTCCAAAGCCCATACCGCCGTTAAGATCGAGCCACAGTATGAGCACCCGGTCATTTATGTCACCGATGCCTCGCGCGCCGTGGGTGTTGCAGGCCGTTTGCTGGCGCCCAATCAAAAAGCCGCTTATGTAGCTGAAATTCGTGAAGAGTACGAAAAGGTCCGCGAGCGTAATGCCAAGCGCCGCCCCAAAGCAGCGGACCTGGATTACACCCAGGCGCGCAAGCGGCGCTTCCGCACCGATTGGAACGCCCACACCCCAGCTGAGCCTAATATGCTGGGGCTAAAAACGTTTGACGACTACGATCTTGAAGAATTGATTGAGCGCATCGATTGGACGCCCTTCTTCATGAGCTGGCAGCTGGCGGGCAAGTATCCCAAAATCCTCGACGATAAGGTCGTCGGTGAAGCTGCCCGCAACCTGTTTGACGACGCCAAGGTCATGCTACGCAAGCTGGTTGAAGAGAAGCGCGTGCAGGCACGCGGCGTCATCGGCTTATGGCCCGCCAATAGCGTGGATGATGACGTGATTGAAGTGTACGCCGATGAGTCGCGCAGCGAAGTGATTGAGCGCCTCTTTCATATTCGTCAGCAAACGACGAAAGGACGCGACGGTATTTGCTACAGTCTGGCTGATTTCATTGCCCCAAAAGAGAGCGGCAAAGCCGACTGGATTGGTGGTTTTGCGGTTACCACCGGCCATGGCGTCCATGAACTTTCCAAAGCCTATGAGGCGGCAGGCGATGACTACAACGCCATTATGGTGCAGGCGTTGACAGACCGGTTGGCAGAAGCCTTTGCCGAGCGTATGCACGAACGCGTGCGTAAAGAGTTCTGGGGCTACGTGCCCGACGAAACGCTGGACAACGACGCATTGATTGCTGAGAAATATCAGGGTATACGCCCTGCCCCCGGCTATCCTGCCTGCCCGGATCATACAGAAAAAGCGTCGCTATTCAGGCTGTTAGATGCGACTGAAAATACCGGACTGGCGCTAACCGAAAACTTTGCCATGTGGCCAGCCGCAGCGGTTTCCGGCTGGTACTTTGCCCATCCCCAGTCGAAGTACTTTTCGACCGGCAAAATTACCCGCGATCAGGTCGAGGCGATTGCTGCACGTAAGCAGATGCCGCTTGTGGAGATGGAGCGTTGGCTCTCACCGGTGCTCTCCTACGACCCGAGCTGATTAGTGCTGTTGGCAAACCGTCATGGCAAGGTGATCCGCCTTGCCTTCCCGATCATGTTGGGCATGCTGTCGCAAAGCATACTCAACTTGATCGATGCTGCCCTGGTAGGCCATTTGGGTGAAGTGGCGCTTGCCGGTGTGGGGGTGGGCGGTTACGTCATGTTTATGCTGAGTGCGGTGGTGTTTGGCCTCTCTTCAAGTGTCCAATCACAAACCGCGCAGCGAGTGGGCGCGACCCAACCAGAGCTCTTCCACCCACTGCAGTCGGGCCTGATGATCGGGCTTGTGGTTGCCCTGCCGCTTTCACTCTGGGCATGGTGGCAAGCGCCGCTACTGATTGGCTTGATTACTCAGGCCGAGGATGTGCAAAACGTTGCTATCAGCTATTTCCGCTGGCGGGTCGTATCACTGACAGCCATCGCGCTGACGCTCTGTTTTCGTGGCTACTGGAACGGACGCCAACAAACACACCTCTACTTGTTTATCATTGTGGCGGTTCACCTGCTCAATGTGGCGGTCAGTGCGGGGTTGATCTACGGCTTGGCGGGTTTGCCTAGCATGGGCCCGAGTGGCGCAGGCGCAGGTACCACAGTGTCGCTGTTCGTGGGCTTGATAGTGTGGTGCAGGGTAAGTATAAAACGCGCTTCTACTCAGCCATTTTTGACACATTTGCCATGCTTGGCCACCCTGCGTACTACTTTGACGCTTGCCGTACCCCACTCAACGCAGCAGGTTTTGTTTGCAGCGGGCTACGCGGTACTATTTTGGCTATTAAGCCAACTGGGCACGGCCAGTATCGCGGTTGGCCATGTACTGATTAATTTATCGCTGCTGTTGATTTTACCAGGAGTGGGAATAGGCGTTGCCGCCATGAGCTTGGTCGGCGAAGCGCTAGGCCGAGACGCCCAGCATGAAGCTCACCGCTGGGGGTTGGATGCACTGCGTGTTGCTTGGCTGCTGTTGCTGGCGTTGGCACTTCCCATGCTCATCATGCCCGCGCAGGTATTGAGCCTTTTTTTCAATAGTGACGAACTAGTTGCCTTGGGTACACTGCCGCTACAGTTAACGGGTGTAATGATTGTGCTTGATGCCGCTGCCTTAGTGCTTGCCCAGGCTTTGATGGGCGCAGGGGCTCAGCGCACCGTCATGCTGCTGACGCTGGGAATGCAGTGGCTGTTTTTTCTTCCTCTGGCTTGGTGGGTCGGGGTTGGCCTGGGGTATGGCATATTGGGTATCTGGCTGATACAGCTCCTTTACCGCTTGATAAACTCATTAGGGTTTTTATGGGTGTGGCAGCGTCGCCGCTGGCTGGTGCTGGCTGTTTAATCCTGTTGTTTAAGACGGTTGCTTAAAGCTATTGCTTAAAAACCGCTGCTTCAAACCTGGCTTTTTATCGGATCGCCTTTGCTTTACCATTTTCTAAATAGCTTTTAGTGATAAAAAGATAATTATATATTCTTTTGTAGAATATGACGCCCGCGTTAAGGTGACGCTACATTAACGTCCGTCTCAACGTGACCATTTCGCTTTTTAGCAGGATCGTGCCACATGTACCGTTATGATATTCACGACCAAACACTGGTTGATGAGCGTGTCGCTCAGTTCCGCGACCAAATGGAACGCTACCGCGCTGGGCGTTTGGGTGAAGAAGAGTTCCGCCCATTAAGGTTGCAGAACGGCCTCTATATTCAACGCCATGCGCCCATGCTGCGTATTGCGATACCTTACGGCATGCTGGCGGGTAATCAGCTACGTGCCCTTGCTGAGATTACTCGTCGTTATGACCGTGGTTACGGCCACTTCACCACACGACAGAATCTACAGCTGAACTGGCCCGCCCTTGAGGATGTCCCGGATATTCTGGCAGATCTGGCCAAAGTACAAATGCATGCGATCCAGACCAGCGGCAACTGTATCCGTAACACGACCAGCGACCAGTTTGCTGGTATCGCCAATGATGAAGTGGAAGACCCGCGCCCCTGGTGCGAGCTGATTCGTCAGTGGTCTACCCTGCACCCTGAGTTTGCCTATTTGCCGCGTAAATTCAAAATCGCCGTCAGCGGTGCCGCGCAAGACCGCGCCGCGATTCAGGTTCACGATATTGGCCTGCGTCTGTGGCACAACGCAGACGGTGAGCTGCGCATTAAAGTTTTGGCCGGTGGTGGGCTTGGCCGCACGCCAATGATCGCCGATGTGGTACGCGAAGATCTGCCTTGGCAGCACCTTCTGACCTATCTGGAAGCCTGCGTGCGGGTTTACAACCAGTTCGGTCGTCGTGACAACAAGTTCAAGGCGCGGATCAAGATCCTCGTCAAAGCACTGGGCATCGAAGAGTTCCGCCGCCGGGTTGATGAAGAGTGGGCACACCTGAAAGATGGCCCGCAAACACTCAACCAGGCAGCGGTCGATGCGGCCAAGGGCCACTTCCCCGAGCCTGACCGCCGTCCAGTGGCGGAGAACGCCAATGAGGCGTTTGACCAGCTGCGTACTGAAAACCGCAGTTTTGCACGCTTTGTGACCAATAACGTCTCGGATCACAAGGTGCCCGGCTATAAAGCAGTAACGCTTTCCCTGAAGCGTCGTGAGCATGCGCCTGGCGATGTGACTGCTGATCAGATGGAAGCCGTCGCCGATTTGGCTGATCGCTACAGCTTTGGTGAAGTACGCGTTACTCACGAGCAGAACCTAGTGCTTTCTGATGTGCCGGTCGATGAGCTGGAAGCACTGTGGAAAGAGCTTGATGCGCTGGGCATGGCTAATCCTACGGTCGGTACCCTCAACGATATTATCTGCTGCCCTGGCGGTGACTACTGCAGCCTAGCCAATGCGGTGTCTATCCCCATCGCTCAAGCGCTGCAGGAGCGTTTTGAAGATCTGGATTTCCTTTACGACCTTGGCCCGCTGGATCTGAATATTTCCGGCTGCATGAATGCCTGTGGCCACCACCACGTGGGGCATATCGGCATCTTAGGCGTCGATAAAAAAGGCGAAGAGTTCTACCAGATCTCCATTGGCGGTAACTCCACCGATGATGCGTCACTGGGTAAAATTCTAGGCCCATCATTTTTCCGCTCTGACGTGCCGGATGTCGTCGAAAAAGTATTAGAAGTCTATGTGGCGCAGCGCCATGAAGACGAGCGCTTCCTAGATACTTATCGCCGTATTGGCTTAAAACCCTTTAAGGAGCGTGTCTATGCCTAATAGCCCTGAGCCTAATAAAACAGATGCGACGCAAACTGAAGCAGTTGAGCAGACGCCAGTACATGTTGATCATTTGATAGCTAACGGCGAGCTAGCGGCAGAGAACGCTTGGTGTGTCTCCTACGATGTGGAAACGCTTCCTGAACAGCGCCCGGCGTTTGTACCGCTGGCGCTGTGGCAAGCCAATCAGGAGGATGCCGAGCTGGCGCCACTGCTCACCAGCGACACCGAACTGACAGCCGAGTTGGCGCAGCAGCTTGGCAACGCCCAGGCTATTGCGATTGACTTTCCTGCCTTCACCGATGGGCGTGGCTACAGCCTGGCGCGCCTGCTGCGCGAGCGCTACGGTTATGAGGGCGAAGTTCGTGCAGTGGGCGATGTGCTGGTAGATCAGCTGGACTACATGCGACGCTGCGGGTTTTCGAGCATGGCATTGCGCGATGATCAGCACCCAGAGGATGCACTGCGTGCACTCAGCTTTATCAGCGTTCGCTACCAGCCTGATGTGGAAGAGCGTCAGGCGCTGTTTGAACGCCGCTTAACCGCTAGCGAGTAGTTTTAAAATGACATAAAAGGGCAGCTTCGGCTGCCCTTTTTGATGGTTAGGTCAACAGATTAGCCTCGTCGCTTCTGCTGGCGCTCGCGGTTATTGGCTTTGGCACGGTCACTCTTGCGCAGCATGACCCAGGTCGCGCCTAGCCCCCCTTCTGAAGACTGGGCGGACACATACGCCTGGACTTCCTCAAACTGGCTGAGCCACTTGGCAAGATAAGAACGCAGCACGTTGGCAGGACTGTCGATTTCGCGCCCCCGGCCATGAACAATCATGACTGAGCGCAAGTCATGGGCATAGGCTTCCTGAATGAACGGGAACAGCATTCGGCGGCACTCACTCAAGGGTCGCCGCAGCAGATGCAGCTGTGATTGAACGCTATAACCGCCATGCTTTAATTTATCGACCACGCCTTGCTGAATACCCTCACGCCGATACTCCATCGGGTCGAACGGAGGAAGCAAGTCGACAAAGTCATCGGATAGAAAGTTGCGCGCCCCCATCTCCTCTTCCGCCCATTCACGGCGAGCCAGCTGCGCCTCAGAAGGCCTTTTGCGATTAGCGCCAGGGTCTGCACGATTGCTTGGTGGTAGTGGCTTAACGTCGCCGATTAGATCACGAAAATCCATATCATCACGAAGTGGCTGGTTCATTGCAGGCTCCTCCGGCAGGATCAAAAGACCATCTATGTTACAGAGATAGCCTAGCAAATCTGACCACTTTGCTTAAGCAGATAAAATAAGTCGATTACTCAGGATGTGAAGCATAGCGCTCAAAACATGGGGCTTAAATTATTGAGCTTGTTTTCACTACGTTGGCACGCCAAGCTATGCAGCCACTTTTTCATCATCAATCCGAGGCGCTTTGGTTTGGCTAAAATGGTGTGGCTTAAACGCCTTTTTGTTATCGCTGGCGTGGGTTTGCTCAGTCTAGCGGGATGGTTATGGTTAACCATGCTGAGCCCGTGGTTTTACGACCGCCCAGAGGACCTGGCCGACATCGAACAGCGCCCTCATCAGGTCTTCGTTTACGGCACGCTGCGCTACGCGCCCATTCGCTTGGTGGTTATGGGCAGTTTCGGCGTCCCTGAAAAGGCCACTCTGGAAGACTATCAGCGCGATGGGTTGGACCTTTCCCCCCAGCCTGGGAGTGATGTAGAAGGCCTGCTGCTCCATGTGGATGCTGATGAACTGGCCCGCCTTGACCGCTATGAACGGCTGGGTATTCGCTATGAGCGAATGGAAATCACCCTCAGCGATGGCACCCGCGCCTGGGTTTATCTGCGTTTACCGGTGCTAGAAAATACGTTTGTACCGGACGCGGACTTACCAATAGCTCTGGTACCATAGGCAACCATGTTATGTGCTATTTGCGTGACAGCTTCCATGATCCTAGCCAGGAATAATGATGAGTGAAATGACTCCGTACGTTTTGGTGCTCTACTACTCCCGCTCTGGGGCAACGGCCACTATGGCGCAGCAAATTGCCGCAGGTGTAGAAAGTGTGCCCGGTATTCAGGCGCGCTTGCGAACAGTGGCACCGGTTTCAACCACCTGTGAAGCCGTCGATCCCGCGATTCCTGAACAGGGTGCGGTCTACGCTGACTTAGACGATTTACGTAACTGCAGTGCACTGGCGCTCGGTAGCCCAACACGGTTTGGCAACATGGCCGCGCCGCTGAAATATTTTATCGACTCTACCAGTAGCCTCTGGATGAACGGTGCGCTGATTGATAAACCCGCCTGCGCTTTCACCTCGACATCGAGCCTGCACGGTGGCCAAGAAAGCACACTGCTGACCATGCTGGTACCACTCCTACATCATGGCATGGTCTATGCGGGCGTGCCGTACAGTGAAACCACGCTGCTGGAAACCCGCACTGGCGGCACGCCCTATGGTGCCAGCCACTTGGCCGGCACGCGCAGCGATCGCTCGGTGGACGAGCACGAGCGTGCGCTATGCGTGGCCCAGGGCAAACGCATAGCGCGGCTCGCCCTCGCCCTGCACGCTATGCGTCAGGAGGCATTATGAGACAGTGGTTAGAAGACGTAGAAGCCCGTCATGGGATTGATAAGCTCACACAGCGAAGCCGCCAACTGGTGTTGGCCAGCTTTGCTATTTTATTGGTGCTGGTTATTTACCGAGGCTTTCTAGTACAAGGCGACGAGTTTAACTGGCGCCCGGTATTAGCCTTTGTCCTGCCCCTGGTACTGTTCCTGCCCTCTATCATTGGCCAGCGAGCCCGTGGTCATGCGTGGCTGGCATTTGTCAGCCTGCTCTATTTTACCCAGGGGATAATGCTGGCAACGTTGCCCGGGCAAAGTATGCGCGGGCTGTTAGAAGCGGCCGTTTCGCTGGCTCTATTTGCGGGGTGCATGGGCTATGCGCGTTTCCGTAGTCGTCAGCTACGCCAATAAATAGCCGTTAAAACCAAAGCCATACGACGACGCCAGCAGCTATTAGCAGAGCACCCAGCGCTCGTAAACGCAGCATGGAGGCAGTTAACGGCTCATTGTGAGCATCGATCGGCTGCTGGTGAAAGCGCTTGGTACCTCCCAGCATCGCCGCTAACAGCGGCTCTCCAAGCAGTCGATGGACTACCAACCCGACCAAGTGCAGCCCAATTAAGATGATCAAGAGATCGCTATTCCACTGATGCAAGGTTCGCAACTGGCTGCTAGCACCTTCCCCAAACAAGCCATAGAGTGGCGCCTGAAAAAAGATGTCGTCGCTCAAAAACAGACCGCTGACTGCTTGAAAAGTGAGTGAGAGCAGCATGATCACCACCATCCAGCCGCCTAACGGGTTATGGCTGGCATAAGCACTCGGCTTTCGCTGGATGAGTGCCTTTGAATAGGCCATTGTTTTAGCCGGTGGATACAAAAATGTCTTGAATCGCGCATAGACACTACCCAGCACGCCCCATAGCCAGCGAAAGACAAGTAACCCGAGTATCAGGTAACCTGCCTGGGCGTGTACCTCAATGGGAAAGAGAAAAGGCGCACCGCTGGTCTTGGTGGTATAAAATGAGATCAACACTGCCAGCACCAATCCCCAGTGAAACAGGCGCATCCAACTATCCCATACTTCAATTGCTACCTTGCCACGCATAGCCCTTTCCTCTATCAGCAGTGATGAGCTAACCGGTGGTGAGCCCGTATGGGTGAGACAGCTTCGCATTAATTCTAACTTTCTCATAGAATGCGGGACAGTTAGTCGCAACCAAGTTTGTCTCTACGGGAGAAGTGACCGTCGTGAATAGTTGCGTTAAACATTCATTGATGGCGATTACTTGAGCTTTAAAGGCAGACCAGCGAACATGGATTAAATTCAAGGGAGAAGCATTCGATGACACGTAATATAGCCGATATCAGGCGTGATTATGAAGGCGGCAGGCTTGATGAATCCCAGGCACCTGACGATCCATTCGTGTTATTCGATGAGTGGTTCACTCTTGCGCTGGAAAAAGAGGGCAAGGATGGTAACGCCATGACGCTTGCCACCGTTGACAGCCAAGGCAGGCCCCATGCCCGGGTAGTACTACTAAAAGGGTTTGATGAACGTGGCATGGTCTTTTTTACCAATTACCATAGCCATAAAGGCAGCGAGTTGAGCAATGTCCCCTTCGCTGCCATGACATTCTGGTGGCCTTCGCTCTCTCGCCAGGTGCGTATCGAAGGCCCCGTTGAGCCGGTGTCAGCCGAAGAGTCCGACGAGTACTTTGCCAGCCGCCCACGCGGCAGCCAGCTAGGTGCGTGGATTGCGACTCAGAGCGTTGTGATTCCCGATCGCAATTGGATCGAAGAGCGCCAAAACCGTTTTGAACAAGCCTACGATGGTCAGGATATCCCTCGCCCTATCCATTGGGGAGGCTATCGCGTCGAACCGGAAATGATCGAGTTTTGGCAGGGCCAACCTAGCCGCTTGCACGACCGGCTGCGCTTTGAACGCCGCGATGGTGGCGAATGGGGCCGCTTCCGGCTGGCGCCATAAATCATCACGATACGCCTAGGCCTGACGCTTAAAACGCAGGCCTTTTGAGTTGTGCACCCTCGTCCGGCAATTAACCCGGTATTTAGTCTGACGCTTAGTCCGGCAAACTTTCCAGGCGGTGCCGCTGCCACTCGCTTTCGGGTTCGTTGAGACGCAGCACGGCATCTATGACCTGCTCTTCCATGTTGTAACGGCTCTTGAAACCCAGATGTTTCATCAAGGCCCGCATCGGGTGGTTGTCGACCATGATTTTGCCGATCATTTCCAGCGTGCCGATATTGGTGCAGTAAGCAATCATCTTATTCATCAGCAGGCTGCCAATGCCCAGCCCCTGTAGATCATCACGAATGATGACCGAAAACTCGGTGCGGATATTGTCCGGGTCGTTCCAAACCCGCACTACCCCTAGCATTTCCTTGCTGCCATCTTCGCTCAAGTGTTCGGCGATAAACGCCATCTGGCGGTCATAATTGATATGCGACAGGATCGACAGATCGCGCTGAGTAAGATTGGACTTATTGTGGAAGTAGCGGAAGCGAATACTCTCTTCGGACAACTGGCGGTGGAAGGTGGTAATCAGGTGGGCATCTTCAGCGCGAATGGGTCGTACTTCCACCTTCCAGCCATTTTTGAGGGTCACCCATTCACGCAGCTCTTCTGGATACGGCATGATCGCAAAACGCGACGGCGTACCAAGATCCATGGCGAAATCCACAGCGACCATGCCATCGCGATTGAGCAGCAATGGGTTCACCTCCAGCCCACGCAAATCGCCCAAATCCGATGCCATCTGCGATAGTTTCACCAGCATTTGGCACAGGTGCTGTATATCGCGATCAGGATCAGCGGAGTGTTCACGGATTAGCGAAGCGGCATGGGTTCGGCCCACCACATCGGCGGCCAGGCTCATATTAAGCGGTGGCAGCGCTACTTGGCGGTCAGCCAGCACGTTAACCTTGTAGCCGCCGATACCAAAGACGATCAGGGGCCCGAACACAGGGTCGCGAGTGATACCGGCGCAAATTTGCATTGAGTGTTTGCCACGCTGCATAGGCTGCAAACAGTATTCGCGTATCGCATACTCGGGGAATTTCTCGGCGACCTTCTCGCCCAGCCGCCGCACGCCCTCAGCAACCTGTTCGGGTGTTTCCAAATCCTGCAACAGGCCTGCCGAAATTTTATGCGGATGTTTACGGTAGCGATAAGGGCGGCAGTTGCCTTCATGAACCACCTTAAGCGCTTTGGTGCCGGGGATTTCGGTCGCTCGGGCAAGCGCTTCGTCCGGGTTGGCCAGATAGACGCTTGGCGCGGTTGGAATGCCATACGCCTCAAGCACCTGCGCGGTTTCCGAGTGGGTCAGCGTCTGCCTGCCCTGCTCTTTTGCCCCTTTAATCAACGTGCGGCACTGGGCACGAATTTCCGGGCTGGTTGAAAACGGCAAGCTGGGCGGGATTTCCTGCAGCAGTGCCTGAACGCGCTGGTAAATCACCATATGCATAAACGCCTTGACGGCTTTTTCAGGCGAAATATAGGTCGGAATTCCGGCCAGGTTACAGGCGTGTCTGGCGTTGAGTGCCTCTTTTAGGCCCATCCAACTAGTCAGCAGGTTGCGGCGAAACTTCTTGCGGTTATCGATTAGGGCTTGGGCCGTCACCAGCGATGGGGCCATGCGTGTGGGGGCATGAACCACTAACACGGCGTCTACGTTGGCATCGGACGCGACAATCTCCAGTGCCTGGACAAACCGCTCAGGTGAGGCGTTACCGCCCAAATCCACCGGGTTCTCGCCCGGTTTACTCATATCGACTTCGCTACGGTGTAGCGCAGCCTGAGTTTCGGCGCTAAATACAGCCAATTTTCCGCCGGCACTAATTAACTTGTCGATGGCCAGCATGGCAGGACCCAAACCATTCGAGACAATCGCCAGGCGGTCGCCCTTCAGCGGCTTCATTCGCGAGAGGGTTTCCAGCGCGTCGAGCAGTTCATCGGAGTCATCAACCCGCACGACCCCCGCACGGGCAAAAGCGGCATCAAACACCACGTCGCGGTTGGCGATACCAGGTGTCGGTGCCATGCCGGAAATATCCGACTCAGGCGTACGGCCGCTCTTGATAGCCAGTACCAGACGGTTGCGCGAGGCGTCACGCACAGCGGTCATGAAGTGCTGCGCGTCACTGATCCGCTCCAGGTGCAACAATATGGCCTGCGCGGGAGAAAACTGATTAACGTAATCGATTAGATCCGGCAGCAGCACATCAACGCTGTCGCCAACCGTAATCAGATGTGAAAAGCCGACATCCCGCCCTGCGGCCCAATCGATCATCGCATTGGCGAGCATGCCAGACTGGCCAAGGTAGGCGACCTTACCTGCCTTCACCGGCTGACTGGCATACGAGGCGTTGAGTTTTTTACCCGGCACAATCAACCCCATGCACTCCGGGCCCAGCACACGAATACCGGAGACGCGTGCCGCACTCAGCATGCGTTCACGAATCGAGCCCTTGTTGCCCTTGTCGCGATCCAGATAGGCGCCTCCGGAGAGCACCAGGGCAGCCTTGACGCCGTGCTGACCAAGCTTTTTGATCAGGTCAGGTACGCCCTCGATAGGCGTGCAGACCACGGCCAGATCAGGCACCTCAGGCAGTTCACTCACCCGGCTCACGCAGGGGGCGCCAAATACCTGCGGGTACCCCTTGAGATTGACCGCCCAGAGCGCCCCCTTGAAGCCGCCCTCTTGAATATTTCTCAGCACTAAACCGCCCAGCGATGCGGGCTTTTCAGAGGCGCCAAACACCGCTAGTGTATGAGGTTCAAAGAAATGGTGTAAAAAGCGCGTGCTCACGAATGAGTCTCCCCTGACTAAATAGCGGCTGTACGACTTATTGACACTGTCGCGTAGGGCATGGAGGCGATTAAGGTGGCATCAATAATAATGGAGCGTTTGAATGATTACCGCCTACCTTACCCACCCAGACTGCTCATTGCACCATATGGGGCCGGAGCATCCCGAAAGCCCTCAGCGTCTGGAGGCTATTCGCGCTCGCCTATCGCTTGCAGGTCTATTACAGCAGACCATGCAGGCAGATGCCAAAGAAGCCTGCGAAGAAGCCCTGGCTAGGGTACATCCCTTGCGTCATCTGCGCGCTCTGGAAAAGTGCTTGCCCAGCGAGGGCATTGTTACGCTAGATAGCGACACCATGATGAACCCTAACAGCCTGAAAGCCGCGCGCGTGGCTGCGGGGGCGGTCATTCGTGGTGTTGACCAGGTATTTAAACGTCAGGCGGATAACGTATTTTGTGCCGTAAGGCCGCCCGGCCACCATGCCGAAGCCAGCGATGCCATGGGGTTCTGTTTTTACAACAATATTGCCGTGGGCGCGGCTCATGCCAGAGCCAAGTATGGCGCCAAACGCATCGCGATCCTCGATTTTGATGTGCATCAGTGCAACGGTACCATCGATATCTTCAAAAATGACCCAGAGGTGCTGATCTGCACCAGTTTCCAATACCCATTTTACCCCTGGCGCTATTTGCGCAGTGAGTGGCAAAACGTCGTCAATACCCCACTGGAAGTGGGTAGCGACGGACGCGAGTTCCGTCGCGTAGTGGAAAACCATTGGCTGCCTGCCCTGCACGCCTTCAAGCCTGATCTCGTCATGATTTCCGCCGGGTTCGATGCCCACCGGGATGACCCGATGGGCGATCTCTGCCTAGAGGACGAAGATTTCTATTGGGTAACGCATCTGGCAATGGAGATCGCGACACTCTATGCCGACAACCGAATTGTCTCGGTACTTGAGGGCGGCTATAACCCTAAGTCGCTGGCCAGTGGTGTCGAGGCGCATCTCAAAGCGCTGCTGGGACTGCCCTTTGCAGAGGTTCCCTAGTGCTGGCATCTGATTGGCAACCACTCTTGGCGGCCTGACGGCTGTGATATCATGGGCGTTTTACAGCTACTTCCAGCCCAAGCCAACGCAGCCAATTTGACAATTTATGACCGCTACTTCTGAACAGCATGCCGCGCTGCGTATCGCATCGGGAAGCAAACCGTTTGTTGAGCCGCTGCGCCTGGGCGAACGGCTCAAGCAAATCCGTCTTGCCAATCAATGGACTCTGGAAGATGTCAGCCAGCGCACGGGGCTTGCCCGCTCGACGCTCTCTAAAATCGAGAATGATCAAGTCTCTCCTACGTTCAGCGTGGTACAGAAGCTGACCACCGGTCTCAACATCGACCTACCCCAACTGCTGACGCCACCTAAACGGGAGCGTTACACCATGGGGCGGCGCGATTTGACCCGGAAAGGAAAAGGCCAGCTGCACCCTACGCCGACTTACGAGCACGAGCTGTTGGGGCATCAACTAGCCCAGAAACGTATGATTCCGTTCAAAACCATTGTGCGGGCACGCAGCTTCGACGAGTATCACCAGTGGGTGCGCCATGATGGCGAAGAGTTCTTGATGGTGCTGCATGGCGACATCATGCTCTACACCGAATTCTACGCCCCATTGGTACTGGCAGAGGGTGACAGCATCTACTTTGATAGCGACATGGGGCATGCGCTCGTTTCCACCAGCCAAGACGACGCGGTGGTGCTTTCCGTGTGTACCCGTGGCGATGTGGCGTAGCGAACGCAAATAGTACGTTATAGGCAATTGGTAGGTTTGGGTAGCCCGGCCAGACGGGCAATCCTTTTTGCCGGACTGCCAGGAAAGAGCTGCATAAGATAAATCGAGCGTCCCTTCTCTTCTCCCAACGCATTTTTCGTTGCCTTGACGAGTGGCCGCATGGCCGGCGCCATTTCGTAGCGTTGGTAAAATGCCCGAACAACCTTGATGATTTCCCAATGAGCAGGCGTAAGCGGCAAGCCTTCTTCTTCTGCCATCAGGTTAGCGACAGCATCGTTCCACTTTGACTGATCAACTAGATAACCTTCCGGATCTAGCCCCCATTTTCTTTCTGAATCAAGATAACGGTATATTTTTGGATCTGACATGAGTTAATACCAAGTAACTGTCTTTGTGTATTGCTCCGTAAGGGCTACAAAACCGTCCATCTCCAGGGTAGGCAGTTGGTGCTCGGCCGCAATACTGGCAAGGCCACGTGACCTCAAGTCCTCCAATAACAGGAAGATTCGCGAAGGGCACTGCTCCCAAGCCTCCCAGGCAGGGGCAAGCGCAGCAGTGACCGCCTCTTCAATCAACAGCACGCTATCCTGCGCCCCTACCGCCTGCTGCATTTGAGCAGCTGCACTGCTATCAGGCGCTTTGGTGAGGATGTGTAGAATCATAGTAGACCCACTAAAAATTAAGAATGTTGCTGTGCTGCTGCAATAACCCAGGCACTTGCTGTTCCGCTAGGAGGGTCACTCCTTCTACGAGGGCATCCGTGGTTAAGTGCATGCTTTTCAGCGCCTCTTCCATTACCCATAGCTTCTCAATATCGTACATTTCCAACATGTCGATAGTGGGCAGCGTCGCTTTTTGCCCGGCAGCCCCACTGCCCTGCTCTTTCAGCAAAGCCAGTATCCCCTGTCCCATGAACAGTAGATGCACGGGCTGGCCAAACGCCGCAGCTACCAAGGCAGCATCTAACCCTTCACGCAACCAGCTTGAGTTGTGAGGAGCGTGTCGAATAATCACTAACAGCGCGTTGGGCGTCACCATGGGGTCTCCTTTTAAGCAAAAGTAATGAGGCGATCGGCGCGTTGCTGCAACTCAAGCAGCTGGCCAAGACCGGTCAACTCAAAGGGAGGTGAGAGATTATACGCCTGCTTTCCATGACGCTGCGCTTCCGACTCATTCATCAACCCGCGCCGCAGGGCAGCGGCGATACAGACGTCCAGGGGGACCGCATGTTGCTGGTGCAGCTCAGCCCAGGCGTCGTGCATATTGAGTTCGTCCTGCGGTGGCGCCATCAGAGAAGAGGCATTATGAACGCCGTCGTGATAGAAAAAAACACCTGCGAGTTGATGCCCACGCGCCAGCACGGCATGGGCAAAACGCAATGCAGAGTGAGGGGCCGGGCTGCTGTACGGTGCGCCCATTACCAATAAGCCGTACTGCATCATTTCAATACCTAGTTGTTAATACCTAGTGACGGTGACCCTAAAAAAAAAGACAGACCCTAAAAATAGGGCCTGTCATATCATCTAGTAGCGCTACCAGAGATCAATCGTTGCTCATGATACCCAGAATTGAAAGAAGGCTCACAAACAAGTTGTAGATCGAAACGTAGAGCGTCACGGTGGCGAGAATATAGTTGGTTTCGCCAGCACGGTGAATGATCTCGCTGGTTTGATACAGGATGGCAGCTGAAGCAAACAGCACAAAACCAGCCGATACCATCAGTGAAAGCGCAGGAATGTTAAAGAAGAACCCAGCAATCATGGCAAGAATCAACACGATGGCGCCTGCCATCAAGAAGTTGCTCAAGAAGCTAAAGTCTTTTTTGGTGGTTAGTGCTACCGCTGATAGACCCACAAACGTCAAACCGGTCATGGCCAGCGCGTTCATGATCAGCGCACCGCCATTAGGCAGGGTCAAGTAGGCAGAAAGGATCGGCCCTAGCGTAAAGCCCATGAAGCCGGTGAAGGCAAACGTTGCCAGCAGGCCCGCTGCAGAGTTAGCGGTTTTGTGGACAAGGAACATCAGGCCGTAGGCACCAATGAAGAACACAAAGATGTTCATCTGTTGAATACCAAGTGCAACTGCGGCACCTGCGGTTACTGCCGAAAACAGCAGTGTCATTGCCAGTAGCGCGTAGGTGTTTCGCAACACCTTGTTAGTACTAACACTATTAGCAACGCCGCCCGACTGGGGACGTGCCATACGTGAATCGTTGTAAGCCATGTGTTCATGCTCCCTAATGGTATTTCCAACAACTGACAAGCATGCCGTTACCGAGTTCCAGACGCAAGCCTTTGTCTATTTCACACTATCTTCTTCGCCAATGGTTATTCAACGTTGAATCAGCTTAGCAAGCATTGTCTATGCTTCCTGAACTCTCAATTGGACACGCTACTATGAAAAAAATTCTACTCTCTGGCCAAATGTTGGTCGGCCGCGCCCTGTTCTCTTGATTGTTCCAAACCAGCCAGCGTTAGGGTACGCATACGCTCTCGATCTTGGTAGAGGCGATTAATAGCAGCTCGTTTATCGTCGACCGCCTGGTGGCGGTTGCCTTCACTATAAAGATCAACAGCAAACGCGTCTTAGCAACGCTCATAGGCTGCCTTGAATGCCTGGCTGGACCAGAGGCTTTGAGCACTCCCCTGGCGACACCCTTCGTCGCTAGGGGATACATGCTCCCTTTCAGCTTTGCACTTCTTCTTCGTCATCGGTTTCGTTTTTATGCGGCGTCACTGAGGTAATTGCCGTTTGACGAACATCCTGCGACGAGTTGTAGAGACGAGCATCAATCACATACAGCACCGCCAATTGCGCAAATAGCACCGCAAAACAGACGAACAGACCTTTTAACATGGCGGTTTTTCCAGAGAGGTAACGTTAATCGCATAGTAGCCGATTGCTGACTAAACACAATCGCTTTAAGCGACAGATGTCGCTCTCCCCCGCCCCATCCTTCACAAAGATGGTCTACAGTGAAGGTGACTCAAAAACCAAGGAGAGGATTATGGCGACGTTTATCGTCTACAGAGCTGTCAAGGAAGGTGCCGAGATTGATTCACAGCCCGAATGGTGGGTGGTTGATACGCGTGAGACAAGTGATAGAGATGGCGAGCTCGTTAGGCACCGCTGTGCAACGAAGCCTGAGGCTGATCGAGAAGTGCGCCAGCTCAATGAGCAATATGACGCGACTTGAGCTTCGCTGGATAAATGCCTAATAATAACGGAGGAGGCCGCGCTGGCCTCCATTCCGCTTATTGGATTGAACTGATTATCCGTACCCGTTAGTCCTTAACCGAGACGGTACGCAGGTCATCAACGGCCACGCCTTCTGGCAAATCCGAGACATCTGCAGGCAGCCACACCGGAGAAAAGTCACTGTCTTCTCTGCCATCGTCAAAATGATGGCCAGGAATTCGATAAACGACTCGGTTGTGGTGATGGTCCCACGCAAATACACGATCCATATGCTTATCCTGGTAAATGAACACAACGGTTATGACCTCTAGTTTCAGCGTGACGTTCCATGGGCGATGATCGATAACCGTGACCCGATGTTGTCGGGTCGTTTTTGCTTGATGAACTTTGCTAAATAAGTAATGGGTGATCGCTTGAAAGAACCTCATGATGGTAAAGACCCGCAAGAGGCTCTACGCGCTAGGCTCAACAAAAGCTTACAGGAACGCAGGGCATCTGCAGTACGCAGGAGAATAGGCGCCAGAGCAACCCGGCAGCAGTTCCTGGAAGCGACACGCAATGTGGGCGTGATCGTAGTGGCCACTTGCTTCACCGCGGGCTGGGTAGTCACTAATCCCAGCTTAAATACCGATAATGTTTGGATGGGCGTGGGACTGGGTATACTCTTGATCTTTGTCGGGTCGTTCGGCTATGGTTATGTGGAGCGGGACAAAACCTCAGATGAGGAAAGTAAGCCATGAATGAACTTATTCTTGCCAGCATGTTGATGAGCCTTGCGGTAGTATCAGGCGGTATGGTCTGGAGTCAGCACCGCGAGCACCACGGTAAAAAATCACTTACCGAGAGCGCATTTTCCTGGATTGCCAAGCGCTTCGCTTAAGCTACAGCTTAGAAATAACAAAGGGTCGCTACTAGCGGCCCTTTTTGTTTATTCCATAGACGCTTAAACACTCCATTCTCGACTTCCGCGCCAAACAAAGAACATGCGCACTTATTACTCTAAGAGACCTAAATGCCTGTAATCCAGCGACTGCTTCGCGTCCTCAAAGCATCAACTCTTCAAATCTCATGGACATTTCTTCTGCTAGTAGTCCTCGCACACATGGGCACTACCTGGGCGTTTTTTTCCATGGTCGGCGAAACAATGGCCGGCTCCATTACCGATTGGGTTTATTTTTATGTGGTGGTTGCCAGCACCGTCGGTTTCGGTGATTTCAGCCCCGAAACAATGGCCGGCAAATGGATCACCACGCTCTATCTCATTCCAGGCGGCATTTCGCTGTTTGCAGCGTTGATTGGTAAAGCCACTGTCACACTTTCAGTTTTTTGGAGACTGCAAATGCAAGGAAAAGGCGATTTTAGCCACCTAACCGGCCATACCCTCGTTATCGGCTGGCACGGCGAAACCACAGAACGCATCTTGGATATTCTTAAAGCCGACAAAAGTTTACCTGACGAAATAGTGCTTTGCGTTACCAAAGAGATGAGCAATCCACGCCCAGCCGATCTGAAGTTTATTAAAGGCGAGAGTTTTTCCAATGCTGATCTTCTCAAGCGGGCAGGGGTTGAGAACGCCAGCCGTATTATTATTTATGACACAAGCGATGATCGGGTGGCCACTGTCGCACTGAGTGCCTACAGTCTAAAAGGAAAAGGTGCCCATATTGTCGCCCACTGCGCAAATCCTGACACCGCAGCGATGCTACGTCGCACCTTACCCGGTATCGAATGCACCCAAGCGCTGGCACTTGAAATGCTGGTACGCTCCGCTTCAGATGCCGGTATTTCACGAGTGGTTAATGAGCTACTTGCCGTCGATCGCGGTGCTACGCAGTATCAAACGAAGATAAGTAACCCGCCTACTGGTGTCACTTTTGGCGACCTTTTTATACAAGCGAAAAAGATCTGCAACGCAACCGTTTTAGGGCTCGCTAGCGGCCAGGACGATAGCGAAGGCAACATGCTCAACCCTGCAACAGACCGTCCACTACAAGATGGCGATATCGTCTACTACATGGCCAATACACGGCTTTCGGAGCAACAAATGGGGGAGTTACTCGGTGAGCCCCGCTAGCAAGCCCCCCTCGCCCCGCCTAACGCGTCTAGCTGTCAGCTATCTTGATTTGGGTATGGGGCTTGCTTCAGTAGCGTTGCGAGATGAACACAGTTACGAGCAAGTCCCGCCGTTGCGGTTTGAACGACCTCTGGCGTCTGCTTCAAATCTTTGAAATCGGTTGACTGCATTGCTTCGCCTACCCAGTAGGTAGAAGCATTCGCTGGAATTGTGAAACCGACATCGTTCAAGCCCTGGAACAGCTCGGCGATAATATGATGCGCGCCATCTTCATTGCCCACCACCACGACGCCCGCAACACAACCGTATGAGACAAGCCGCCCCTGGTCGTCTGTCTCATCCAGGAAAGCATCAAGCCGCTCTAGAACGCGCTGGCAAACACTGGAGTGATGCCCCAACCAAACCGGGCTACCCAAGATGAATATATCGGCGTCTAGGATTCGCTGACGAAGTTGAGGCCAATCATCTCCCTCACCTTCATCAGAAGTTACACCAGGCTTGATGTTAAAATCGACTGCGCGGATTTGCTCGCCGGTGACACCGTGTCGCTCAAGCTCTGTTAGCGTCTCCGCTATAAGCCGCTCGCAAGAGGACTCGGCGGGTGAAGGTGTCAGGGTGCAGTTAATTGCGAATGCCGTGAGTGTCATGTGTTACCTCCATGTGGATGATATTTCCATAACTAACTCTATTGGACGCGCTTGCCATGCGACGGCCTACATGTAATCAGAGTCCGCGGCTCCTTTGAGCCAAGCGGCGGTTACTTTTTCTTGCGCATGAAAGGAAAAACCTTTGCCATCGTATCAGCCAATACTTGATCAAGCGGTTTGTGATCCAAGCTAATAGCCGCCCTTGCAGCTGTGTAAGTCCCCTTATATTCCTGGGCAATCTCACTATCCGTCATACTATCCGGTAGCTGCTCTTTGGCTCGGATAGCATCGATGACCTCCTTATCCATATGGCCTCTCCTTTAAACCAAGCGTGCTATCTAGCCTAGTACAGAACAGCGCTAGGTGATGGCGTGAAAAGGTTAACAAATTTTAGAGTTTAACATTGCCCCCTAACTGCCCACTCTAACGGGGATTAATGACAGGGCTTAAAGACAGGATTATTAGAGAGCGGCTCAAACGTCTTAAATCAACAGCAAAAGCGAAGAATAGAGAGCCGCGCCTAAAACGAAAGGCCATAGCCGACTCTGCCTTTCTTCAGGAAGTTCTTCTTTGAGTACATTAAGTACCACTCCACCCGCCAAGAAGGCGAATAGCATGCTTGTCGCCGCCTCCTCCACTTCGACCCACAGCCCAACACCCCAGCCAGCGAGTACCGCTAGGGCCAAAACCCAACGGCCCTTATGTAGGTAAACCTCACGATGACGAACCACTAATCCATAATCGTTGACGAGGAAGTGGAAGGCCATGGCCAGGGAGTATAAGACCAGCTCATGTAACGACGATTCTCGGTAGACTAATAAGTAGCCGATCAGAGCGTTATAAAGTGCAAATATTCCAATATGAAGCCAAAACATGTACCTGCCAGACCGGGGGTGGGGTCCTCTATCTGGGGAACCAGCGCACGCCTTATTCTGTGAAACCCAGTGCTCAAGTCCATAGAATAGAACCAAACCCACTAGGGCTAACAAATAAGCGTGGTGCTCCAGAAAAGCCACGGCACCGTGCCCACTAATGGCTTGCTGTGCTTCTTCAAGTTCGGGAAAGACATGTACGAACACATACGAAACGGATATACCACCGGCAAAGGAGAGCCAGGCACTACGAGGCCACGCTTGAAGAAAGCGAATTTTTCCTGCAGCGAGATGGACAATAACCAGCCCCACGACGGAAAGTACCTGGAACCACATTAGTAATCCTTATATAACAAGAGTAATACTCTCCTTTAACCAGGGCTCTCCATATTCCTATTCTGAAGCACCCGCATCATGTTCAGCGGCGTCTTCTTCACCTTCTTCAACCATTTCCTGTGCTTCTTCCTCTTCCTCCTCTGACGCTTCGGGCTTTTCCTGGTCTTTGCGCCCAACGGCAAGTGTCGTAACGATGCCGAAGTGGTCGGAGCCAATCACTTTGACACGTTCAAGATCAACCAGATGAAGCCCATCAGAGACGAACAGATGGTCGATTGGGTAGCGCCAAAACGGGTACGCCGAATGGTAAGTACTCAGCAATCGTCGGCCACGACGTGGGTCTTTTAGATCGCTCAAATCGGCAAATAGCCGCGTGGTATGCGACCAGCCCACATCGTTAAAATCACCGGTTACGATCCAGCGATTATCCGGGTCTTCTTGCACATGCTCGGCTATCAGCATAAGTTCCGCATCGCGTTCACGGCTGTCCCGTCTTGCCTCGGCATCCTCGCTCTCGATATCTTCTTCAAGGCCGGGAGGTACAGGATGAGCGCCAACAAACCGCACGGGCCCTATGCCTGGTACATCAAGGGTGGCGAAAACCGAAGGCCTGCGCTCTGAGACCAAGTGTTCAACCTGCTCTTCCAGAAGCGGATAACGCGACCAAAGCACTAGCCCCTGACCTTCGTCACGCACCTCTCCCACCCGATAATCGTAATAGTCGTCCAGCGGTGCCAACCCTTCTTCCCACGCGCTATCAACTTCAATCAACAGCAAGAGATCTGGATCCTCAAGCCGCACCATATCTATCAATTCGGCATAGTGATCGTTTTTGAAGGTAATATTCGCGGTCAGCACTTTTAATGTTGTCCGATCATCATTGGACCGCATCTCCGCCGACGGAACCTCGGTGGGCCAAACGGGGGTAAAGGGCAAGATGTGGTAAAGGTGCCACCCAGCAATGACCAGGATAACGGCTACCCAGACGGCATGCTCTTTTTGTGGACGCTTGAGCCACGCATGGATAGCTAACAGAAGAAGCGGAAACACCAACGCGGCGGTTAACTGCAAACGAGGGAAATCCCACAGCCTGACCCACCACTCACCACTGGGTAACAAAGGTAGAAGGCATACCACCACCATCAAAAGAACCAGCACTCGGCTGGCCCACAAAAGAAGCTTTAAAAGCATGAAACCTCTCAAACGCAGCAACGGCGACCGAAGGGGTCTCGGTCGTACTTAGCCAGGTTGCCGCAAATATTTTACGATTTATGCATTCCACTTTAGTGAATGCTCCATACACTTATGATGGGGCTTGCTTAATGATAGGCCGCTAACCTCGCATAAATGTAGTCTAATGCGTAGTAATTAATAAGAAAAAATCGTGAATTCCACAACCTGAGTGATGATCACTGACCTGCATAGATTTGGTAAGCTAATCGCCTTAGCAAATCGCTTCAATGCCGATTTTACAAGCAGGCAGCTATCGACCGCGGTGAGACAGGCCAACCCGCGTCTGAAGTATCGTTTCTCTCAACACTGTTGGCCATAGCCGTGCACATAGGAAGGCTGCCTTTCGGCCTAAGCGATAAGTGAGCACGCTCGCCAGTAGCTCCGCATTGCGGACTGGTCGCGTTAGATCGGTGTAGGCCAAGCGTTGATACATATTGGAATCGCCACCTGAGGCGTGAACGCGGGCTGCAAGGGAGGCCGTGTGCAGAGCAATCGCAATGCCATCACCAGCAAACGACGGGATAACCGCTGCTTGATCCCCCAGCGGGAACAGGCCTGGCTGCGAGTCACCGGGGGAGCGGAGATAACCATAAGGAACACCGGAAACTGCCAAGGGCTCACGCCAGCAAGGCGTTAAACTGGCAAGGCGCTGCTTCATATGGGATGACGTATTACTCAACCAATCAAGCAAACCAGGCCAATGGCTGCCACACGTCTTGTAGATATCCTGCCTAACTAAAAAACTAAGATTAACACCACCCTTCTCTATCGGCTCCAAGCCGGCGTAACCCCCTTCAAATAAATGAACCTCAACCGTTTCCTGCCATTGGTCCTGCTGCATTGCGCTGAGGCTAAAGTGCATTTTAAAACCAATGAAATCATGGTGGCGAGTGGCGCTGACCCGGCGCTTCCAATCACGCAGTTCATGCTTGCCAGTGGCCAGAAACACCGCTTTTGCTGAAATCGCTGAGCGGGTGCTATGTCGGTTTCTGGTAAGCAGCCTCCACCCATCGCCAGTGTGCGTTAAATGCCTGACTGTCGTGCCACGTTCAACGGCTGCTCCCGCAGTTTTAGCCTGCTCAAGCAGAGCGTTATCCAATCGGTATCGGGATAAACTCCACGCGGTAAAAGGCAATTCGAAGCTAAGCTCACTCTCGCCATTGTAAAACCGAGCGTAGCGAATGGGTTCGGCCCCTAATGCCGCTAAATCTATTCCTAGGTCTTCAAGGTAGTGAGCGGCTTCAAAGCTAATGAACTCGCCGCACACTTTGTGGTGCGGGGCCGGTTTACGTTCCAGTACACGTGCCGGAATACCGTGCCTAGATAGCTCAATTGCCACCGCCGACCCCGCTGGGCCGCCGCCTATAATGACTGCTTCTTCATTCATCAACAGCGAGCTTCTTTTTGGCAAGAAACACAGATACGAAACGGAAAAAACCACTTTACACGCACATGCTTATCAAGCCCCGCTTGGCTGATCAGGCGTTGCCAGTCAGCCACGGTTAAGGCACGTGCTACCGAGACGGCGGCGTCATGACGAATCAATCGGTTACGGCTAAACAGGGCAGTCGCTGATTTAATAAAATAATAGGGAACAGGGTGCCGATGTAGATCATTGATAAACCAGCCTTTCCGCGCGCGATGGTTCATCCAGCGCATAAATTCGACAATCTGCTTATCGGTAAGATGGTGCGTAAATAACGACGATATAATCAGATCAATGGATTGGTCTGGCTCGAACTCAAACACATCCGAGGTTTGATAACAGATTGCTGAGGAAGACGGCCATGATTCAGCAGATTTTTTAGCCCAGGGGTTTAGATCAACACCGACCATACGGTAACCGCTTGCAGCCGCTGTTCGTTCAGGCCACTCCTTGGCGATCTGTCGCAACATATCACCACCTCCGCTGGCTACATCCAATACAAAGAGCCGTTCACTGTTTTCGACCCAAGGACGAAGCCATTGCAAGGTAGGACGATACGCTAACGTTAGATGATTGATACGCTCAAGACCGATGAGGCAATCGTGGAATTCTTCGAAGGAGATATCTTCTTCATCCATAAGCTCCTTCTCATCGCTGCGCTGACTGAAATCCGGCATGACTGCCTTATCCCTTAAGGTCAAAAAGCATGCTTTCGACCGTTAGCCCAGGCCCAAAGGCCATGGCGAGGCCTGGGCCCGGCTTCTTGGGGTTGTTCATCATTGCCTGAAGCACAAACATGATAGTGGCCGACGACATATTGCCAAACTTTCTAAGCACCTCCCGCGATGCCATCAGTTGATTCTCCTCAAGCTCTGCCCCTGCTTTTACAGCATCTAATACCGTGCGCCCACCGGGGTGAATAGCCCAGTGCGCGATATCACTGCGTTGATAACCATCCAGCAGCTTAGTCATCATCAGCGGTAAGTGGCTGGCGATAACGCCAGGTACCTTCCCTGATAACTGCATATCGAAGCCTTGGTTGCCAATACGCCAGGTGATTAATGCTTCCGTTTCCGGTAGCACATCAGTGTTGAAACCCTGTATTTCAAGACCAGCCGGCTCTGCCGTCACGATGCTTGCGGCACAACCATCGGAAAAAATGGCGAACGACAAAATCTCTTCGAGCGTTCCCGTGGGTTTAAGATGCAAGGTGCAGAGCTCAAGATTGAGTACCAGCACTTTAGCGTCTGGCTCCGAGCGAACAATGTGTCGAGCTAACTTAAGCGCATTAATCGCAGCGTAACAGCCCATGAAGCCGACATTGGTGCGTTCGACACTCCCTGGCAGCCCATAATGGTGAATCAATTGATGATCCAGTCCCGGCGCATAAAACCCAGTGCAGGTAGTCGTCACCAAGTGGGTGGTGCTAGAGAGGTCAAGTTGACCCAGTGCGCGCTTCGCCAAGGTGAAAGCGAAGCGTTCGTAAAACTGCATGCGCGCCTGAGTGTCAGGAAAAGCTTCATTTTTATAGAAGCCTCCTAGGTCCAATTTATCTTCATCTAAATGGGGTTCCAGGAACGAGTATCGGTGCTCTATCTGCGCCCTTTCCGCCATGCGCTGAAACACTTTTACCGAACGTTTATCCGGCAGCAGGCGCGGACAGTATTCGATAAATTTGCTATGTATATCAAAGTCCGGAACAGCAGTGGCAATGCGATTGATAAATACTGAAGTCATTTCACCGCTCCTTGATTACCTCAGGCTTATCCGCTGTGTCAGTGATTCAGAATGACCTGCTCGGTAAGATCCAGTCCATTTTGCATTTTGCACATCAACCCAAGTCTTGCTGGGGAATTAGGGATGCTACTGACCAAGGCAGCCCTAACAACATCGCCCTATCAAGATAGTTCTATCAACGTAGCCCTGGGACATTTAAAAGGAAGTTACACTCTCACTATTTAGCATATTGATAATATATAGGAAAAAAAGTTAAATGAATCTTATGCAGTTTCTGCCACTAAATGCAGATAAAGCGGATCGAACTCCCCCGCTTCCTTGAGTTTTTGCCAATCAGGTACGGTTATCTGGTTTTTATTATTACTAATTAACCCATCAGTACGAAGCGCCTGGAGTACTCTATTCATGTGAATATGCGTCATACCTGTCGCATCTGCTAACTCGGTCTGGGTAATGGGCATATCAAAGGTTGATTCCGTAGCCAACCCTACCGCTTCAAGTCGAACCAACAGCTCACAGATAAGATGGGCAATTCGGTTATAGGCAGGCCGTTGCCCGTTATTCAAAAGCCACTCGCGTGTGATAGAAGCGCTCATCAATGTCTCACGCCAAAGAGCGACAGAAAGACGCGGGTAGAGCTCACAGAGGCTATGTAAATCATCGTGCTCAATAAAGCCAAGTATGCAGGGCGTGATTGAGGCAACATTTATATCCAGAAAAGGTAAATGTAAGCTTTGTAGATCAGGAATGTCGCCGGGTATATAAAGGGATATTATTTGGCGCTTGCCTTCAGAGGTCAGCTTATAAGCGCATGTAAATCCTTCAATAACTAGACAGCATTGCGTAGGATGATCGCCAACTTTCAATACATTTTGATCTGAATGAAGGGTAATTGTCTTTATTGATAAATTCTGTATTGCTTGCTTCTCTTCATCATTAAGAAGCAAAACGTTTTCCAACTTACGGATAATAAGAAGGTTAGGCGTGAGGAGTCGGGTTTCCATAGAGGTCTCCATAATTTGCAGATATGAAGCCGGATGCAACATTTTGACTGCTCGTCAATAGACAATGAAAAATAGCTTTTATCATGCGCTCCGTGAGTACAAATTGATAGCGACAATAATTAATTGGCTTGCCTAAGTACGCCGTTCCAACATGAGCATTGAGTTAAGCCAGCCCTGAGACTGGCAATCCTGGTTCGCTTACAGCTTCGGCTGAGAAAAGCCTAGCTCCAAAGGCAGATGACGCTGCTTTACTCTTCTCGGAAGGCCCTGCTGAACTGATCGGTAATAGGCTTAACAAAATACGTCAGTGCGGTGCGCTCTTCGGTCGTGATAAAGACTTCGACCGGCATACCAGGCAGCAGCGTGGTAACGCCTAGCTTCTCAAGCTCTTCTTCAGAAACGTCAACATCGCCCAGGTAGTAGATCTCGCCAGTCACATCATCGCGTGACGTCGCAGGGGAAACATAGACGATCTCGCCTTTAAGCTCCGGCGTCGTTCTCTGGTTGAAGGCAGTGAAACGGAGTCTGACCGGCTGGCCGACCCAGACTTGGTCGATGGTTATCGGCGCAAGTTTCACCTCGACCTTCAGTTTGGCGTCCTCCGGAACGATGGTGACAAGCTCTTCGGCCGGCGTGATCACGCCTCCTACCGTGTGGATGTTCAGCTCATTAACGGTTCCAGAAATCGGAGCGCGAATATCCGTTCGCGCCAGCCGATCCTCGATGGCGATGCGCCGGTCACGCAGCTCCGAAAACTCCGCTTCCACGGCACTTAATTCGCGCTGCGCCTCGGTACGGGCGTTCTCGTCGATCGCAATAATCTGGAGGCGAATTTCGCTCATGCGGGTTCTCGCTCTGGCGATGGATGCGTGGATCTCACCGCGTTCACCCGAAATGCGTGCTCTGTCACGGGCCATCGGCACGAGGAGGGTTCGTGCAATCAGCCCTCTGTCAGCGAGACCTTTATTTCCTGAGTATTCGGTCTCGACGAGACGGAATTCCTCGTCTTTCGATTGCCGCTGCGCTTCCAGCCCCTTTATCTCCTCTTCGATTTGCTCGATGCTGAGTTCGAGCTGCTGCTGCTTACTTTGGCGACTTGTGCGATTGCCGTCGAAGAGGCGTGTTTCGCCGAGGAAAACATCCGGAGAGTCGTTTGCATCCAAATCGGTCGGGAACTCGATTGCCGCAAGCCCATCCCGCTCTGCCAAAAGCCGCGCTCTCCTGATGGCCAATTCCACGAGTTTAGAACGCACGATTGAAAGCTCCGCCTTTGTCTGTGTGTCTTCGAGCCGCAGCAGCACATCTCCCGCTCGAACAAAGTCCCCTTCCCTAATGGCAATCTCGCCGACGATGCCGCCGTCACGATGCTGTATCGACTTAAGATTCTGATCCACCGTCACGGATCCTTGCGCGATGACGGCCCCACTGAGTTGAGCGCTCGCGGCCCAGCCGCCGGCTCCCAACAGCAGAAACAGGGCGAGAGCCGTGCCCACGAACACTCGCGGGCCGAGCCGAAAAGCGTTTTCTGGATTCGGTAAGCGCTTGGCTTTTTCCTCTAAAAGAGGCGTGCCGGAAGGATCATATGTGCTCATTGTGTGCTCCTAAGATAGCCATTCGAGACCATCGTCACGCTCTGTTGACCACGAAAGCTTGTGTCTTCCGTGCAGCGTGACGGTTGTCGCCCACATCTCATCGTCCTCAAAGTCGGTCTCGATCACGGTCCACTCGTTTCCATCGTCCCGATCGTGCCGATAGCGTATTGGCGAATCGTCATCGTCGTTATCGCGGTAGATGTGTTCGAAACGGTCTTCCGGCTCGTCATCGGCCTTCCAGAAAATCTCGTATTCAGAGATCCGGATACGGTCTCCAACCCCAAAGTCCATGATCACGTGCGAAACGGCGTTAGGTTGAACCCCACCGGCGCTGGCGAACGCAAAGACGTCATCACCCGTGCCGCCCGTGAGCGCGACCGATTCACTGCCGAGAATGAAGTGATCGGCTTCTCGGCCTCCAAGCACTTTCTCGAAACCGGTGATAGCGTCATGGCCGATTTCTACGCCGCTGGCGACACCGTTCATAAGATCCACCACGAGACGTTCCGTCGCGTGGCTGTAGTCGAGGGTGTCCGTGCCCGCGCCGCCGTCGTACACGTCATCGTCCGCGTCGAGCGATGCCACAATCCGATCGTTTCCCATGCCGCCGAACACCTTGTCGCTTCCTGCTCCATCGCTAATCACGTCGTTACCCTCGCCCCCGAGCAGCAAATCGTCGCCGTCTCCACCGCTCAGGTGATCCCCACCGGTGTTCCCGAAGATCACGTCATCGCCGTCACCGCCGAATAGCCTGTCGTCGCCTGCACCACCGAAAAGATGGTCGTTTCCCGCGCCGCCGAAAATAATGTCATTGCCATCGCCGCCGAACACCACGTCATCACCGTCTCCCGCAACAATGTGGTCGTCGCCTGCTCCTCCATTAATAACGTCGTTGCCGGCCCGTCCATCAATGTTGTCATCGCCGCCTGCGCCGTCGATCTCATCGGCACACAGGCTGCCCAGAAACATGTCGTCTACCACGCTTCCTACGATAACGGGCTGTTCGACAACGGAAAAGTGGGCGACGGCTTCGATCGTAAGGTCGCCGTCAGTGATCTCATAGCGGAGGGTCACCGGCCCCGGTTGCCCGCTGCCGCTCTGGAACACCCAACCGCCGTCCACTTCTGTAAGCTCGCCGGAGGACACAGCCAGGTTTTGAACCGAGAGGACGTCGCCATCGGGGTCCTCTGCCTTGCTCAGCAGATCGCCCAGGGCGATGGCGAGCGCCGCACAGGGTGCCACGTCCAGCAGATAAACGGGGCCTGACACGCGAGGAGCACGGTTGCCCGTCGGTGAGACCTCGTCATCGTCGTCCTCATTTACGGGGTCGAGTGGGTCGCCATCCTTGGAACTATCGGTATCAGTCGGTCTCTCGCTATCCGTAGAACTATCGTTATCCGTGGCATCCTCGCTAACCGCAGAACCATCGCCGTCCGTGGGATCATTGCCTTCAACGAGCGGATTGTCGTTCGGTGGTGAAGGGAAACGATGACCGGCGGGGTTAGCAATGTCGATAGGCGATATGCTGGGGCTGATGCCCATTCGATCCACCCTCTCAGCGACTGCATTGCCGCTTGCAGGTCTGACTACTGCGGGTGCGCCTTCGCTTTCGCCCTGATAGCGTAGGGGCGATGACCCGGGAGCATCGGCGACCGGCGGCCTTGTAGAGCCGGGAGGTTCGGGATCGGGCATATCAGGGACTGTTTGCGGGGAGGCGATGTCGTCAACCATGCCCTCTTGGCTTTCGCCCTCCGCCGCACCGGCGGCTGGCTCTTCCGGCTGCGATTGGGGTTCACTCTCCCGGCCCCAGGAGAAGATCGAGCCCAGGTAAGCAGCGATCCCCATGAGTAAGCCGACGATCAAGCGAGGCGTCCCAGAGACCTCGTCCCCGCTTTTCAGAACGTAGCGCTGAGAGGTATCAGTTTCGGGTAAGGCGTTCTTGGTGCCTTTGACGTTAATCATGATCCGACGGACGCCTCCTTAATCGGCGGCTTGGCAGAATGCACCGCTCGCACGTTGGACTTGCCAATGACTTCGTCCTTCGGTCCGAAGGCGGCCAACCGGCCGTTCTGAATCACCGCCACAAGATCAACGGCAGCCAGAGCGCTTGGCCGGTGAGCCGCCACAACGGCGATGCCGCCACGCTGCTTAACGCCTTGAATGGCCGCTGTCAGCGCTGCTTCGCCTTCGGCGTCGAGGTTGGAATTGGGCTCGTCCAGCACCACGATGAAGGGGTTGCCGAACAGTGCGCGGGCGAGTCCAATCCGCTGCCGCTGGCCGCCTGATAGAGAGGTACCCAGCGAGCCGAGCTGCGTTCGATAGCCGTTGGGCAAGCGCACGATCATCTCATGGACGCTTGCGGCCATCGCCGCCTCCACCACCGCACGGGAATCCGGTGTTTCCTGAAACCGCGAAATGTTCTCTTCGATCGTGCCATTAAGCAGCGCGACCTCTTGAGGCAGATAGCCGATGAATTGACCGAGAGCTTCGTCGTGCCATTGCGAGAGCTCTGCTTCGTCAAGCCGCACGCTTCCTCGCAGCACGGGCCAGATGCCTGTCAACGCGCGCAGCAACGTGGTCTTGCCGCCACCGCTAGGACCGATGATCCCAATCGCCTGACCGGCCTTGAGTTCGAAGCTCAGCTCGCTGAGCAGAACTTGTCCGGAATCGGGGGCTGCGACGGTAATGTTCTCGACCTTAAGGGATGAACTCGGGCTGGGCAGCTCCATCGGCTCGTCCGTCTCCGCCAGCGCCATGACGGTTTCCTTCAGCCGTGCAAACGCGGTTCGCGCACCGACGACGTTCTTCCAGTTGCCGATCGCAAGATCGATGGGGGCGAGTGCCCGCGCGGAGGCAATGGATGCGGCGATGATCGCGCCAGCGCTGAGCTCTCCCTGAATAGTGAGCAGCGCTCCAAGGCCAAGAACCGCCGACTGCAGGACCATCCGCAGGACCCGAGAGATCGCGCCGAAGGTGCCGCTGACATCGTTGGTTCGTGTCTGCAACTCCAGATGATCATCGTTCGCCCGATTGAAGCGCGCCACCGCACGCCCGGCAAAACCCATCGCCTTGAGGATCTCCGCATTGCGAGCATTGGAATCAGCGATGGTGTTGCGGGTGACGGCAGCCTGCTGCATGGCACTGCTCAGCTTGGATGTCTTCAACTCCGTGATAATCGCGAGCATAGCCAGGATGAATCCGCCGAGGAAAACCAGCGCGCCAAGGTAGGGGTGCAGGATGTAGACAAACAAGAGAAAAAGCGGCATCCAGGGAAGGTCCAGCAGCGCCACAGGGCCCTGGCTTCCCAGAAAGCCGCGCACCGTATCCACGTCGCGACCACGCTCCAGTGATTCAGCGGTCGAAAACCCGAAGCGCGGCATGTCGATAGCGACCCGATGGGCCAACGGCGCGACTCTTCTGTCGAGGAGCGCGCCGATACGAACAAGAATTTGAGAGCGGATGGTGTCGAACATCCCCTGAAAGCAATACAGGCCGAGCGCCAGCACGGAAATGGCGACCAGCGTCGAAATACTCCCGCTGGTCAGCGCCCGGTCGTAAATTTGTAGCATGTAGAAGGCACCGGTCAGGGCGAGGATATTGATGATCCCCGACATGCCGAACAGGAAGAAAAAGATACCTCGGAAACCTTTGGTCAGCTGTTCTGCGCTCTTGCGCTTCGCCGACGTACTGGCGTCTTTTTTGCGCATGTGAACTCCCCTTGCACCCTACGTGAACGGGCGTTCCCTGCAGACGGGTACGCCCGCAGGGTTCGTTATTGTTATCGTTGTCGTTCGTTATAGGTTGAAGTCGCTCACTCCCAGCTCATGCCGACCCTTGATGCTGATGGAGAAATCGGCATCGTCATCTCCGGTCGTGTTGCCCTGAACGACGGTGTAGTCTTCGCCGTCGTGCGTTTGATGGCTGAACATAAGCTGGCCCGCGCCGGTGAAAGCCTCCGTCACTAATGTGAAGCTCTGGTTTCCCGTTGCACAGCCATTCGCGTCCACACCGCTGAGATCGATACGGTCGCCCGGCTGAAATCCCATGATGGTATCGCCGTCCGCATCCGCTGCAGATAGGAAGCGGAACGTGTCATTGCCCGCCCCGCCGTCCATCACGTTGGCCGCGCGGCTCGCCGTGATCGTGTCGTCTCCCGAGCCCGTGACGATGTTCTCGACACTCCACAGCACATCATGGCCAGTCTCAGCGCTCGAGACGCTGCCGCGCCCCATGAAGCCGGTGCCAAGATCTGCCGTGATCGCTGCTGTGATCGCTGACATGTCCAGCGTGTCACTGCCGCCGCCGCCCACCATGTCGTCGCCGTAGTAGGTGTCGTCGCCGTCATCGGCTTCGGCCACGAACAGATCATCACCGTCGCCGCCAAAGACCGTGTCATCGCCAGCCCCGGCATTGATGAAGTCGTTCCCGTCTTCGCCAAGAATGCGGTCGTCGCCGTCATCGCCGTAGAGCATGTCCGCGCCGTCGCCGCCGAGGATGTCGTCGTCGCCGTCATGGCCGAAGACGACGTCTCGACCGCCCAAGCCCATGATGGTCTCGCCGTCTGCCGTTCCGACCAGCGCATCAGCGCCTTCGCTGCCAGCCATCGCTGCTACCGGGATAGGGGCGACGATATCCTCCTCATCATCCTCGAGCTCTGACTCGTCGTCGGATTCGTCATCCTCCTCGGTATCGTCGTCACCGCCGCTATCGCTTTCTCCGGGCTGCTGCGACTCAGTGGGGATCTCGAAGCTGACGGAGTTCTCGCCGTCGCCCACCTGGGCCTCGCCTGCTTCGTTGGCCTCGACTGGTTGGTCGGCAAGCATCGTGCCGTCGGCAAGTTCGACGACATCCTGCTCCCTGAGTGCACCCACGACCGTATCGTGGCCGCCCATGGTTTTGAACACCACCCGATGTGCGGAACTCAGTGCCGAGATATCCAAGACATCGTCGTCTTCCGAGCCCATCACGTGGATGGTGCTCATCGCCAGGCTGGTTCCAGTGAAGTCGCCGGCAATCGTAAACGTATCGCCGCCTCCCTGGCCATCGATGACGATTTCCTCGATGTTGGCGAGTTCCGCCATCACCACACCGTTCCGAACGATGACGATCTCCGTTCCCGCGTCGAGGTCGGTAAAGCCCTGCGCCACCGCATTGGTCCGGTCGAGGATCGCGAAAGATTCGGCTTCACCGGCGCTGCCGCGGATTTCTGCGGTATCGACTTGGTTGCCGCCATCAAGGATGTCGCGCCCGCCATCGGCCTCGGTGATCAGCAGGTCATCACCGGCGCTACCGAACAGGACGTCATCGCCCTCGCCGCCGTTCAGAACGTCGTTGCCACCACCGCCGTTGAGGTCGTCATTACCGGCGCCACCTTCGAGCGTGTCGTTGCCAGCTTGACCGAAGAGAATATCGTTCCCCTCTCTGCCGTCGAGAAAGTCGTCTCCGGCACCACCGCGAAGGTCGTCCGCTCCGGCGCCGCCCAGTAGCGTATCGTCGCCATTCCCGCCGTTGAGGAAATCATCCCCTTCGCCGCCATCGAGAGTGTCGTTACCGTCGGCCCCGATTAGGCGATCATCGCCAGCACCGCCAAAGGCAAGGTCGTCGCCACCAGCCGCGAGCAGGTTGTCGTTACCGGCGAGGCCGATCAGGATGTCGTCCCCTTCGGTGCCCTCGAGGCGCGTCGCGCCAACGTCGTTTCCGCTGGTGCCGGTAATAACCCGCAGGTCGCTATCCCCAAAGGAAAGCACTTCGATGTTGCTGACGAGGTCGGTGCCGTCCGAGAGACGGTTCTTCCCGCTTACTGGATCCACCGCTGCATCATCCACATCGACATGCGCCACCGTGAGCCGGCCGGTGTCTTCGTCCACCGCGATCTCGTAGGCGTCGCGATCGCCCCAATAGACGGCTGTATCGATACCGGACTCGTCCTCGAGGATCTCGCGGACGATCTGCAATTGCCCGGGGTTGATCCGGCCTTCGACCATCCAGGCCGACAGCGGACGGGTGACCGCCGTGCCGTTGATGGTGAGTGTCACCGGCCCGTCCATGCTGTCGACCGTAGCGATCTCATCGCCAGTTCCATCGCGGTTCGTCATGATAGCGATGCGCACGTTGAGCCATGCGTCGCCGTCGATGACATCGTCGCCGCCACGTCCCTCGATCGTATCGCTGCCACCACCGCCCAGCAGGATGTTGCCGCCGGTAAACACCGACTTCTCAGCACCGGAGCCATCAGCCCAGTATTCCGCGTTGCGCATCATATCGGGGGTAATTAGCTGGTCGAGGCCGTCGATGCGGTCGATGCCTGCCTGATCGAGCTCGTTGTGCATGAAGTTACCTTCAGGCGTCGGGTCAGCGATGAGCGGTGTGACTGCATCCTCTTCGTCACTCCTATCGTCGCCGCGCAGGATGTCGTCATACACCCAACCCGACATCGCCTCTACCTGGCTGAAACGGTCTCGCAGCACTTCCAGCGGCAGGGTGGTGAAGACCTCCACGTTCATGTCGGCGTCAGCCGCCACGCTTTGACCTTTGTGGATGACCCAGTCGTGACCCCACATGCCGATGAATTTCTGGATGCCTTCTCCCGCCACCATGATGTCGTCGCCCGAGTCGGCATCGTAGTCCGTGTCGCCATTCCCGCCGTTGAGGACATCGTGGCCGATCACCGTGGAGTTGAAGAAGAGTTCACCGTTGTCGCCAGCGATGTACTCGAAGCGACTCTTACCCTCGATCCAGTCGTGGCCCTCGTTGCCGAAGAGTATGTCGGGACCGTCGCCGCCGAGGAGGAAGTCGTCCCCCATACCAGCGCGGATCTCGGATCCGTCCGGGCCGGTGATCAGGAAGTCCTTGCCACGGCCACCGAAGATCAGCGCCGCGCCGCTGCCGCCATGAATGACGTCGTTGCCCTCGTCTCCCTTGAGCATGTCGACTTCGCCGATATCGGTCCCGGCGTTGGTGATAATATCGTCACCCTCTCCACCGTTGATCTTGTCGACGCCGTACCCGGCTTCAATCCGGTCGTCACCCGCGCCGCCCCAGACGGTGTCGTCGCCACCGCCAGCGACGATTCGGTCGGCGCCGTCCGTACCTTGGATGACAATGTGGTCGTCGCCGTTATAGCGCAGGTAGGCGCCGTCACCTTGCGCATCGGGCGCCCCGCGCTCGACCAGCTGAGAGGCGGATTGGAGGAAAGGATCCACATGTTGAGGATCGTCCACCTCGGTCATCTGCATCTGCTTGGCGTAATCGACATAGAGAATGTGATCCGGTGTCGAGAAGATATCGCCCGGGATCGCAAAGCCGGTTTCCCCGAGGTCGGTATTTGCCAAAGCCATCTTGGCCAGGGAGTTGTTTTCCAGCTCCGTCAGCAGGTTCAGCCCCTGGGTCCGTGACAGGTAGTAGAACCGGTCGGCGTCCTGCAGGTTCTCGAGCTGCATTTCAAAGACGAAGGCGAAGGTAGAGCCGAGCATGCCGCCAAAGGGCATTTTCTTCTCAGCGAGGCCGCCCATCCACAGGTCGATGTCGTTCACGCCCGTCTGCTCGGCCGGCGCATTTAGCCAATCGAGGCGCGCCTCCCGCTCAGCCGCACTTTCGTTCGGGGCACCGAGAACGAGATCGGTGGCCGCCGCACGCTTGCCAGCGATGGTATCTTCTGAAGTGACCGACGCGTGCGTGCCGTAGGCCGCTATAAAGTTGATGACCGAGGCGGGGTTCTTCATGTTCTCGGCGAAATCGGCCCAGCTGGTGTATGGCTTGAGCTGCGAGTCGCCATCCGCCATCTCCATAAACTGCGCCCGGGCCTCGTTGAGGGTAGGCATGCCGGTGTCCCGACCGCGCGCAATGTTGATCGCGGGAAGGTCAAGCGGAATACCGAGGAGCTGGTTGCGCAGCGTGTTGGTGACGAACTCGTCGATCTCGTTGCCGGTCTGTGCTGACATACCGCGCAGAATCGCGCCCGCCGCTTGGTCATGGCTCACGGTGTCCGAACCGAAGGCCAATGGATTCAGGAAGGCGTCGAACAGGCTCATGTCATCACGACTGCCATCCGCATTGATGCGGTCGACCGTCTCGTTGAGCATTGAGTGTCCAAACCGGTAGACCACGTGCGCAAACTCGGAAAAAATGACCGGGTTCAGTTCGGCGTCGGGCTGGACTATGAAGACGTCAATATCCGGCTGGATCTTGCGCGCGAACTCCTCGAAGACCAGGTGCTGGTACTCCATTTCGGTCGTGAAGCGCGCTGCCTGGAAAATTCTCTCGCCGTCCCACGATAGCGCCTCAATCTCAGCCGCGCTGGGCCAGGAGGCGAGGTCGGGGCCGGTCAGCCACTGGTTCAGGAAGTCGAGATCCCCGCTCTCAAGCACCACCTCCTTCACCTGCTCCGCAATGCGATTGTGCTCGGAGTGGAAGATGTGGTGGATCGAGGTCAGACCAATGTTCTCGTTCCCGCGGCCGTCGCCGTTGATATAGTGCGCGTCTAGCAGCTCGTTGTCATAGGCGGTCTGAGTGCCGCGGGGGCCGAAGTCGCCGCTGTAACCAGTCTCGGAATCATCGTCCGCTTGCAGTTCGCCGCCCGCAAGCACAGGGACGGCGGCATGGGCGATGTCGTCTAGGAATGCTGTGCCGGTGCGTGCCGCACCGACCACTGACGGGTCGATTGGTGCCGCCAAATTCCCCTCGGTCAGGATAGGGTTACCCGCGCCGTCGAAGCCGGTGATCAGTTTGGGGAGCCCATTCTCGCCGCGGATAAACTCGCCGTAGGGATCGACCGCCACCAGCGGAACGGCGCCCACATCCTTGTCGGTAAGCTCAATACCCAGAAGCGTGCGCGCCTGGGCCTTGATGTCAGCCCAGGTCGGCAGGCCGCGGGCGCCGTCGAGCAGGTTACCTGTCGCCACGGGCTGGCCATCAACCATCGCGTATTCGCGCAAAAAGACCTGGTGCGACGGATGCGAGGTGTAGGTCTGGTTCTGGTCCACCCACGGCGTGGTGACATTGCCCGCTGAATCGTCAGTGGCAGCGCGCGTCATCACCATAAAGTTGGTGGGGCTATTAGGGTTGTACAGCGGATCGTCCGGCGACAGCGGCATGTAGACCGTACCGTTGCCCCCTTTTGCCACCAGGTCGAGCCCGTGGTCGAAGAACTGGCCGAACAACGTGAAGACAGAATTGTAGGAGGCCGAGAGTCCCTCGTCCGGGGCCACGTTCGGCAGCATGACCGTTACGCCATCCATCTCGATTCCGTAAGAGGCTAGCAGCGTATCGAGCTCCTCCTTCTGCGCCGCGTAGATGGGCGTTTCTTCGAGACCGGCATCGTTGAGCGCCCGCACGAGGTCGTGCTGGGCGCGGATCTCGCCCATCGCGTCGAGCATCGGCTGGCCGTTCATTCCGGCATGCTGGAGTGCCGTCGCGATCACCGCCGGATTGTCCAGGGTTTGATCGACGATCAGGTTAGAGATCAGGCGCGGCTCGGCATCGACCACGTCACCCACTACGCCGTAATCGTTGTTGGTGGGATAGCCGAAGCCTTCTGGAAAGGCACCACTCCCCTGCCCCAACGATCCCTCAGCAATGGGGCCGAAGAGTTCGCCCGCAGAACCCCACTGCTCGCGGCCGATCCCGAAGTTGTTGTAGCTGCCATCAACAGTGCGCAGGCCCGTGGGCAGAAGCGGACTATCGACAAGCTCCTCAAGCGGCGTTCCCGCGGAATGCGCCTCTGCAATTTTGATCTGATCCAGAATGAACTGAAGATCATGTTGGTTCAGTTTGACAGCCATGTTCCCTCCCAGGCCCCATCGGGCACTGCTACTTATTTTTTTAAACTGTCGTCACACCTCGACCGACACCTCAGCTAAGGTAACTTTCCTCATACCTCTCGCTTACACAAGATTACATTCAGAAATATATTTTCACCTCCTCAAAATCTTCATTAGTTAGCTTTGGAAAGTTAATTAATAAGGATTAAGTTACTCATCCAAAAAGAGGTAGATTTAGCGGTGAGAGAAAGCATTAAAGTCATCAGAAATTGAGGCTTTAGCTTGGCCAGAAAACTCTAATTTGATAATGAAGCCTATGCCGTAGCAGATGGGCAGCCCATTACAACGACGGTTAGGTGTTGAACGGTATCTGCTTGAACCTTTGCTTTGACGATAAGTGGCGGGATCTTGCAGAGTGTTAATTCCTTGGCGGGGGCGGCCTAAAACCGCTTAGGTAATGGCGAGATGACGGCACGAGGGATAGTTTGCTACCGGTCGAGTATGAACGGCGTTATTTTAAGAACCTAACATGCGTTTAGAGTAGCAGGGAGATTAATTTGCCTGGGCGCTCTGATATACCCACTCCATGGATGAACTATTAAACTTCACTTATTAGCATTGACGAATATTGCTCATTACGGTCGAGGCTGTGTTAAAACCTAAAAATCAGTTGGCGATTACAGCGTTCAGCCGTATTGGCACGACTATCGGCTAGCAATACGCTTCAGAGTGCCTTCCTTTATTATTTCCACATCTGAAGTTGTTCGAGATAAAGCCTAAAAAATACCTTCTATAGAGCGTCACCGACTTCTACTAAGTCCGGTAGAGCCAGGATCAGCTGCCCTATGCTCGCATTGCCTGGATTAAACTCTTGGAACCGAGGATATTCATGACGCGTTTTATGTTGCAGGCAAGCACATGAAAGCTCATTTCCATACTGCCGTTCTTAACTTAAGCCCTTTGATTAAAAAGTGCGTCGCTCCTATCCACACTTTTAACGTGCCAAAGGGATGCTCGACCGTCTGACAACGGAGGCGCATTATACCCTTCGCCTGATCCAATCGAGCTTTTACCGCCTCCAGAACCTTTTCGTGTTCCCAGCGCTTGATACGCCGATAGATACCTGCAGTACATTACGGCTTCATTGAGCAATCCGGACAGGCCGAACTCCAATAGCAATTGGCATCGGAGCTTAAAGTACGTTTCCGTCACGCTCGCCGATAAGGCCAGCCGTTCTGTGTTAGGGTAGCTGTTCTGAATGACTGACGCATAAAAGAGTGGCAACGCGCTGCTTTTCCAATCTATTCGAGCTCTCGCCTTTGTTGGTGGCGCTTCGACACCTTGTATTACCGCCAGAACGTACACTTTTCGTTCTGAAGCGCATTACCTGAATTTCTTGGCAACCAGAACTCTCTGGCTTTTAAGCCGGCATTTTTTTCTGCATTGGGCGCGCGCCCGCGTGACTCTCTATCAGTGATTATCGGGTACTGCTTTTAGCGAGCGGTATCCAGCCACGACTATTTTTATTTTTTCGTTGAACCAGCCAAGCGCTCGTTCGTTAAGACGATCAACCGAGACACATTATGAGCTTTAGAATTGCCATTCTGGGGGCTGGCCCTAGCGGCCTTGCCCAACTCCGTGCTTTTGAAGCAGCACGCCTCGCCGGCGCCGACATTCCCGAGATCGTCTGTTATGAAAAGCAGAGTGATCTAGGCGGCTTATGGAATTACACCTGGCGCACTGGTCTTGATGCCTACGGTGAGCCCGTTCACGGCAGCATGTATCGCTATCTCTGGTCAAATGGCCCCAAAGAATGCCTGGAGTTTGCAGACTACAGCTTTGAAGAGCATTTCGGCCGCCCCATTCCTTCCTATCCTCCCCGGGCGGTGCTTCGTGATTACATCATGGGGCGAGTCGAGAAGAGTGGCGCGCGTCAGTACATCCGTTTCAACACGGCTGTCCACTGGGTCGACTATGCGGAAGAAACCGGTAATTTTGCGGTCACTGTAAGAGACCTCAAGCAAGATGAATTACGGACTGAGGAGTTTGATTACGTGGTGGTGGCCACTGGTCATTTTTCCACGCCTAATGCTCCTTATTTTGAAGGGCTCAACCAGTTTCCGGGTCGCGTTCTGCATGCCCATGACTTTCGTGACGCTTGTGAATTCGCTGGGAAGGACCTGCTACTCATTGGTAGCAGCTACTCCGCCGAAGACATCGGCACCCAGTGCCACAAATATGGCGCTAAGTCAGTGACCTTCAGCTACCGCAGCCAGCCTATGGGATTCGAGTGGCCCGACTCTTTCAAGGAAGTGCCGCTCCTTACTGAGGTGGTCGGCAAGACGGCATACTTTAAGGATGGCAGTAGTCAGGACGTGGATGCGATTATTCTCTGTACGGGGTACCAGCACCACTTTCCGTTTCTGCCTGACGAACTGACCCTGAACACTCATAATCGACTCTATCCAGAAGGCCTATACAAGGGCATCTTTCTGGAGCAAAACCCCAAGCTGATCTTCCTCGGCATGCAGGACCAGTACTTCACCTTCAATATGTTTGATGCCCAGGCCTGGTACGCGCGAGATGTCATGCTGGAACGAATCACGTTTCCCAGTGAAGCAGCCATGGCCGCCGACAGCGCAGATTGGGTCAGCCGGGAACAAGAGGTCGAAAATCCGTTCCAGGCAATCGACTTTCAGGCCGCCTACATCCGTGATCTATTGCAGCCCACTGATTACCCCTCGTTTGATGTCGAGGCCGTCACAGATATCTTCAAACAATGGGAGCACCATAAAGAGGCGGATATTTTAGGCTATCGCGATAAAAGTTATCGCTCAACGCTCACGGGCACCCTGGCACCGGCCCATCACACGCCGTGGATGCAGGCAATGGACGATTCTCTTGAGACCTTCCTTAGCAAAAAGCCAGAAAGCGAGGAGCAGGTTCTAAGCTCAGTGCACTAGAGAGGTTGTTCGCTATCGCAACGGTGCTGCCTCTAACGAGTAAGCCGTTCCGTATTATTAAAAGGAAACGTCAATGACGAATACAAGCCTGATTCAGGCTCGTTCACGCTTCACCGCAAGCAGCATTAGATGGGGTTTTATGTGGGCCCTTTGGTGCGCCGTGCTCTGGGGTGCCTGGTATATCCCAGGATCCGCTGTCTGGTTTGAAGCGCCTTACGTCAACCTAAACTATGACACCAACGCAGAGTTTCTACTGGCGGCAGCGGTGCTTACGACTTTCAATGCGATTGCAGTACTGTTCTTCCTTTTTGTATGGAATGGAGTACTGGGCAAATGGGGCGAATACGCACGCACCATTCGACAGATGCGCAACATCTCCAAGTGGTTCTTTATCGGTGCCATTTTTGGTGGTCCGATGGCCATATTCGGATCCTACCTAGCCATCGGGTACATTGGCGGGGCCTTCGCTGCTATCGCAGCACTAATGTATCCGATTATCGGTGCCACTTTGGCACGCCTCTGGTATCAGGAAAAAATTACCAAGCGAGCGGCCATTGGTATATTCATTATTCTCACGGGGGGCATAACGGTTTATGCACCAGGCATCATAGGTGAGCTGACAGGCACTGGAGAGAGCGGCTGGCTCGGCTACGTGGGCGGCGCCATGGCAGCCTTGGGTTGGGGCGTTGAGGGGGCCATTGCTGGACGAGGATTGGATGTTGCCGATCCTGATGTGGGCATCACCGTGCGTTTTTCCGCCGAAGTACTTTATTGGGTAGCACTAATTCTGCCAGCTATTTACCTGTTCACCGACCAGCCTGTTATCGAGTTGGTCGTAGCAACATTTAACTGGGCCGCTATTGGCTGGCTTATGCTGGCTGGGGTCACCTTCGCCTTCTGTTATGTTTCTTGGTACAAGTCATTTCCGCTCATTGGCGTGGGCCGAGGACAGGCAATTGCTTCACTTTATGGCCTTTCAGCGGTGATCTTCCTGGCTGTCTTTACTTTGGAGCTTCCAGAGTGGAATTTCCTGGCTGGGCTGGCGCTGTTTGTGACTGGTGGCTTCGTGATGTATACCGAGAACGACGAGGTTCTTGAAGTCGTGCGAGCGGTCTCGAAAAATACCGATGCCGAGGGTAACCGCACATCTGCTCACTTATGAACTGGAGCACCAGTACGTGAAAAAATTACATATGAAAGGCCGAATACTTCAGCTAATCAACGCCAAGCGCGATGAGGGCATCTGGGACTGGGAACTCACTGATACCATAATGGGTGAGTACGGTCTTTCCGGCCCTTATTGGAAAGGCAATACACGGGTGACGCTAACAGATCTATTTTCCACTGGCATTATCGAGAGTGTGGAAGAGAAACTAGACGATAAGGGCTATTTTGGTGTCGGCCGAGTACTGTTCAAGTTCCGGCTTAATGCCTTCGGTAGACAGCGCATGCTGGACACCGAACTGGCATGACGATTGGGCTTTACCCAATCATTCAACTAGAGAGGAGTGAATTATATGTCTGAGTTCTGGGGTTTTCCGGGTGCCGATATCTTGGCTGTAGCGGTAATCATTATTTTGAGTAGTTTAGCTTTATACCAGGCCCGTACTTTCGTCACGAAGATCTGAAGCTTAGCCACAGATACCGATTTTTAACGCACGATGCATAGCGCGCGTCCGTCTTCACAGCGCCCGCTTATCGCCCTGCTCAACCACTGTTGAGCATTATCTTCCTCGCCTACCGAGCCGCCCTCGATGGACTCGCCATGCCCGGGGCAATCACCGAAAGGGGTAGTTGATGCCCTTTTTAACCTGAGCAATACTCATCACAAACAAAGACAAGCATGTCGGCATTATCTATTTAGCAAATGATTAGCTTGAGTTGAGCCATACTTTGTTCTTAACCTGGGGAGGATCATGACCTGAACGTTTCGACTGCGTTGGATGGCAGCGCCCTCCTGGACCGCCGATTGACGACCGTGGAATCTGGATTGGGGGACATAAGACCTCCGATGAGTGGTTGGCCACTATGAGGGAGGCAAGGGGCTTCGCTTGGCATCCTTTGGCTGTACCCTTGAGATACAGCCAAAGTGATCTCCGGTTATGGCCACGCTGACACCAAAACCAATCGGCATCATTCGATCCCGGGCGGATGCGTCAGACCTTTATTCCGAACAGCTTTTCTGCATTTCGGAACGCAATTTTTTCCTTGGCTTCACGGGGCAGATCCACTGCCCGAAACCAGTCGGTTCCTTGTTTCATGTCTGCAAACGGGTAATCCGTTCCAAACATCACTCGATCCACACTGATGTACCTCAGCAAAAGATGAAGCAGTTCATCCTGGAAGAATGCGCTGGTTGTGTACCAGAAATTGTCACTGAAGTATTGCCCGATAGGCTTGTTCAGCGAGTCTTCAGTCGACTCGCTCATATCTCCCACGATACGCTCGTAGAAGAACGGAAGGCCCTCTCCCATATGGCCGATAATCATCTGCAGATTGGGGAAGCGGTCGAACACCCCAGTGATGATCAGTCGAAGACATTGAGTAATGACTTCCTGGTGCCATCCATATCCTGAACCGCTAAAAATGTAGTTCTGGAACAATTGGTCATACCCTGGCCGCATGGTGTTGTAATAAATATTGAACACGTCTTCCGGTGGGAAACCTGGATGCAGGTAGATCGGCACATCAAGTGCCTCGGCGCGCGCCAGAAGGGGCTCAAAATCGGGATGATCGAGAAATTTGTTGCCAATGAATCCATTGGTCATGGCTCCCACAAAGCCATCATCCCGAACGGCGCGTTCCAGTTCGGCCGCTGATGCTTCCGGGTTCTGCAGAGGCAAGGTTGCATAGGCCTGGTACCGCCCCGGATAGGTGGCCATCGGGCCATCGGCAATCATCTTGTTGAGACGATAGGCAAAATCGATGCCTTCCTGACCGGGGACATTCTGCACACCCGGCGTATGTGCGGAGAGAATTTGAACATTGACCCCCGCCTTATCCATTGCGCCGATGCGGCCAGAGCCGAGTTCGGCAAGACCCGTTTCCCTGAGGTACTCTACGTGTTGATCGTTAATCGCGTTCAGCGCGATCAGTTCTTCGGTGGTATAGGTCTCTTCCGTGGCGATAAATGGCAGATCCTGGTCTCGCAACGCGATGACCGAAGTCTCTGTCGCGGCAGCACTGGAGATAATGGCAGGCATGGACAATCCGGCACCAACACCAAGTGCAGCCGCGCCAGTTAGAAAACTACGGCGTCCCATTGTCAGGCTCTCTAGGTTTTTTTCGATCTGTTTCATGACAATTTCTACTCCGATGTTTGCGTTGCGTGGTTTGGGGGCAGCTTGAACCGCCCCAGAATATTGCCGATGTCATCCACGTAGCTGTACACCACCGGGATAACCAGCAGGCTCAGAAGCGTTGAAGTGAGCAGTCCGCCAATGACCACGAAGGCCATGGGGGCCCGGAAGCTGGGATCGCCAGCCCATCCTAGGGCGATCGGCATCATGCCCGCCCCCATGGCAATGGTGGTCATCACGATGGGCCGGACACGTTTTTTGCAGGCATCAAGAATGGCGTCCACGCGTTCCAACCCATGCACGCGACGGGCGATGATGATGTAGTCCACCAGCAGGATCGAGTTCTTGGTGGCGATGCCCATCAGCATGATCAATCCGATCATGGCGGGCAGCGACACGGGCGTCTGCGTGAGGAACAGCGCCAGGAAAGCCCCAGGTACGGAGAGCACCAGAGCCACCAGAATAGTGACCGGCTGCATGAAATCCTTGAGCAGCAGCACCAGCACCATATAGATACACAGCACACCGGTCAGCATGGCAATCCCGAAGCTTGAGACAAGCTCCGCCATTTCCTCTGCATCGCCTTCTGCTGTCTGAAACACGCCGCGCGGCAACTGACGTAAACTGGGTAGTGCCTGCACGGCCTGTTCGATTTCCCCCAAAGGCTGCCCTTGTAGGCTCACCTCGAAATTGACGTTGCGCAGACGGTCATGCCGGGTGATTTCCGAAGGACCGCTGCTCCACTCGAAGGAGGCAACACTCTCGAGTGGCACCCTCCTCCCATTAACACCAGGCACAGGCAGCCGTTTAAGGGTCGCCATATCCTCCCGAGCGGCATCCGCCAGTCGGACCATCACCGGCACCTGACGCGAGCTGAAATTCAACTTAGGAAGATCCTCGGCGTTATCGCCCACGGTCGCGATGCGCAGCGTATCGGCGATGGCCTGAGCCGAGACTCCAAGGTCGGCGGCGCGGGCAAAATCAGGGCGTACAATGAGTTCAGGCCTGACCAGGCTGGCCGTCGAACTCACCGCGCCGATGCCGGGAATGGCGCGCATCTCCCGCTCGACTTGACGGGCATGCAGTTCAAGCACCCGGCTATCCTCACCGGCAAGCACCAACTCATAGCCATCCCCCTCATCACCTACGCGAGTTCGCACGCCGGGAAGCGTGGCGAGTGCAATACGTAACTGCTGCTCTATGTCTTGCTGCGTAACGCCCGCGCGGGTTGCGCGATCCGCCAAACCAACGGTCAGTTCCACCGAGGTCACATCGCTGTCACTGCTGCCGGAGTCCTCACCGACGGCCGCGAAGACGCTGACTACATGCTGTTGCGTCTCCAGTCGTGAGCGTGCCTGCTCGGCAAGCGCCTCCGCTTCAGACAAGGTGCTACCGGGCGGCAAGGTGAGCGTCGCCTGCGTCTGGGAATTATCATCGGGGGGTATGAAGGTCCCCGGCAGGGTCGAGGCCAGCCAGATACCTCCTGCAAAGCAGGCCGCCGCCGCGAGGAGCGTCGTCTTACGGTGGCGCAGGCACCCTTTAGCAACGATCAAGTAGTAGTTAATCCACGTTGGATCGCGCGAGGGATGTTGGGGTTTGCGCAGCAGATACGCAGCCAGCATGGGCGTGAGAAGGCGCGCCACCAGCAGCGAAAACAGCACCGCTACCGAGGCCGTCCAACCGAACTGAACGAAGAATTGCCCGACGGTGCCGCTCATAAAGGCCGTGGGCAGAAAAACGGCAATCAATGTAAAGGTAGTGGCGACAACGGCCAGGCCAATTTCCGCCGCCGCGTCCATGGCGGCCCGGCGCGGGGGCTTGCCCATTAGCAGGTGCCGTTCGATATTCTCAATCTCGACAATGGCATCGTCCACCAGCACCCCGATCACCAGCGAGAGCGCCAGCAACGTCACCACATTGAGCGAGAAGCCCACCAGGTGCATGAAAGCGAAGGTGGGGATGATCGACAGCGGAAGCGTGACCGCCGCTATCAGTGTGGCTCGCCAATTGCGTAGAAAGCAGAACACCACCAGCACCGCCAGCGCCATGCCCTCGAATAGCATGTGCATGGAGCCCTGGTAGTTCTCCAGCACTGGCCCAACAAAATTGAAGGCTTCTTCGACCTCGACATGGGGATATTGCGCCTGCAAGTCGGCAACAGCAGCCTGCACCCCCTCGGCCACATCCACCTCGCCGTACCCCTCGGCACGGGTCATCTCGACGCCGACGACGGGCACGCCATTCAAGAGTGCCATTGAGCGCCGCTCGGCCACGGTATCGGTCACCGTCGCCACCTCATCAAGACGAATACGGCGGCCATCGCTGAGTGCCAGCTCCATCGTCGCAAGCTCAGCTGCGGATTCAGCGTTGGCGATGATGCGCACGGCCTGTTCGGCGCCGCCGACATCCACGCGCCCACCGGGCGCCTCCAACTGCACCTGGCGCAGCTGGTGTGAGATATCCAACGCTGTCGTGTTCATCGCCAGCAGACGATCCGGATCCAATGCCACGCGTATTTCGCGATCGACCCCGCCGATACGCCGAACCGAGCCAACGCCTGGCACCGACAAGACGGTCTTGGTCATTTTGTCATCGACGAACCAGGAGAGTGCCTCATCGTCTAGATCGGAGGAGCTCACCGCGTAGCGTACAATCGGCTCACTGAAAAACTCCCCCTTCCGAATCACTGGATCACGCAGGTCGGCGGGTAGCTCCGAGCGGATGCGAGCAACAGCGTCGCGCACATCCTCAAGAGCCTCTTGCAAGGACTTTTCCAGTCTGAATTCAATAGCAATGTCGGCATTGCCATCCGTCAGCGTTGTAGAGATGTTTTTGACGCCGGAGACGGTAGCGATGGCGTCCTCGATCTTGCGGGCGACCTCGTTCTCCATTAAGGCGGGGGCCGCCCCCGGCAACGAGGCGGAGACCTCCACGAGGGGCAGTTGCACATCCGGCAAATCCTGAATAAACAAGCCTCGGAAGGAGATGAGCCCCCAGAAGGTCAATAGGATGAAGAGCAGAACAACCGGAATAGGATTGCGAATCGCCCAGGATGAGGTATTAAGCGTCATACCCCCTCCTCGGCGTCGGTATCGTTCGTTTGGGGTGAATGAAACGGCTCTCCCTCCATCACCCGCACCTGGTCACCGTTGCCGAGAAAAGCACCGCCCGAGGCGACCACTCGGGCATCGGGTTCAATCCCGGCGCGAATTTCGATTCGATCTTCCGTGTGCTGGCCCAGGGCCACTTTCTGCTCCGTTATTTGGCCTTCATCGCTGACGCGATGGACGTAGCCAAAACCGTCGCGTAGTTGCACTGCGGCGCGCGATGCGCTACATGACAGGCTAGAAGGCCTCGAAGCCGGTGCCGACGACTACCTGCCCAAGCCGTTTGCCATGGATGAGATGGTGGCACGTGTCCGTGCCTTGCTACGCCGCCCTGCGGAATTCCATTCAATCGACCCCATTCATGGCGACCTGAGACTGCATACGGAAAGCGGCGTTCTGTTCAGCGGGAACGAGAGCATTACCCTTGCCCCGGCGGAGCTGCACATTATGCAGTTGCTGTTATACAAGCACGATGAGGTCGTACGCCGCAGCGCGCTGGAAGCGGCGGCCTGGGGCCTTAGCGAAGCGGTAACACCGAACGCACTGGATGTCGCCTTGCACCGTTTACGCCGCAAGCTGCTGGCCATCGGCTCACGCCAGCGGATAGCCAACGTCAGAGGGATGGGGTATGCGCTTCGTCAAGCGGATAACACTAAATAGCCTAAGGCTGAAAGTGCTGTTGGCCTATGTGGCGGGCATGGTGCTGAGTATCACACTGCTGGTAATTGCCGCAGCAGTGGTGCTTCAGAGCGATCTACTGGCTCGTATGGATCTGGCCGACGCGGCCGAGGGGCTAGTAGACAATATCGAGTTCGACAATCGCGGCCGGCCCGTCGGCTTCGACTCGAGTCTGGAGGACCGTGCCTGGCTGTACGAGGGTCCGCAGCGCGAAGCGGCTTACCGGATTCTGGATGAAGCCGGAAACGTGGCCGTCTTTTCGAGTTCTGGTGAGGAGTTCTGGCCGGCCGACGGCGGTCTTGTTCCGCTGGCACGCGGCAACTTCACCTTCGAGCATGAGGGAAAGACCTTCTATGGCGCCACGCAACCCCTCAATCATGAGGGGCGAAGGTGGTATCTGCAATTCGCAGTCAGTGCGAGGTTCCTGGATGTCGTCTATACCGTGTCATTTCCGCAGGTGGTCGCTGCCGTGGCGGTGTTCGGACTCGTGCTGTTCGTCGCCTTCGGGCTATGCGCCTATATTACCCTGCGCTACACCCTCAAGCCGTTGCGAGACGTATCGGAGTCCGCCGCGGCCATCTCGCCGCGCTCTATAGACGCTCGGCTCGATACGGACTCAGTGCCTGTGGAAATTGCCCCGCTGGTAGATAGTTTCAATCACGCCCTGGAACGTCTCGCGCAGGGTTATCGCCTGCAGCAGGAGTTTCTCGGCCACGCGGCCCACGAGTTAAAAACGCCACTGGCGCTGATCCGCGGGCAGGTTGAGTTGCTTGAGGAGGGGCGAAATGACCGCAAGGAGCTATTGAGCGATGTCGAGTATATGACGCGGCAGGTGCAACAACTGCTACTTCTGGCCGAAGCGAGCGAGGCGCATAACTACCAGTTTAGCGTTGTACGAATGCACGACATTGCCCACGAAGCTTCCACCTACTTGCAACGCATGGCGGAGTCCGCCGACGTGCATTTAACGGTACTCGCCACCGACGATAAGGTGACATGGGAGGCTGATCGCGGGGCATGCTTCACTCTGCTCAAGAACTTGCTAGAGAACGCCATCCAGCATGCCCCCGCGCAGACCGTCGTCAGCATGGAGATCCAAAGCAATACCATAACCGTGCGTGACCGCGGGCCTGGCGTCGATGCAACACAACTCCCGCTATTGTTCGCACGATTCTGGCGAGGTGCCCATCGGCGCGACCATGGCGCCGGTTTAGGATTGGCCATCTGCCAGGAGATTGCTATGGCACACGCCTGGACGCTGACCGCCCACAACGCCCACCCTGGATTGATCATGACGCTATGTAGCGAAAACGATGCCAGTGAAAACGATTCCTGGGAAAATTCTACTAGCGAACGAGTGCACCACCGTCAAGATTAATGCCCACTCAAGGTCATTTGAAAGGCAGTGGCATGGGTGATCCCCGCCTCGGAGCTCGTCATGCCACCCCAGCAATGGCCAACCAGGACAAAGTCTCCAAGCTGGTTATCAATGGCGTGAGTAATCAAGAGACCGCCCGCACACTGGGTATCAGTCTCAGTACCGCCGGCCCCAATGTCGAGAACATTTCCCGAAAACTCAACTGTTCCACTCATGCTGCGGCCACACTCAAGGCGCTCACGGCAGGCCTGCTTTAAGTGGGATGCTTGCGCACTCTTCGTTAGAGACCGTTTTGATGCAAACGTACTTTCAGTAAGAAACGAGAAAGTAAAGTAGGCCGATATTGTCAGCTAGCGATAATTGCTAACCCAACAGAGAATCACGCACGATTGACCGATCAATAATTCTTGCAAGCGAACCCATGAGCTGAGGAAGGAGGTTGTAATGCAAATTTTAAGACGCAAACCCTTAAATCCGTCCAACCTGCCCGATACCTTGATCGGAGGTCATAGCCAAGCCGTATTAGTTCAGGGAGGCTCTCGTGTATTGATGTCTGGTCAGGTTGGGGTGGATAAGACAGGAGAGCTGGCGGGCCCAGAACTTCCCGAGCAGACAGAGGCGGCACTGGATAATATCGAACGGTTGCTATCGAGCCTCAGTGGCGATCTCTTACGGGTCGTGATGCTGAGAATCTACTTAGCCGAAGCCGCTCGCTACGACCAGCATGTGGTAATAGAAGCGTTGAAGCATCGCTTCCCCATCTCACCGCCAGCTGCTACTTGGTTGATTGTGTACGGCCTTGCCGAACCGGAATGGCTGATCGCTATCGAGGCTGAGGCAGTACTGCCGAGTTTTGCATTAAACAGCTAAATGACCGTAACACACAAAATAATAACGCTGCTCGTTAAACACCGCACAGCCCGGTTGCACGATCATTCTAAATAAGGGGAGCACATTGTAGCTCTCTGTTAGAGGCAAGCACCTACAGAGAGGGTTTCATGATTAGCCGCCTGAACGTTCTACTCTTCGCACTTTTAATTGCTGGCTTCCTGCGCCGTGCCACCGGATTCGCCGGGGTTTCAACCCTCAGAAAACCTGCCTCGCTATGATCAGGAGAGTTTCGATCAATATGCGCGCGAAACACGTGCATGGATTGCCGATAACCGCGCCTTTATCAGTGAAGGCCGCGACCTTGAAAAAGAGCCCAATACTCCGTTTGAGCTCCGTCCTGATAGGCCGGCGAAACGCGGTATCCTGTTAGTGCATGGACTGGGCGCAAGCCCGTGGTATTTCATTGTTATTGCTACCGATATGGCGAATGATGGCTGGCTGGTTCGCTCCATCCTGCTGCCTGGCCACGGCACTCGCCCCGCGGATCTGATGCTGCCAGATAATGATGATTGCGACGTCACTCCCAGATTGAGTAGCGTTACACTTTAGAGTCCGACCCTATGGGTAAGGAGATTGGACATGAAGAAGCGTTTCAGCGAAGAACAGATCATTGGTTTCCTGGGCGAAGCCGAAGCGGGACTGCCCATCAAAGAGCTATGCCGTCTACACGGTTTCTCAGAAGCCAGTTACTATCTATGGCGCAGCAAGTTCGTCGGCATGAGCGTACCCGATGCTAAGCTACTCATGAAGCCGTGGCTATCGTGCCTGACCGAGCCATTGGCGGACTGGCTTTAACAAGGATACTGGATCATCTGACTTTACTGCGTGGGCTACCTAGTGCCATTCGTACGGATAATGGCAAGGAATTCTGTGGGCGCGCCATACTGTCATGGGCGCATCTACACGGTGTTGCCCTGTTTTTAATCGAACCTGGCAAACCCAATCAAAACTCCTATATCGAATCGTTCAACGGGCGCTTTTGAGATGAATGTCTGAATGAGCACTGGTTCACCAGTCTGCATCACGCGAGAGTAATCATCGAGGCGTGGCGACGGGAATACAACGAGGAAAGACCGAAGAAGGGACTGGGAGGGTTAACGCCTTCCGCCTATGCCGAGCAACTGGTGGTAAAACACGATAAAGTTACTTCTGACTCTAAACCCGGGCTACTGAAGATGGGGTGACGTCGGAGCATACTTTCTAGCGATTTCAACGCGACAATATCTTGATTCGCACCATTGCCGAACGCGTTGAGGCATTCCATGAAGAGATGGAGCGCAGAATGACTCAAGTGATGGCTGCGTGACACGACCTTCCCATAGATACACCAATCGATCATTTACTATATAGACGCCAGGGCTACCACCCTGGTGTCTTATTTTTTTGGATGCAACCATGACCCACGGCAAACTCAAAGCGGGTTAAGTAGCTGATATCTAATGTCGTAACACTGGTTACTAAAACCAACAAAATGACCATAGTAAAAATCGCCAACGTCCAAATAAACGTTCAGGTGCTTTCCCTCACCTTGAGTTCATAGCCAATATCCAACCTCGGGGCTGGTGGTTGCCTGCCTTCAAGTCTTGAAAGCATCATCTTGGCTGCCTCGACGCCCATTTCGTATCGCGGCACGGTAATGGTCGAAAGCCGTGGGGAAAGATGCTCACCTAGCGATAGCCCGAGGTAACCACCAATCGCGATTTCTTCAGGCACACATATGCCTTGCCGATTAGCTTCCATTAGCGCCCCGGCGGCAAGATTATCGTTAGCAAAATGTAACGCGTCTAAATCCGGCCGCGTTTCCAGTGCCTCTAGGAACAAGAGGCGCCCTGCTTCATAGGATGACGGCTCCTCGCGACGAAATAGCAGATCGAATTCAACTCCCGATGTCTTCAGCACCTCCCGATGACCCTCGAAACGTTGCATAGCCCGATAATCTCGGCTCATACCAGTACCGAGATAAGCGATACTTTTGTAGCCTCTGTCTAGTAAATGTTGTGCCATACAGGCTCCGGCTGCATGGTTATCAACGCCGACATTCATGTCTATACACTCGTCACCTAGCTCCATGATTTCGACCACGGGGCGTCCCCAGTTTTTGAGACGTTTTGCAGTACGGACGTGATGACGAAGCCCTGTTAGGATGACGCCAGAAGGCGAGTAACCAAGCAATGAGTCAATGAGGCTGGCCTCGCGATCCAAATCGAAGTCGGTTGATCCCAGTAGCACTTGATACCCAGCCTGCTCAAGGGTCTGCTGAATACCATGGATCACCTCAATAAAGGTCAAAATAGACAACGATGGCACCACAACCGGAATCATACGCATCCCTGCCGAAGCCAGACCACCAGCAACAAGATTGGGCATATAGCCGAGCTTAGCTACAGCCTGATCTATACGTTCTCGCAGCTTGGCAGACACACTCTCAGGCGTATTGAGTGCACGAGAAACGGTAATCGGAGCAACACCTGCCTCCAACGCTACATCTTGTATTGTTACGCTATCTGTTCCTCGGTGACGCCGACGTGATCGCGTTATAGGGGTCTGTTTCAACATCATCTCCTTAAATAAAAGCCATTCTATATTCTCATTCTAAAGGATAAGAAGCGAAATGGTAGCGCTACCAAATAACACGTGCTAGCTTTTAAAAAGTGGCCTCGCATCACGCAGATTCGATCTTAATGGCATCGCTAATACCATTGCAGGCTCAATATCAGAATCAATGCTAACGCCACTCATACTGAACTTCCGGAGGTGTATGCAAAATGACTACAACAACAGCACGCGGAATCATCCTCGCTAGCCTAGCCAGCTTAGGAATCGCAGCCCAAGCCAGTGCCAACGAACTCTCTATCGCTATCCACGTCGAACCATCCGACACTATGTTCAAGGTCGGGGAACGTCTTAAGGAGACTATCGAGACAGAAACAGATGGTAGGTATACCGTATCGCTTCTAGGCACAGAGGTCGGTGGTGAGCGTGACCATTTAGAAGGTGCCAGTTTCGGTGAGTATTCCATCGCCTTGGGTGGCTCTATGCCCATGACGCTTTACGCCGAAGAATTCGCTTCTGCTGACCTTCCCTTCGTCTATCGCTCAAGCGAGGAGGCCCGAGAAGTCTATGAAGGTGAAACCGGGGAATTGCTCAACGAGCGCCTAATCGCCAACGGTAACATGCGTCTGGTTGGGCTCTCTCAGCGTAACCCGCGTAACCTGACCTCGAATTTCCCCGTCAACACACCAGAAGATGTTGAGGGTGTCCGCTTGCGGGTACCAGAAATAGCGCCCTGGATTCAAATATGGGAAGAGGTTGGCGCCCTACCAAGTCCTATCGCATGGCCAGAAGTCTATACCTCGCTCCAGACCGGTGTGATTGAGATGCAGGAAAACCCTGTCGACTTGATTTACTCAGGAAGGCTCTACGATGTGCAGGATCATCTAAACAGAACTGAACATGTCTTTTCCTTTTTTCATTGGTTAATGAATGAAGATTTCTATCAAAGCCTTTCTGACGAAGATCGCGACATCATAATGACCGCAATTAAAGACGCTACCGAGTGGGGCGACGAAACAATTATCAGCGGTCAGCAAGATCTCCTCGAAGAACTAGCGTCACTTGGCATGACCATTGTTGATAGCGATGTGGACGCCTTCCGCGAGGCAGCCGAACCCGCAGTCAGGGAAATCATTGAAAACTACCATCCCAATGTTCGCGAATACGTAAACTCACTGCTCGAGTAAGTCGCCAAGGGCGACCCGGCAATATTAGGTCGCCTTCTCTAGTCAACCAAGTCATTCGACCGGAGGCGCCTATGACAGCCGCGAATCATATAAACCGTGCTATTGCTCTTTTCTGGGGACTCCTAACCGCTGTCGTCACGACAGCCTTCGCGCTGATGTTGACAATCATGGCTATCCAAGTGATTTCACGATATGCGCTAGGCATACCCGTATCATGGACCGATGAAGCCGCTCGCTACCTTTTCCTGGCCCAGATTTTCCTGGGCTCGGTACTAGCCCTGCGTTATCAGGAACACATTCGTATCACCGTGGTGACCGATTTGATGGGGCCGCGCGTGCGCAGCATTGTGGCAAGCCTTGCCGATATCATTTGCATCGTAGTGCTGCTCATGTTGGCCATTGGCGGATGGAACATGATGGAGAGAACCTCAGGCATTTTGGCTAGTACTTTCCGTTTGAGTTTCTCTTATATCTACCTGATTCAGCTCATATCGGCGTGGATGATGATTGGACTGCTGATAGGTGATCTATATCGACGCATCTTTATCAAGCTGCCCGCCATTCAAAATGACTGGAGTGAATGACTATGGAAGTCTTCGTCATCCTGTTCGTCGGATTGATCGTCCTATTAATGCTAGGAGTGCCCGTCGCTTTTGCCATGATAGGTTCTTCAGCAATGGTGCTGGGATACACGCGTGGTTTCGATGCCATTCCGATGGAAATGATCGCCCAACGCACTCTCTATGGTGTCAACAGCTTTACCTTGCTTGCTATCCCGGCATTTCTTCTTATTGGTCGGCTAATGAACAGCGCAGGTATATCTGACCGCGTTTTCGACATCGCAAGAACGATGGTGGGCCACCTGAAGGGAGGGCTGGGCCATGTCAATGTTGTCGCTAGCATGCTGTTCGCTGGCATGTCGGGCTCTGCAGTTGCGGATGCTGGCGGACTAGGTGCTTTGGAAATTAAGGCCATGGAAGACGATGGTTATCCTACCGGCTTTAGTGCTGCTGTCACGGCGAGCTCGGCCACTATCGGTCCAATTATTCCGCCTAGTATTCCCGCCGTCATCTATGGTGCTCTGGCCAATGCCTCAATCGCTGGCATCTTCCTAGCATCTATTATCCCCGGCCTCTTCATGGGATTAGGCCTTATGGTGATGGTCGCCATTATCTCGCATCGACGTGGTTTTCCTACCCGAGCTCGCGCTCGTTTCCAAGACTTCACGGCGGCGCTAATACGCGGCGTACTGCCGATGCTAACACCGCTCATCATCATCGTGGGCATCCTAAGCGGTGTTTTCACCCCTACAGAGGCCTCAGTGGTTGCCTTGGTCTACTGCTTGTTCATTGCCTTTGTGGTTTATCGCTCCATCAGCTTTCGAGAGTTCATCAGCATTCTGCGCGATACTGCCATCGACTCGGCGGCTCTGATGTTCATTATTGCAGGTAGTGCCCTCTACAGCTGGGTGCTGGGGCGTTACCAGGTCACCTCGCTAGTTGCCGAATTTCTGCTCGCAACAGTGACCGACCCACTAGGTTTACTGCTGCTGCTGGCTTTGTTCATCCTACTAATCGGCCTATTCATCGATTCGGTTCCGGCACTGTTCCTGTTAACTCCACTGCTGGTGCCGGTGATAGTGCAATACGGCATCGACCCGATACATTTCGGGGTGGTGATGATTTTCACTCTGATGATCGGCCTGATAACGCCTCCCGTCGGTACTGTGTTGTTCACCGTTCAGAAGATCACTAACCTGCCGTTCGGCGTGTTGGTGAGAGAAACGATGCCATTCTATATCCCCCTCTTCATCGTACTGCTCATCATCATCTGCTTCCCTTCCATCGTCATGTTCCTTCCGAACATTATCTTGAATTAAGGAGACCTAATATGTCAGTTCTCATCACCGGTGGCCTTGGCCACGTGGGTTCCTGGGTCGCCTACTTACTGGCAAAACAGGGGAAGCAGGTAGTTATCTGTGACACCGCTGCCAATCGCTTCGATAGCCTGGGCTTGGATTATCTTGAGGAAGTGCGGGACCTGCTTACACTCGAGTCAGTCGACGTCCTCGACTACCACAGCATCTTCAAGATTTTCCTACGCCACCGCGACGAACTCGAAGGTGTCATCCATGGGGTCTCGGTGATCGCCGGGCCATACTTCCAGGAGCATCCCTACAAGCATGTATCGATTAATGCCATGGGAACACTCAACGTATACGAGACGTGTCGTATTCTGGGCATCAACAAGGTCGTCAACATGAGCTCCGGGGCAGTCTATGGCGATGCGCCGGGGCCTCAGCACGAAGACACTCCTTATAAGGCAACCGATCTCTATGGCGCCTCGAAAATTTCAGGCGAGCTTTATGGCCTGCAATACAGCGACACGTTCGGCATGGATATCCGCAATGCTAGGCTCTTCTTTGTCTACGGCCCCGGTAAGCGACCTTCACACATGCACAAAGTCTATCAAGGGCTATTCGGCCCTCTTGAAGGGCTCGATAACATTCAGGCTTCCAATGGCTCACAACAATCATTGGATTGGACGCATGTACTGGATACTGCTACCGGCATCGTGAAGCTATTTGAAAAGCCCCAGGTGACAAAGCGCAACTTCAATATTTCCAGCGGAGTGCCCGTCGACCACCTCAAAATCATTGATGAGGTAGCTGATATCACTGGCAAAACCTCCAATGTACAACTGGGGCCAGGTCCGTTCGTTGTACGGGGCTCACCCTTAGACATCTCACGCGCGCGTGAGGAGCTTGGCTTTGAACCCCGGTTTACCAATATCCGCGAGGGTCTTATGGATTATTGGCAATGGTTGCAGAAGACAAACCACCTCTAAATGTCTTTCACTTAATCAACTATTGAGACTGTCGCTACATCACTTGAGAGAGGTCGATCATGAGTGAGCGTATTCTGGCTACATACCTGATTGAAACGCCTTATCCGCTTAAGCATGCTGCCGAAGTAATGGCCGGTGAACAGTCATGCGGTACCTTTACTCGACTGGAAAACGAAACAGATGCGCTGCGCGAGGCGCACGGCGCTCGCGTTGAGCATATCGAGCCTTTGGGAACGAACTATACCCCATCTCTACCAATACCAGCTCTTCAGACAGGTAGTGTCCATCCTGTCTACCGACAAGCACGCGTCACCCTGTCCTGGCCATTGGCTAACCTCGGCACCTCGCTACCTGCATTGTTCGCGACAGTGGCAGGCAACCTTTTTGAGCTTAAGGAATTTTCAGCGCTTAAATTGCTCGATCTGTCTCTACCGGATCCATTCGCTGAGGCGTACCCTGGGCCGCAATTTGGTATAGCCGGTACCCGCGAACTTACAGGAATCCAAGGTCGCCCACTGATTGGAACGATTATCAAGCCAAGCGTTGGGCTTTCACCTAGTGCCACCGCAGAGGTGGTAAGTCAGCTATTAGCGGGAGGGATCGACTTCATCAAGGATGATGAGTTGCAGGCCAATGCCCCCCACAACCCTTTTAAAGAACGAGTCGATGCAGTGATGCCGCTTATCCGGGATCACGCCGAACGCACTGGAAGAAAGGTAATGTACGCCTTCAACATCACGGGTGAAGCCGATGAAATGCGCGATCATCACGACTATGTGGTGGCAGCTGGTGGTAGCTGCGTAATGGTCGCCCTTAACGCCGTTGGCCTCACTGGGGTGAGCCAACTGAGGCGTCACTGCCAAGTGGCTCTGCATGGCCACAGAGCGGGGTGGGGAATGTTAAGCCGCTCACCACATCTGGGCATGAGTTTCGTGGCTTACCAGAAACTATGGCGCCTGGTGGGAGTCGATCATATTCACGTTAATGGTTTGCGCAATAAGTTCAGCGAGGAGGATGCAAGTGTCATTGCCAGCGCCCGTGCCTGCTTGACACCCATGTTCGATCCTCCGAATCCCGGTTGCGAAGTGATGCCAGTGTTCTCTTCCGGCCAGACTGCCGACCAGGCAGCTGACACCTACTCTGCCATCACTAGCACCGATCTAATCTTCTGCGCTGGCGGTGGCATCATGGCGCACCCCGATGGAATCGGCGCTGGTGTCAGGAGTCTTCGTCAGGCTTGGGAGGCCGCAGTGGAGGGCATCGACGTAAACGACTACGCTCGTGAGCACACTGAACTAGCAAGGGCCTTGGAGACCTTTCGTCGATGCCCCTGAGTTATTCTGCCCCACTGATTTCTTACTACGGTGACGACCTGACGGGATCCACCGATGCGATGGAGGCTCTCGCAAGTCAAGGCGTGGATACTGTGCTATTCACAACGATACCTGACGAGGATCAACTGCAAAAATTCCGCCACTGCCGAGCTATCGGCCTAGCAGGAACAAGCCGAAGTGAGTCGCCTGATTGGATGGATCAGCACCTGACACCATCGCTGATTTGGCTGCGCGATCAAGGCGCAGCTCTATGCCATTACAAAACATGCTCTACTTTCGACAGTGCGCCTCATGTAGGCAGCATCGGCCGTGCCCTTGAGATCGGACATGGTATTTTTGGTCACGATGGCGTTCCCATTGTCGTTGGTGCCCCACAACTGCGCCGTTACACATTCTTCGGCCAACTCTTTGCCGCGGCTCAGGGAGAGATCTACCGTATCGACCGCCATCCGATCATGTCTAGGCATCCAGTAACACCGATGCATGAGGCTGATTTGCGACGACATCTGGCAACACAGACTGCACTCGACATTGGACTCATTGATCTTGTAACTCTAGCCGATCCCCAGATTGATGCTCGTGTAGATAGCATTCGTTCCGGTTATGCGGCGCTTCTTTACGATGTACTTGATTCATCAAGCCAGGCAACAGTAGGACGCCAGCTATGGCGCACCCGGCCCAAAAATGGTGGGTTTGTAATCGGCTCTTCCGGGGTTGAGTACGCGCTACTAACAGAATGGCAACGACTAGGACTAGTCGAAAGACCACCGACCTTCTCTAATCCCGAACCCGTGGAACGTATTGCTGTAGTTTCAGGAAGTTGTTCCGAGACCACGGCTCGTCAGATTCGCTACGCCGAGAAACATGGCTTTACCGCCTTGCGGGCAGACGCTTCGCGCTTAGCCAATGACACCCTGGCGAGCACCGAGCTCGATGCAGTTCGCTCGCAGGCTCTGGCGGCACTCGCTAAAGGACGTAGCGTGGTGATCTATACAGCGCTTGGCCCAGATTCCAGCCTGGCATCATTACAGGATAACAGCACTGCACATGCCATAGGCCGACGACTGGGTGGTCTACTCCGTGACCTAGTTCGCGCCGAGCAGCTAACCCGCGTTTTGGTTGCCGGTGGTGATACATCAAGCCATGCGATTCAGGAACTTGGTATCCATGCCTTAACTACGCTCATGCCGTTACCGCAGACGCCTGGGTCCCCGCTATGCACCGCACACAGTAGTGATCCTGATTTCGATGGCCTTCAGGTGGCATTCAAAGGTGGCCAAGTCGGGGACGATGCTTTTATTGTGCGGATCCGAGATGCCAATATGGGCTGATCAACTACCGACATATCTCTGGTTTTCTCTCTCCATATCCTATTAAAGGCTAGGCTGCTTGGTACTAAAAGCCGCCCTTGCCTACAATGCCGCAGCGGCCATCCTGGTACACAATCACCCCAATGGAGACCCCGAACCCAGCGAGGCAGCTCTAGTAATCAGGCAAGCTTTATTTTTTGGTTAAGGCGGCAAACGGCCAAAAGCTGCCTTTTAGTCGTCTCTGATATAACACGAAGCTTTGCGGCAGGTTCTGAGCCGCAAAGCGGAGAAAAAATTGTTCGGCAACAGCGACCGGTTAGGTTCGATCTCATTACTTCAGTTGATATCTAAAGCGAAAGTGGGCTCTTTCTGTATATTTTCATTTTGACCAGACTTACTAACACGGGGGTTCACTCCCCACTGAGTTGTGTGAACCAGCAAGTTGCGCTCTTCTGATATGGACATAAACGCAAAACGCGCGATTGTTCCAATCACTTTACGATCCCGTCTCTCATATACCTTTTGCCAAACTGGAGAAAAGCGTTCAATTAGGTCGTTCATTAAGCGGTCGACTGATTGGAGCAAATGTGCGTCGCTTTCACGGACGAAGATGCGATCCCCCGGGTTATAGATTTTCGATACATCAAGGGGACCCTCTGTCAGCCTTGTTGTCCGTTTAGTGATATCGCCTAAATCTAATCCAGAGGGAGCGGCATGGAGTCCTCTCTCAGTATTCACATAGGTGGGCCGACTTGCATTGCAAACCACCGACGTTAGGCAACAATCGTAGGTGACCCTGAGTGAAATAAACGCACGACGCTCTCTGCGCGATCCGATAGCAGCTCAGCACAGCGTAATAGAGCTTCGTCCAGTGCTAACGGCCCATCGGACAAAGCTAATACAGCGGTTACGCCTTCATCATAAGCCAACTGCCATCCCTCACCGAGGCTACCCGCTAACACAACTACTGGAACACCCATTTCCCGTGCGCAGCGGGCAATGCCAATTGGGGTCTTCCCTGCCATACTTTGACCTTCTAGCCTTCCCTCGCCGGTAATGACCAAATCGGTAAGTTCAAGTCGTTGTCGAAACCCACCTGGGTCATCACCAATTCAATACCTGGACGCAGCTCTGCCCCGAGAAAGGTGCGTGCCGCGAACCCCATCCCTCCAGCAGCCCCTGAACCGGGTAATTCACGGAAGTCATTTCCCAGAGTCTCAGTTACCTTGCTGGCGAAATGTGCTAGTGCAGCATCCAATATGACGACATCTTCTTCGCTAGCGCCTTTTTGAGGGCCGAATACAACACTGGCACCGCGCTCACCGACCAGCGGATTATCTACATCCACGGCGGTCTCAACGATCACCTCAGACAGACGCGAATCAAGTCCATCAAGCTCCACTTGAGCAAGATTGATCAGAGCCGCCCCACCGGGCGACAGAGGTCGTCCTTGTTCATCAAGCAATCTTGCCCCTAAAGCCTGCAGCATGCCTGCACCCGCGTCGTTGGTCGCACTCCCCCCTAGCATGAGTATTATGCGCTTAGCACCTGCGTTCAGAGCGGCGATAATCAGCTCACCTACCCCATGAGTGGAGCTATGCAGTGCCGTGCGCTCCAGAAGAGTCAGGTGCTGCAGACCACACGCTTCAGCCAGTTCAATATATGCTGTGAAATTAATGGGATGCCAGCCCCACGCTGCCTGACGAAGTTCTCCCAAAGGCCCCTGCACCATCTGGTAATGCCGCTCGGCTCCTGTAGCGTCAATCAAAGCATCCAAAGTACCTTCCCCACCATCGCCCATCGGGCAAGCATCACACTGTGCAGATGGTAAAGCTCTACGAATACCGGCAGTGATCGCGCTGACGGCCTTGCTAGCCGAGAGAGCATCTTTAAAGCTATCTGGCGCTAGGATGATGTGCATCGCTCACCTCTTCTAGGTTCTCCTTAGGATGGCGTGCCGAGCGGCGGGTGCTGTTTCGCAGCATTGGCGTTACCGGGAGCATGATGTGCTCCGTATTAATGTCGATCTGATTGATTTGCGCCATCAGTAGCTCAGTAGCCTTCAAGACCATTAATTCCACCGGCTGTTTCAGGGTTGTCAGGGAATGACTCGGCCAATCCGCCATCGGTATATCGTCGAAACCAATGACCGAGACGTCATCAGGCACTGCAAGCCCGAATTCATGCCGCAAGGTATCAATAGCAGCGATTGCCATCAGATCGTTAGCACAAAACAGCGCATCCGGTGGTGTTGAATTAGCAAACAGGCGCCTCGTTGCATGGCAGGCATCTGCGTACCGGTAGTTACCGACCTCCATCGCATAGCAATCCACACCCACATCGGCAAGTCCTTTCAGAAAGCCGGCTTGCCGCTGGAGGTCGGTGGAAGAGTCTGGCAACCCTGCCAGATAGGCAATACGGCGATGACCAAGGGAGGAAAGGTAGTGACCTGCCCAATACCCCCCGCTGTAGTTATCACTGCCGACTTGGCTTATACCATCAAAATTGACAGTACGATTGATGACAACGAAAGGAATACCAAAATTCGCCACCTCCTCTGCCTGGGCGCTATCCATGGTTATCGCCAGCATCAGCACCCCCTCGACTTGGCTTCTAATTATGTCGTCAATTACCGTAGCGAAACCGTTATCTGACGGAGCAAAAAAAAGCTGAAGATGGTAGCCCTGTTGCTGAAAGTAGCGTGACGCCTTTTCCAGCATGACACTGTAGAAAGGATTTTCGAGGCTGTAAGCCACTACAGCAATGGTACGACTCGATCTGGTAATCAGCGAGCGCGCAATGGAGTTGGGGCGATATCCTAGTTCCCGGGCTGCCTCCAACACCCTTTTGCGCGTTTTCTCCGCCACCTTGGCATCAGCTGAAAAGCTGCGACTCACTGCTGACTGAGACACACCAGCTAACTTCGCCACATCGCGGGAGGTTACGGATTTTCTTTTCATGCATCACGCTCCCAGAGGGCCGTTTAGATCATATACAGCCCGATTCATCAGAACCAAAGGCAGTGACTTACCGTACTCACTCTTAAAGCTTTTCAAGAGACCGATACTGGTCGATCTTTTTCACGTAAACTTTGCTGTTATCTAATGCTCCTTGCACTTCATCATCGGTTAGCTCTCTGACCACCTTAGCGGGCACACCTACGATTAAAGAGCGTGGAGGGAATCGTTTGCCCGAGGTGACCAAAGCGCTGGCACCTATGATGCAATGATCACCAATTTCCGCACCATTGAGTACCGTTGCGTTCATGCCCACTAGTACGCCATCGCCGATTTTACAACCATGTAACATGGCTAGGTGCCCTACGGTCACCTGACAGCCGATGTCGACCGGGTAACCAGGGTCGGTATGTATCACACAGCCATCTTGCAGATTGCTGCCTTCCCCGACGGTGATAGGTTCATTATCCCCTCGTAGCACTGCGCCAGGCCAGACAGAGACTTCGTGAGCAAGATGAATACGCCCGATTAGCGTAGCTTCTTCCATCACCATGGCACCTGTCGCTATCTCGGGAACGTTACCTTCTAGTCGATATACTGGCATTAAGTACTCTCCCTAGAAGCCGACTTGGTCGCCACCTTTAAGTTGAAGTATCTCGCGTGCTTCGTCGGGCGTTGCTATTTCAAAGGAAAGGCCTTCGAGAATTTCGCGTACTTTGGCTACTTGTGCCGCGTTGCTTTCGGCTAACTTGCCCGGAGAAAGCCATAGTGAGTCTTCAAGGCCGACGCGAACATGGCCTCCAATGGCTGCCGCCTGAGCAGCAATCCGCATCTGGTTGCCTCCGGCACCCAGCACTGACCACTCGTAGTCATCACCGAATAAGCGGTTGGCGGTTCGGCGCATATGCATAACATCCTCGGGGTGGGGGCCGATACCGCCCAGGATGCCGAACACACTCTGCACGAAGACTTTTCCACTAATAATGCCGCGATCCATCAAATTGCGTAAATTGTAAAGATGGCCAATATCGTAGCATTCACATTCAAAGCGAGTGCCGTTCTCTGCACCAAGTGTCATGGCCTTTTCGATATCGGCGAAAGTGTTCTTGAACACTAGGTCGCGACTATTCTCAAGATGGGCACGCTCCCAATCGTGCTTGAGATCCTCATATCGGTTAAGCATGGGAAAAAGCCCAAAGTTCATCGACCCCATGTTCATAGAGGCAAGCTCAGGCTTAAACTCCATGGCTGGCCGCATACGTTCCTCAACGGTCATGTGAGGGCTGCCACCAGTGGTAAGGTTGATGACCGCGTCGGTAGCTTTCTTGATACGCGGTAGAAACCGCTCGAAGACAGCTGGATCTTGTGTGGGCTTACCGTTATCGGGATCGCGGGCATGAAGGTGAAGTATGGAAGCGCCTGCCTCAGCGGCAGCGATACCAGCCTCAGCAATCTCTTCAGGTGTTACCGGTAGGTGTGGCGACATGGAGGGCGTATGGATGGCACCGGTTACGGCACAGGTGATTATGACTTTACGTTTATTAGCCATCAGAAGTTTCTCCTAGTTAAAGTGAAAAAGTTATTAGGTATCGATATGGCGCTGATGAGCCATCAGCGCCATTAGGCGTCGGTCGCGCCAAGCTTGTCGCTCAGCTAGACCTTCGGAAGGTAGCTGTGACCGGCGTTCTTGGCCCAAGGCAGCCAGGGTTGCGGTATCCCAGGGGTCATCATCGCTGCGCTGACGGTCGACATCGCGGTAAAGTGGCCCATAGCGCTGGCCGTAATCGACGACTCCATTAGGCGCATTGAGGTCGATGGTCTCGAAAGGCCCCATAAACGACCAACGCAGGCCAAGTCCGTGTTTAACTGTCTTATCCAGATCCTCAGCGGAAACATAGCCATCGCGAAACAGGCGTAGCGCTTCGTTCAACAATGCGCCTTGCAAACGATTGAGAATGAAGCCTTGGACTTCCTTCCGAACCAGTATCGGGGTTTGCTGAGCCTGTTCCATCAGTTGCATGGTGCGGTTCACCGCTGCTTCCGAAGTGTCAGGTGATGGGGCTACTTCGACGAGTGGAATCAAGTAAGGCGGATTGACGGGGTGTGCTACTAAGCAGCGCTCAGGGTGTTTCAGATGGTTTGTGAACCGAGACGCAGCGATGCCGGAGGTAGAGCTAGCCAACACGGTATCTATGGCCACCACCGACTCAAGTTCTGAATAGATACGTCGTTTGGCATCAATGTCTTCTGGCCCACATTCCTGAACGTACTCAACACCCCTCATAGCATGCGCCAGATTGTTTTCTGTCTGGATAAGAGATAGCGGAGCCTCAATATCTTCAATTAGGCCAGCTTGAAGTAAGTCTTGAAGAGATTGCCGAATGCCGTCTCGGACTTGGCCGAGAGCGTTAGCATCAACATCATAGAGACATACAGACATTCCGCTTCGTGCAAAGACAATGGCCCAAGCCCGACCAATCAAGCCTGCGCCGATAATTCCTATACGTGCTGTCATGAGGCTGCTCCTATATCAGTCACAAAGACTCAACGTTGGCGCAGACACTCAGCGCCTGCCCTGAAATATTGGTACCACCAGGTGCCGCCAGGAACAGGGCCATAGACGCAATATCAGAGGGTTCAACCATGCGGCGCATAGATATCTTAGAAAGATTTTCCTGCTCCATTTCGGCATAGCTAAGCCCACGCTTGGCCGCTCGGTCTTCAATGACCTTTTCGATACGCGGTCCACGCACGATGCCAGGTAGAATTGCGTTGACTCTCACCCCTTCTGGGCCGAGCTCAATTGCCAAGCTCTTAGTCAGTCCGACGACAGCCCATTTGCTGGCGGCATAAGGAGTGCGGTATGCAAAGCCCAGGCGACCTGCGACTGATGCCAAGTTGATCAACAGCCCCTGGCTTTCCTTCAGTAACGGCGTCGCGCGGTGAGCAACCCGGTACTGACCATTGAGATTGATGTCGATAGTACGGGTCCAGGCGTCATTATCGATCTCATCGATCCCCGCAGTGGGCCCTGCGATGCCAGCATTATTAACGACGACATCAAGCCCACCCAGAGAGGCGACATCTTGGAACAGCCGGTCGACGTCTTCCTCTTTGCTGACATCCGCCACAGTGTGTGAGATGCCCTCCGGCAGCGAGGCCAAGGCCTGGGTGTCGATATCACAAACGTGCACTCGTGCGCCCGCCTCCTGGAAGGCCTTAGCGATTGCTAAACCGATACCATTGGCACCAGCGGTAATCAGCACTCTGAGGCCATGGCGTGGCGTTAAACTTTCTACAACGGTCATAAAGTTTCTCTCCTTGGGGGGGGTTACAGCGAAGGCAGCCAAGTAGACAGGAAAGGCAGCAGGCTGATAATCAGAAGATTGATGAGTACGATTCCTACAAAGGGCAGTACGGACCAGGTGAGTCGAGCGATACTAATATTAGCTATCTGTGATGCCACGAAGAGGTTGAGGCCGACCGGTGGGGTGAACATTCCCATGGCCAGGTTGACCACCATTATGATCCCGAAGTGGACAGGGTCGAATCCGAAGCTGATCGCAATGGGCAACAGGATAGGCACGAAGATCAGGATCGCCGCTGCTGCCTCAATAAACATTCCTGCAAACAACAGCAGGAGATTGGCCAGGATAATGAACAGTAGTGGGCTGTCGATGGCCGATATTGCGAATTGGGACACCATATCAGGCACCCTTAGCCGCTGAAGCATACGACCATAGAGTCCTGCAGCGCCGATGATGCTTAGCACAATAGCGCTGGTAACAGCCGATTGTTTGAGGATATCAACCAGGCTGCTCAGTTTGATTTCCTTATAGATGACAAACCCGATCAGGAAAGAGTAAGCCACCGCGATGACTGCGGCTTCAGTCGGCGTGAATATGCCACTGTAGATACCGCCCAAGATGATGACTGGCATAAGGATTGCCAGGATCGCCTTGCGCCCCGCTCGCAGGACGTCCATCCAAGAACTCTTTTCGATACTCCCAGCCAAACCATTCGCCTTGGCGAAGAAGTAGGCAAAGATCAGCAGAGTCAGCGTTACTAGGATGCCGGGCAGAATGCCTGCGATGAACATATCCCCCACGGACACATTGGCAGCTATCCCGTAAAGAATCAGCGGGATGCTGGGCGGGATAATGACGCCAAGGGCGCCGGAGGCAGCTTGGTTGGCGGCGGTATAGCCTCCAGGGTAACCCTTGGCCAGCATGGCCGGTATCAAGATGGAGCCGATGGCAGCGGTTGTGGCTGCGCCAGATCCTGAGATGGCCGCGAAGAAAAGTGAAGTGACGATGGCCACCATCGCCAAGCCGCCCGTCATACTGCCGACCAGGGTGTTGGAGAAGTCGACCAGACGCCGGGATATTCCACCACTCTGCATCAAGGAACCCGCGAGGATGAAGAAGGGTATCGCCATCAACGGGAAGGAGTTCACCGAAGCGATGAGTTGTTGGGGAACGATCAACATGGGTGATAAATCCCCATGCCAAATAGTTATCGCAGAAGCTAGCCCGAGAGAGAGAGCAATGGGTACGCCGATGATGAACAACGAAATCAGCAGTAGGAACAAGAGCAGTGCCATGGTCAGTTCACCTCCTGCTTGGGCTGATTGTGAATATTGAGTGCCTCATCAAGCAACAGCCCCAGGCTATTGATCATGATAACCACGCCTCCAGCGGGAATGGCCATGTAAGGCCACATCATGGAAATTCGAGTACTGGGTGCTGTCTGGCTGGCGACCCGATCCATCAGGTCGTAACCGTGTTTAATCAAGATAAAGGCGAAGAGAGCGGAACACAGGATGATGGCAATTCGCAGCAGGCGCGCCAGTGTTCTCCCGGCGTGTTCCAGTAAGATGTCCACGGAGATTAGTGTGCCCTTACGATAGGCATATCCAGCTCCGAGAAAGGTCAACCAGAGCATGGAGAAGCGGGCTATTTCATCTGAGAAGAACAGCGGGCTGCCTACGACAAAACGGGCAAATACCTGCCAGAAGATGAGTACCGTCATCACTAACAACAACCCGGCCAATATCCAGCCGATCAGACGGTTAAACTCATCAATGGCTCTGTGGGCCAGTAGTAGATAAGACTTCATGGCTGCCTCATGCGTCGGAAAAGCGCCCGCAGGACGTCGTGTTGCCTGCGGACGTTGTGGGCTCAGTATTCGTAATTGACGGCAGCGTCGACCAGATCCTCACCGATGGTGGGGGCCCACTCTTCAAGGACAGGTTTGACCGCTTCGCGGAACGGGGCAAGGTCGGGATGGGTTACGGTCATGCCCAATTCTTCGAGTTGCCCGAGGTAACGCTGTTCTAACTCCTGGCTGGCCTCACGCTGTACCGGCAAGGCACCTCCATGATGATCGCCTGGTCTTCTTCGCTGAAAGAATTGAACAGATCCAGGCCCATCATCAGTGGCGCTGGCGAATAGACGTGTTGTGTCATGTTCAGGTAGTCCTGAACTTCGTAAAAGTTAACGTCATAGATGGTGGCCAAGGGGTTTTCCTGGCTATCCATAACACCTTGCTGGAGGGCGGTGTAAACCTCGGTCCATGCCATGGGCGTCGCGTTAGCACCCAGTGCTTCCCAGGTATCGACCTGGACGCGACTTTCCTGTGTGCGGTGGTTAATGCCTTCCAGATCGCTGGGTTTCTCGATTGGACGTACCGAGTTGGTGTTGTGGCGGAAGCCGTTCTCCATCCACGCCAGGAACTTCACGTTCATGCCTTCCTCGGCCAGCCGTGCGAGCTCCTCGCCATGTTCGCTGTCTAGAAAGGCATAGGCATGCTCGTGGTTCTCGAAGACGTAGGGTAAGTCAAAGAGCATGAATTCATCGACGAAGCCTCCCATCGGACCGGTGGAGGAAATGCCCGCATCGATGATGCCAAAGCCCATGCCTTCAACGACTTCGCGTTCAGCACCCAATGCGTTGTCGTAGTGGGGCTCAATGGTCAGTCGGCCTTCTGAGAGGCGCTCAAGCTCGTCACCAAACTTAAGAACCCCAATACCCTGCTGTGAGTCAGGGCCGAGCGGTAGACTCACATTGATAACACGTTCTGTTTGTGCAACAGCTTGGGTTGA